>NZ_CP114902.1:354166-708333 GCF_027497235.1 Micromonospora sp. WMMD1128
TCCGGTGGAGGCGGCCCGCCCGGTGGAGCGGGGCCGCCGCTCGGTGGACATGCTGCTCGGCATGGTGGCGCTGGCCCGGGGCGACCTCGTCGCGGCGCACGAGCATCTGCTGGTGGCGCTGCGGTCCCGGATGAGTCACGGCTATCTGGGCCGGGCCTGCGACACGATCAACGCGATCGCGGTGCGCTGCGCGTTGGCCGGCGACGCGGTGGCCGCGGCCCGGCTCTTCGGCGCGGCGCAGGCCACCCGGGCGAGCCTGCGGGCCACCCCGGGCATCTACGAGCCGTACTGGCTGGCCCGGCAGGCGGAGTTGCGCCGGGCCCTGGGCGACGAGGCGTTCGACGCGGCGTACGGCGCGGGCGCCGGGCTGCGGCTGGACGAGGCGGCGGCGCTGGCGCTGCACGTCGAGCACCCGGACCTGACGGCCGACTCGCTCTGGTTCGGCCGCCAGACGTCCCGCCCGACCCCCGAGCCCCACAGCACAGCCGGCTGACCCCCACCCCCCACCCTGCCTGCTGATCCACGGAAGGAGTGGCTATCCGGGCCCGGACAGCCACTCCTTCCGTGAAACCGGGGGCAGGCGGGCGGAGCGCGGCGGGTCAGGGGCGGGGTGCGGCGCGGCGTTCGGCGTCGGCCTTCATTCGGGCAGCGCGGTCCAGGTCGGCCTGCCGCACGGCGGCGACCGAACCGAAGACGTTGACCGCCTGGTAGTAGGTCCAGGCGAGGCTGTAGCAGGCGGGCCGGACGATCGTGTTGTAGGTGGCGCACACCCGCTTGAGATCCGCGTAGAACGCGCTGTCGAGGCGGGACTTGTTGGCCGGGAAGATGCCCATGGCCTTGTGGTTGCGGTAGCCGAAGTCGTGCCGGTAGCAGGAGAGGTTGAAGGAGAAGCCGAGCGGGTTGTCCGGGCTGGACGAGCAGTAGTCGGTGGACCAGTCGAAGCCGTACTCGGCCCAGGGCGCCTTGTTCAACCGGGCGCTGTTCCAGGCGTTGTAGCTGCTGGCGCTGGTCTGGGTCCAGGTGGACAGCACGGAGAGTTTCTGCGCGGTGCTCACCGCGGCGGCGGCCGGTGAGGCCAGGCCGAGCACGGTGAGCAGGGCGATCATGCCGGCGGCGAGGGTGGTGGCGAGGCGTCGGGTCACGGTGGACCTCCGGGTGGTCGGCGTCGGGACGGGCGCTCCGGGATCTCCGGATTTCGAAGAGTGTCGATCAATGTGGTGACGCCGGGGGATGGCTCGGGCGGCCACTTGCTGACATTCGCCCAAACAGACGAATGCCCCCGGCCGCGGTGGCGGCCGGGGGCATTCGGGTGGGTCAGCGGACGAAGCGCGGCGGGCTCGCCGGGCTCTCGTTCCACAGGCGGTCCAACGCGGTCACGTAGTAGGTGTAGCGCGTGCCGGCGACCGCCGAGGTGTCCACCCAGGACTGGGTGGCGCCGTCGGTGGCCCGGACGGTGCCGACCAGGTGGGACGCGTCGGCGAGGTCGCACCGGCCGGGCAGGCCGAGGCCGTCGAACCGGTAGATCGCGTACGAGGTGGCGGTGCCGAGCGGGCCCCTGCCGTCGGCGGGCTGCCGCCAGCTCAGTCGCACCCCGTCCACCTCCCGCCGGGCCTTGGTGACCACCGGGAAGAGCAACGGCTTGTGCGGCAGGTGCGTCATGGCGGGCACCAGCGCCGGGCGGGAGTAGTGCTCGGCCGCGTAGATGTCGGTCGCGCCGAGCCGGTTCGCCCGGACCTGCACCGCCGAGAAGTGCACGTTGCCGAGCACCTCCGGGTACGACCGGTTCAACGTCAGGTGGTCCGACAGCTCCCGCGGGTTCATCCAGTACGACCCGTACGCCGGCTCGCCGCTCTTGTAGTCGGCCTGGCCGAGGTAGAGCTGCACGTGGGTGCCGCGCACCTGCTCCGCCCACCACGGCACCAGCCGGGCATAGTCGGCGGCCGGGTACTGGCCGATGTACCAGTAGAGCTGCGGCACCACGTAGTCGATCCACTCCTCCTTGATCCACTTGCGGGTGTCGGCGGAGATGATGTCGTACGACTGCGAGCCGGTGGTGTCCGAGCCGTTCGGGTCGGCCGACGCGTTGCGCCAGATGCCGAACGGGCTGACCCCGAACTTCACCCACGGCTTCGCCGCCTTGATCTTGGCGTTCATCTCCTGGATCAGCAGGTCGATGTTGTCCCGCCGCCAGTCGGCCCGGTCGGTGAAGCCCCGGTTGTACTCGGCGAACGTGGCGTCGTCGGGCACCTGGTGGGTGCCGCTCGGGTACGGGTAGAAGTAGTCGTCGAAGTGCACGCCGTCGATGTCGTACCGCTTGACCGCGTCCATCATCGCGGTCTGGACGAACTCGCGTACCTCGGGAATGCCGGGGTTGTAGTAGAGCCGGCTGCCGGCGACGCCGGCCGGCGGGTAGGCGAAGACCCAGTCCGGGTGCGCCCGGGCCGGGCTGTCCGGCGCGAGTTGGGACAGGTCGGCGCCGGCGCCGCCGGGGGCGGGCATGGAGACGCGGTACGGGTTGAGCCAGGCGTGGAACTCCAGGTTCCGCTTGTGCGACTCGGCGACCAGGAAGGCCAGCGGGTCCCAGCCCGGGTCCTTGCCGCGTACCCCGGTCAGGTATTCCGACCACGGCTCGTGCGGCGAGGGCCAGAACGCGTCCGCGGTCGGTCGGACCTGGACCACGACGGCGTTGTGGTGGAGCTTCTGGGCCAGGTCGAGCCAGCCGAGGTATTCCGCCTTCTGCTTGGCGACCTGGTCCGGGGCGGTCCACGAGTCCTTGCTCGGCCAGTCGATGTTCGTCACCGACGCGATCCACATGGCTCGGAACTGGCGCTTGGGGGTGGCCGGATCCGTCACGCAGTCGGTGGTGTTCGTGGTTGTCGTCCGGTTCGGCGCGGCGTGTGCCGGGGTGGCGGCGACAAGCGCGCCGAGCAGCGCCACGGCCAGCGCGGCGGCTCTGAGCGGTGTTGCCTTCATGCGGTGCGGTCCCTTCGTCGGGTCCGAGGGCGGACGGCGGCGCGCTCGGCAAGATTCGCCGTGATGATTACACCGCCGGTAGGAAACTTTCATCAATCCCGATCCGGCGCAAGACCCCGGAGCCGCGCACCGCATCGTGACCATTCCGACACCCGACGTACTGGATTGGACGCGGCGAACGGTGGGTAGCTTGGCCGACCACGGACCGCCAACGCGGTGGTCGCGGCGTTGGGGGAGGTGATCCATGTCAGTCCTTCGGACCAAGCCGATCAAGGACGTGCTCGCCCATGGCGACGCCGACGGCGAAGACGGCAAGCCGGGGCTTCATCGTCGACTCGGGCCGGTCGACCTGATGGGATTCGGCATCGGGATCGTGATCGGCACCGGGATCTTCACGCTGACCGGCGTCGAGGCGAAGAACAGCGCCGGACCCGGCGTGGTGATCTCCTTCGGCATCGCCGGGGCGGTCGCGCTGCTCGCCGCGCTCTGCTACGCCGAGTTGGCCTCCAGCGTGCCGACCGCCGGCAGCGCCTACACCTACGCCTACGCCACCATGGGCGAGATCGTCGCCTGGATCATCGGCTGGGACCTGCTGCTGGAGTTCGCGCTCGGCGCGGCGGTGGTGGCCCGGGGCTGGTCCGGCTACTTCACCGACCTGTTCGGCCTGCCCAGCGCCTGGTTCGCCGAGGAGGGCAGCATCGTCAACCTCGGCGCGGTCGGCATCGTGCTGGCGCTCGGCGTGGTGGCCATCGTCGGCATCCGCGAGTCCGCCCGGGTCACCAACGTGCTGGTGCTGGTGAAGGTGGCGATCTGCGCCTTCGTCATCATCGCCGGGCTGTTCTTCGTGAAGGCCGCGAACCTCACCCCGTTCATCCCGTCCAGCGAGCCGGCGGGCGCCGGCGACGACGGCATCAAGCAGCCGGTCACCCAGGCCCTCTTCGGGCTGGAACCCTCCGTCTTCGGCTTCGTCGGGGTGCTCACCGCCGCCGCGGTGGTGTTCTTCGCGTACACCGGGTTCGAGGCCGTGGCGAACCTGGGTGAGGAGACCCGCAAGCCCAAGCGCGACCTGCCGCTGGGCCTGCTCGGCACGCTCGTCATCTCCACCGCGCTCTACATCGGCGTCTCGCTCGTCGTGGTCGGCATGGTCAACTACACCGAGATCGACGAGGGCGCGCCGATCGCGTCCGCGTTCCGGGCGGTCGGGGCCGGCTGGGCCGCGACGCTCGTCTCCATCGCCGCCGTCGCCGGTCTGACGAGCGTGATCCTGGTCGACCTGGTGGCCATGGGTCGGATCGGCTTCGCCATCGCCCGGGACGGGCTCATCCCGCCGTCGATCGCCAAGGTGCACCCGCGCTGGGGCACCCCGTACCGGATCGCCGCGATCATGACGGTCGCGGTGGCGCTGCTCGCCGGCTTCCTGCCGCTGTCCGCGCTCGCCGACCTGGTCAGCATCGGCGCGCTCTGCGCGTTCATGCTGGTCGCGATCGCGGTGCCGATCCTGCGCAAGCGGCGCCCCGACCTGGAGCGGCCGTTCAAGGTGCCGTTCTCGCCGGTGCTGCCGATCGTCACGGCGGTGGCCTGCCTCTACCTGAGCCTCAACCTGTCGGTGGAGACCTGGGTGCGGTTCCTGATCTGGATGGCGCTCGGCGGGATCATCTACTTCGGCTACGGGCACCGCAAGAACCGGCTCGCCCGCCGCGAGCACGCCCCCACCCCCTGACCGCCAGATGTTAGGAGGGGCCCCCGCTTAACACCTGAGTGTTAAGCGGGGGCCCCGCCTATACCGAAAGCGTTAATAAGGGCCCCCGCCTTACCCGCGAGGCGCGAAGCGCAGCAGGTTCCAGGAGGTGGCGGGCAGCACCACGGGGCAACGACCGCCGTCGAGGACGGGGGTGGTGAGTTCCCGCGGCGTGACCCGCTCGGGGTCGGCCTCGGTGTTCGTGGCCGCCGGGTCGGCCCCGGATGCGAGGGTGGTGTGCGCCTCGCCGCGCAACCCGGGCAGGCCACGCAGGTCCAGGTCGAGCGGGAGGTCCTCCGGGCCCCGGTTGACCGCGAAGACGGCCAGGCCGCCGGTCTCCTCGTCGTGCACGGCGACGGTGTCCAGCACCGGCACGTCGCCGTACTTCCTGGTCGGGTACGTCGGGCCGACCGGCTCGGTGTGCAGCACGGTGCCCCGCGCGTAGCGGGCGGTGAGGGCGAACGGGTGGAAGATGGTCTGCCGCCAGGCGGGGCCGCCGGTGCGGGTGCGGATCGGGGCGATGACGTTGGCGAGTTGTGCCTGGCAGGCCACTCCGACCCGGTCGGCGTGCCGGAGCAGGGTGATCAGCAGGTCGCCGACCACCACCGCGTCGTCGGCGGTGTAGTCGTCCTCGATCAACGCCGGTGCCTCCACCCAGCCGCGCCGGTCCAGGTCGGCCTGGAGGCGGGACTGGTACCAGACGTTCCACTCGTCGAAGGAGACCTTGAGCTTGCGCTTCTGCCGCAGCTTCGCGCCGACGTGGTCGGCGGTGGCGGTCACCTCGGTGATGAAGGCGTCCATGTCGACCGCGGAGGCGAGGAGGCTGGCCCGGTCGCCGTCGGCGGGGTCGTAGTAGGAGTGGGCGGAGATGTAGTCGACGTGCTCGTAGGTGTGCTCCAGCACGGTCGCCTCCCAGCCGGCGAACGTGGGCATCTGCCGGCCGGAGCTGCCGCAGGCGACCAGGCTGATCGACGGGTCGATCATCTTCATCGCGCGGGCGGTCTCGGCGGCCAGCCGGCCGTACTCCTCGGCGGTCTTGTGCCCGACCTGCCACGGCCCGTCCATCTCGTTGCCGAGGCACCACAGCCGCACCCCGTACGGCTGCTCGGCGCCGTGCTCGCGGCGCAGGTCGGACAGCCGGGTGCCGCCCGGGTGGTTGGTGTACTCCAGCAGGTCGCACGCCTCGGGCATGCCGCGGGTGCCGAGGTTGACCGCCATCATCGGCTCGACCCCGGCGGCGGTCGCCCAGGTCATGAACTCGTCCAGCCCGAACGCGTTGGTCTCGATCGTCTTCCAGGCGAGGTCGAGCCGGCGGGGCCGCTCACCGGCCGGACCGACGCCGTCCTCCCAGCGGTAGCCGGAGACGAAGTTGCCGCCCGGGTAGCGGACCACGGAAACGCCCATCTCGCGGGTCATCTCCAGCACGTCGCGGCGGAAGCCGCGCGGGTCGGCGTCCGGGTGCCCGGGCTCGTAGATCCCGCCGTAGACGCATCGACCCATGTGCTCGACGAAGGAGCCGAAGATCCGGCGGTCGGCCTCGCCGACCCGGAATGCCGGATCGACCGTGAGCTGCGCGTTCGGCACGGATGCCACCTTTCCCTCGGGGGCTGCTGCCCGGTGACGTCGGTCACCGTGCCCCTGGTTTCTACAACGTTGTAACCCGTCCTGTAAAGGGGGTCGGGACGTCGTCGTCACGCGGTAGAGTTCGCCGCAGTGGCGGCGGGAGGAAGGTCAAGTGCGGCACAGGCTCAAGGACGTGGCGGAACGGGCCGGCGTGTCGGTGAAGACGGTCTCGAACGTCGTCAACGGCTACCAGCACGTGCGCGCCGCCACCCGGGCCCGGGTCGAGGAGGCCATCGCCGAACTTCACTACCGGCCCAACCTGTCCGCCCGCAACCTGCGCACGGGGCGCACCGGCGTGATCGCGCTGGCCGTGCCCGAACTCGACCTCCCCTACTTCGCCGAGTTGGCCCGCCACGTGGTCGCCGCCGCCGCCCAGCACGGGTGGACGGTGCTGATCGACCAGACCAGCGGCGGCCCGGAGCAGGAACGCAAGGCCGCCAGCGGGATCGGCGACCACATGATCGACGGCCTGATCCTCAGCCCGCTCGCGCTCACCGCCGACGACCTCGCCAGCCTCGACGGCCTGCCCATGGTGCTACTCGGCGAACGCGTCGACCACGGCCCCGCCGACCACATCATGATCGACAACGTGGCCGCCGCCCGGGAGATCACCGCCCACCTGGCCGGGCTCGGCCGCCGCCGGATCGCCGCCATCGGCACCCAACGCACCCCCGAGGGCGCCAGCGCCCGGCTGCGCCTGGCCGGCTACGCCGCCGCGCTGGCCGAGGCCGGCATCGAACCCGACGACCGCCTGGTGGCGTCCGCGCCGGCCTGGCACCGCGCGGACGGCGCAGCCGCCATGCGGCACCTGCTCACCTCGGGGGTACGCCCCGACGCCGTCTTCTGCTTCAACGACACGCTCGCCCTCGGCGCGCTGCGCGCCCTGCACGAGGCCGGCCTGCGCGTGCCCGAGGACGTCGCGGTCGCCGGGTTCGACGACATCGAGGACGGTCGCTTCTCCATTCCGACCCTGAGCACTGTCGCGCCGGACAAGGCACACATCGCCTGCCTGGCCGTCGAACTCCTCGCCGACCGCCTCGCCGCCGACCGCGACGCCCCTCCACGTGAACTGGTGGCCCCCCACCGCCTGGCGCTACGCGAATCCGCCCCACCCGCCTGACCCGCTCAGTCGAAGAAGCGCGCCAGGTGGGCGGGGGACGGGAGGTCCGCATCCGCGGGCAGGGGGGTCAGATCGGCGAAGATGGAAGCGCCGTCGCAGCCGACGTGCAGCGGATACCAGCGCGGGGCGCCGGGCGGGCGCTGACCGCAGATGCCCTTGAACGTCTGCACGTCGAGCAGGCGGACGTGGGTCGGGTCGGCCACCGCGTTGACGTGTCGCCACCAGGGGCTCATCACGTGCAGGACGCCGCCGGGCCGCAGCACCCGGTGACACTCGTCGAAGAGCGGCAGGAAGTCGATCAGATGTTCGACGATGTGTACCGCGAAGAACACGTCCACCGAGTCGTCCCGTAGCGGCAGCGGGCCGGAGAGGTCGGCGACCGCGTCCACGCCGGTCGCCGGATAGATGTCCAGCCCCAGGTTGCCCGGCCACTGCTTGGTCGCGCCGCAGCCCAGGTCGACCACCACCGGCGGGCGACCGGCGACGCCGACCCGGCACCACACCCCGAGCACCCCGGCCAGCCGGCCGATCAGCTCGCGTACCAGCCGCAGCTCCGCCGGGTCGGTGACCGCTCCGGTCAGGTGTGCCACCCCGCGGTCGAAGCGCACCTCGATGGTCGTACCCCGCAGCCGGTCGTCATGCCGGGCCAGGTCGGCCCACGCCTCGGCGAGGAACCCGTCGGCCTGGCGGAGCCGCTCACCCGAGAGCGCGGCCTGCCCCATCGCCACCATGCGCCACCTCCGGCCGCGCGATACCCGTTCCACCCCGACACACACGCTTTTGCCCGCCCCGCCGTCCGCCGTCCCGCCCCGGAACTGCCGGAGCAGGGCCGTTGATCATGGGGTTGGCGGCGATAAATCGGGCACGGAGCTGCCGCTAACTTCATGATCAACGCGCCGGGAGGGGGGTTGGGGTGGGTCAGGTGGGGAGGGTGCGGCGGGTGGGACGGGTGGGGCGGAGGCGCTGGCGGGGCTGGGGAGCGGGCGACTTCGGGCGCTTCAGGTGATAGCGGTGCAGCTCGGCGTGGCCTTCCAACGACGGGTCCTCGCTCATCGCGACCAGCTCCCAGCCCTGGTCACCGGCCCGGTTCAGGTGGACCAGCGAGGTGTCGCCGTAGGGCGTGACGTCGACCATGGTGCCGTCCGGGCCGTACCAGTGGAAGACGATCTCCCACCCGGCGTCGGTGGTCGCGGCCTGGCGGCGGCGGACCAGCAGCGCGTACTCCCACTTGAGCATGGGGTCATTGTGGCCCCCGACCGGCGGGCCGGCACGGATCAGTCCTCGGCGATCCGTCCGTCCGTCACGCGCAGCCGCCGGTTGACGCTCACCGCGTCGAGCATCCGCCGGTCGTGGGTCACCAGCAGCAGCGTGCCGGGGTAACCGGCAAGCGCCGACTCCAACTGCTCGATCGCGGCCAGGTCGAGGTGGTTCGTCGGCTCGTCGAGCACCAGCAGGTTGACCCCACGGCCCTGGAGCAGCGCCAGCGCGGCCCGGGTCCGTTCGCCGGGGGAGAGCGTCGCCGCCGGGCGCAGCACGTGGTCGGCCCGCAGGCCGAACTTGGCCAGCAGTGTCCGGACGTCCGCGGGCTTCAGCTCGGGTACGGCGGCGGCGAACGCGTCGAGCAGCGGCTGGTCGCCGAGGAACAGCCCGCGGGCCTGGTCGACCTCGCCCACCACCACACCCGGGCCGAGCGCCGCGTGCCCCTCGTCCAGGGGCAGCCGGCCCAGCAGCGCGGCCAGCAGGGTGCTCTTGCCGGAGCCGTTCGCCCCGGTGATCGCCACCCGGTCGGCCCAGTCGATCTGGAGGTCCACCGGGCCGAGCGTGAAGGCTCCCCGGCGTACCACGGCGCCTCGGAGCGCGGCCACGACGGCGCCGGCGCGGGGCGCGGCGGCGATCTCCATCCGCAGCTCCCACTCCTTGCGCGGCTCCTCGACCACCTCCAGCCGCTCGATCAGCCGGGCGGTCTGCTTCGCCTTCGCCGCCTGCTTCTCGGTCGCCTCGGTGCGGAACTTGCGGCCGATCTTGTCGTTGTCGGTGGCCTTGCGGCGGGCGTTCTTCACGCCCTTCTCCATCCAGGCCCGCTGGGTCCGGGCGCGCGCCTCCAGATCGGCCTTCGTGTCGGCGTACTCCTCGAACTCCTCGCGGGCGTGCCGGCGCGCCACGGCGCGTTCCTCCAGGTAGGCCGCGTAGCCGCCGCCGTAGTGGTTGACCTGCCGCTGATGCAGGTCCAGCTCGACGATCCGGTTGACCGTGCGGGTGAGAAATTCGCGGTCGTGGCTGACCAGCACGGTGCCGGCGCGCAGCCCGGTGACGAAGCGTTCCAGCCGGTCCAGCCCGGCCAGGTCGAGGTCGTTCGTGGGCTCGTCGAGCAGGAAGATGTCGTAGCGACTGAGCAGCAGCGAGGCCAGCCCGGCGCGGGCCGCCTGCCCGCCGGACAGCCCGACCGTCGGATGGTCCAGGCCCACGTCGAGGCCCAGCTCCGCGGCGACCTGCTCGGCCCGCTCATCCAGGTCCGCGCCGCCCAGGTCCAACCACCGTTCCAAGGCGATCGGGTACGCGTCGTCGGCGCCGGCCGCGCCGGCGGTCAGCGCCTCGGTGGCGGCGTCGAGCGCGGCCTGCGCGGCGGTCACACCGGTGCGCCGGGCCAGGAAGTCACGGACCGTCTCGCCCGGCCGGCGTTCCGGCTCCTGCGGCAGGTAGCCGACCGTGGCGCTGGGCGGGTTCAACGCCACCGTGCCCTGCTCGCGGGGTTGGAGGCCGGCGAGCGTCCGCAGGAGCGTGGACTTGCCGGCGCCGTTCACCCCGACCAGGCCGACCACGTCGCCGGGCGCGACGACCAGGCTGAGGTCTTCGAAGAGGAGGCGGTCACCGTGGCCGGCGGTGAGATCCTTGGCGATCAACGTGGCGCTCATCAGGACACCGAGAATACCGGCGGGCGCATCCGGATTACCGTGTCCCGCGCTTGGGAAGGTACCGACGTGAGGGAGACTCACAGCCGTGGTGACCACATTGGCGATCGACTGCGGAGGCGGCGGGATCAAAGCCTCCGTGCTTGATGCCGCCGGCACCATGCGGGCCCGCCCGTTGCGCGTGCCCACGCCGTACCCCCTGCCCCCGGCCGTGTTCGTGCGGACGCTGCGGGATCTCGGCGCCCGCCTGCCCGCGGCGGACCGGCTCACCGTCGGGATGCCCGGCATGATCCGGCACGGCGTGGTGGTGGCCACCCCGCACTACGTGACCCGCTCCGGGCCGCGCAGCCGCGTCGACCCGGACCTGGTCGCGGAGTGGTCCGGGTACGACGCGCGCGGCGCGCTGGCCGAGGCGTTCGACGTGCCGGCGCTGGTCCTCAACGACGCCGAGGTGCACGGCGCGGGCGTGGTCGCCGGGACCGGCTGCGAACTGGTCCTGACGCTCGGCACCGGGCTGGGCAGCGCGCTCTTCGACGGCGGGACGATCGCCCCGCACCTGGAGCTGTCGCACGCGCCGGTGCGGTGGAACACCACCTACGACACGTACGTCGGGGAGCCGGAACGGCGGCGCCTCGGCGACGCGTTCTGGTCCCGGCGGATCCGGCAGGTGGTGGACGGCCTGCGGCCGGTGTTCCGTTGGGACCGGCTCTATCTGGGCGGGGGCAACTCGCGGTTGATCCGGCCGGAGCAGGTGGCCCGGATGGGGGACGACGTCGTGGTCGTCCCGAACACGGCCGGAATCGTGGGCGGTGTCCGGGCGTGGGAGCTGGTGGGCGATCGGTACGACCCCACGCCCTGATCTTTACCGGGTGGAACACTCGCGGTTCCTTCGGTGTTGTGCCAGCGTCGGACAAAGGGCTGACGCGACACGAGGAGGTGGGTCAGGTGGACCTTCTGGCGGAGTACCGGCGGGCGACCATGTTCTTCGACTCCGGGGACCCGACCGGGGCGGCCCGGCTGCTCGAGCCGATCATCGAGGCGGAGCCCGACAACTCCTCGGTGCGGCAGTTGCTGGCCCGCGCCTACTTCCAGTCGGCCCAGCTCAACCGGGCCGAGGAGCACCTGCGTGAGCTGGTCGACCGGGACCCGAGCGACCACTACGCGCACCACGTGCTGGGCCGGACGCTGGAGCGGATGAACCGGCCGGCCGACGCGCTGCGGCACCTGCGCATCGCGGCGGCGATGTACTCGACGAACACCGACTACACCACCGCGCTCGAGCGGGTCGAGGGACGGGTCGGTCGGTGAGCGATGCCGAAGGGCAGCCCGGTTGGGCTGCCCTTCGGCGTACCTAGGATGGAAGCGTGAAGCTGAAGCTCGATCTCCACGACATCTACAACAAGGGCCACGACATCGATCGCGCGCTGCGCGGGATCATGGACGAGGCGGTGGCGAAGAAGGCCACGCTCGTGGAGATCATCCCGGGCAAGGGCTCCGGCGCGCTCAAGAAGAAGGTGCTGCGCTTCCTCGACCAGAAGGACGTCAAGCAGCTCTACCACCGGGTCGAGAAGGACTCGAAGAACTTCGGCCGCCTGTTCGTCCACTTCCGCTGGAAGTAGCCCTTGGCTGGCGCTTGATCCACTCCACTTCGCCGAGGTGGCGGTAAGCCGGGCGCTCCGATCGGGCAATCACGTTATATCTGGCACGGTACCGCGTGGTACAGTCCGGTACATGGCGACGATGACGCTGCGGGAGTTTCGCGATGGTGCGGGCCGGGTGCTGGAGGCGGTCGAACGCACCGGTGAACCGGTCATCATCACCAAGTACGAACGACCCGTCGCCGTGCTGGTCGGCATCGACGAGTGGGAGGAGATCGAGGCATTCCGTGACCGTCGGGACTCCGAGGTGATTGCTCGATCCCGCGCAGACGGCCAGTTCATCCCATTGTCGGCAGCCCTGGAATCGCTCGGAGTCGACCCGAAAGAGGTGGAGGCTCTGCTGGCCGACCGCGCCAACGGTGAGGCGGCGTGAAGGTCCAGATCGACCGGGACGTGCTGGTCTGGCTGCACAAGCAGCCGCGTAATGTCTTCCTGACCGTCCTGAGTGCGATCCTCGGCCTGGTTTCCGATCCCGCTGCGGACGACCGTGTCCGACTGCGCGCCCCCACCTCTCCGAACTGACGCGGTTAGACGCAGACCCAGCAGTAGAGGCGCTCGTCCCGGGTCGTCGCCCGGCGAGCCAACCCGGCCAGCTCGATCAGCACCTCGGCCAGGACCGATTGGTCACCCTGCCCCCAGAACTCCTCGGTCTCGGACCACGGCCGCGCCACCTCACGCAGCCGACTCTCCGGGGCGTCGGCCAGCGCGGCTCGCAGTTCGTCGGTCAGCGAGATGACCAGCACCTCGCCGTCATCACGGACCGCGACGGCCTTGCCCTGCCGGGGGTTCCGCGTCACCGCGTCGTAATCGAGGTTGGTCAGTAGCGCCTCCAGCGTCCCGAGCCGCACGGCCGGCTCGATCCCTTTCAGCTCGACGACATCGAAGCCGGGATCGGCCGCCGCGCGCGGACCGCCCAGGACGTCGGCGACCGCGGCAGCAGCCTCATCGGAGGGCGCCGAGAAGTAATCGCAGAGAATCCCCACGGCGCGGATCATGCCAGTGGGGGCCGACATCAGGGAGGCGCTACAGGTCCAGGACGGCGACCGTCTGGCCCTCGCTCTGCTCGCCGGTCGGGCGGAAGCCCAGCTTCAGGTAGAACGGCTCCGGCCCTCCGTCGCGGGGCTCCCAGGTGACGTATGCCCGGGTGTCGCCCCGGGCGCGGATCTCCGCGCACACCGCCTCCACGGCGAACCGACCGTAGCCGTGGCCCTGCGCGTCGGCCGCGATGTTCAGGCGCCACAGGCCGGCGCGCCTGTCGTCGGGATCATCGCCCCACGGAATGTCGAAGAAGGCCATCAGGAAGCCCACGAGCCGGTCGCCGTCGAAGATCAACCTTGGCCAGGCGTGCTCGGGAAAGACGTACGCCTCGGCCAGCGACTTGACCACCGGCGCGACCAGGTCCTCCTGATCCGGGCGCACCGACAGCGCGAGCGCCGCCTCGTAGTTGTCGGGAGTGACCCGTTCCAGCCGCATGCGGCGCAGCGTAGCGAGCGGATGTGGAGCCGGCGACCCGATATCCGCGGACGGGAGTCCCGCGGACGGCGATCATGATGACGGCCCCGAATGCCATGGGAAATCCAGGTTGTTCCTGTCGTGCTTCTGATTGACGGTGATCGCATGGTCCGGTCCGGCCGGTGACAGTTGACCATCGGGTCGTCGGGGTTTGGCTGGGCGGGCATCGGGACGGGTCGGAGAGCCGTCGACCTTGCCCCGTCCGGCCATACTGGCAATTGGCGGAATCTTCGTAGACTCGTCGGACCCACCCCTGGAGCGGTACCAATGACGGAAATAGTAGTCGCTGCTCTCGGCGTATTGGCGGCGCTCATCACCGGTGTATACACGGTCAGGGCCGTCAAGGCCGAACGGCCGGAGCGACCCGCACCGACGAAACCGGTGGCGCATGTCCGGGGCGTCCGACCGGCGTCCGGCCCGGCTGTCGCCCCCGCTCCGCCTCGGCAGCGGCCGATTCCGGTCGCCCCGGTGGCCCCGGTCGCGGCGCCACCGCCGGGTCAGCAGGTGCTGCCACTGGTCGGCCGCAAGAGCGAGTACGCCGGAATGTCGGAGAAGGAACTTCAGGTCGCAATCCTGACCGACGTCAACTTTCTGCTGCAGCAGGGTGACACCTTCGAATATCGAAAGACGCGAAATGAGGTCGACCCCGAGTGAGCGTGCCGGAAAGGTTTCGCAAGGCTGTTCTCTCCCATTGCTTCGCCGTATCGTGCCTGGACAATTATCCCCTGCTGTTGGCCGTGGTCGGTCCGCCCGGTGACGGAAAGTCGTTCCAGACCGCGGCGTCGCTCAAGGCCGCCGGGTTCGTCCCTTTCCGGTTCTCCTCGTCGGAGCTGGGCGGACGTTCGGAGGGCCGCCCGGTGGAGCAGCTTCGCGGCCTCTACAAACGGGCCGCACAGCACGCCGAGGTCGAGAACAGCTTTCCGGTGCTCGTCCTGGAGGACTTCGACCTCGGGCCGGCCGGGCGGGACCGGAACGCCCGCTACACGGTGAACTCGCAGCTCCTGACGGGCTTCCTGATGAACCTCGCCGACGACGTGCGGATGTGCGACGTGGGGACGAGCCGGCGGTTTCCGATCGTGCTCACCACAAACGATCTGTCGACGCTGCACGGACCGCTGATCAGGCCCGGCCGGATGCGGGTCTTCAGTTGGGAGCCGAACACCGCCGAACGGGCCGAGATGATCTATTCTGCGCTGCACGCGCGGGTGCCCGGACTCACGCTCGGGCAGGTCGAGAAGCTTGCCGCCCGTTATCCGGGCCTCTCCGTGGCCGCCATCTCGTCCGCCTTGGTGGAGTGCCTCGGCGACAAGATCTTCGACTTCCTCTCGGAAAACCCGCAGATGGGCATCGTCGAGGCGCGGCAGCGGTACGCCAACGGCGTCGGCGGGGTGACGCTCGACGAGATCGAGGACGCGTTGCAGCGGCGAGGTCTCACCCGGCGGCGCCTGACCTACTTCCGGACGGGTGGTGAGTGATGGACGACGGCGAGGACGACATCGACGTCTCCGTCGATGTGGACCCGGAAGTGGTGGTCCTCGTGCGGCTGAACGTCATCGCGCACGTCGCCCGGGAGATCGCCAGCGCGGTGCGGGCACCGGCGTCCGCCCTCGAGATCATCATGAGGAGCATCCGTGACAGGTTGCTCGCCCAGGTGAAGCTGATCGCGTACGGTCCGGACGACTCGATCGTCGCCTACCTCGCGCTGAAGATCGACTGGGAGCGGCACGCCTTCCTGCTCACCCAGGGGTCAACCAAGCACGAGTTCATGCTCAAGGCCGACGGGCCGATCGACACGCAGGTGGCGCCGATGCTGGCGAAGGCGCGGGACTACATCCAGCAGTGCTCCGACAACCTCGATGTCCGACGGGTCGACGCGTACTACACCTACCGCCCGGGGAAGCGCGAGGAGGCCAACCAGAAGTACGGCACCTCCGCCGTCGAGCCCGAGGAGGCGGCCCGGCTCCGCGAGGCCGTTTCTGGGCAGGAGCTCAGCGTGGTCGACCACAACCTGTCCGAGTTGCAGGTCGTCTACCGTCACGTACGCGCGAAGTGACGTCGCCAGCCAGCAGGCCGGAGCGCGTAGGCGCGCGGCACCGGCAGAGAAGCAGGGCCGGCCTCCCTCGACATCACTGCCGAGAGCCGCGAGGCCGCAGCCCGTCGAGGGCGGTGGCGACGAGGCGGTCGGCGTAGTCGGTGGTGAGCGGTCCGCTGCGGTGCAGCCACCGCCGGAACAGCGGACCCCAGATCATGTCCGCCGCGATGTCGAGGTCGATGTCCTCGGCGAGTTGTCCGGCCTGCTGGGCGCTGCGCAGGCGTTCCCGTTTGGCCTCCCGCAGCGGCCCGTCCAGCCGTTCGTGGTAGGCCGCCGCCAGCTTGGGGTCGTGGGCGATCTCGGTGGCCAGCGCGCGCATCGGTGGCTCGTACCGGGGGTCGGTCAGCTCGGCGACGGTGGCCCGCAGCACCTCGGTCAGGTCGGCGGCCAGGTCGCCGGTGTCCGGCAGCCGGATCGGCTCGCCCTCGGCGCCCTCGCTGAGCAAAAGGAAGGCTTCGAGGATGACCGCCCCCTTCGAGGGCCACCAGCGGTAGATGGTCTGTTTGCCGACGCCGGCGCGGGCGGCGATGCCCTCGATGCTGACCTTCGCGTAGTCGATCTCCTGGAGCAGGTCGAAGGCGGCGGTGAGGATGGCGCGGCGGGAGGTCTCCCGCCGGCGGGCCGTGTTCGGCGGCGTCATGGGAGCACCATACAGCGAGACGAACCGTCTCGTCTTGACGAAGGGGGAGGGAGGGGGGCAGGGTCGAGACGGACCGTCTCGTCTCACCGACCGAAGGGAAACACCGACATGCGCACCTGGTTCATCACCGGCGCCAGCCGCGGCTTGGGCCGCGCGTTCGCCGAGGCCGCGCTGAACCGGGGCGACCGGGTGGCCGCCGCGGCCCGGACCGTCACCCGGGACCACTTCGACGCCCGGCACGGCGACCGGCTGCTGACCCTGACCCTGGACGTGACCGACCGGGCGGCCGTCTTCGCCGCCGTGGCCAGCGCCGTCGAGCACTTCGGGCGGCTCGACGTCGTCGTCAACAACGCCGGCACCCTGTCCATGGGCATGATCGAGGAGTTCACCGAGGCCGAGGCGCGGGCCCAGTTCGAGGTGAACGTCTTCGGCGCGCTGTGGGTCAGCCAGGCCGTGCTGCCGCACCTGCGCGCGCAACGGTCCGGCCACATCGTGCAGGTTTCCAGCATCGCCGCGCTCGGTGGCTTCCCGAGCACCGGGCTGTACAGCGCGAGCAAGTTCGCGCTGGAGGGCATGAGCGAGGCCCTGGCGGCGGAGGCGGCGGCCTTCGGCATCAAGGTCAGCATCGTGCAGCCGGGCGGCTACTGGACCGACCTCTACACGAGCGTCAGCGCCACCACCCCGATGGACGCGTACGCGCCGCTCCGTGCCGAGTTGGAGCGGCAGTGGGCGGAAGGCTCCGTCGACAGCGAGCCCCGGCTGGCCGCCGAGGCTCTGCTGCGACTCGTCGACAGCGACGACCCGCCGCTGCGGCTGCTGTTCGGCAGCATGGTGTACGACCTGGCGTTCGACCTCTCCCGCCGGCGGATGGACACCTGGGCGAGCTGGGAACAGGTCAGCCGCGCGGCCGAGCGCGCGACGCCCGCCCCCGGAACGGCCTGAGGCCCGCCGGTACGCCGAAGTGGCGGTATCCCGGCGCCCGGATACCGCCACTTCGGCGAGATGGCGTTGATCAAAGCGTGTACGTCTGCGCCACCGCCAGCATCTCCGAGCTGTGCGAGCCGACCACGCCCACATTCGCCGGACGCGCCCGGAACCCGGGCACGGAGGACAACCCGTCGCTGGCGTCCATCGCGCGCACCGTCACGGTGTCGCCCCGCGGCACCAGCGTCAACGTGATCTCCACCCCCTCCGGCGGCGGCGCGTGGAACACGACGCCGAAGCCCCACCGGCCCTCGCGCGCCTTGACCGGCACGTCCCGCCCGGCCACCGTGGCGGACCGCACGGTGGCGGTGCGCGTGTCCACGTGCAGCGTGAGCAGGCGGACGGACCGCTGCGGGGTCACCCGCACCCGCAGCACCCGCTGGTCGCCGGTGCGGTCGTCGGCGAGCACCTCCAGCTTCGGCGCGGGCAGGGACGCCGCCGGAGCCGGGCCGGCGCGCAACTCGCCGTCGCCGATCCCGGGGAAGTCGTCGGCCACCGAGATGTTCCGGTCGACGTAGCTGTCGGTCCAGGGTTGCGGCATCTCCTCGTGGCTGAGCCAGGCCGCCTTCCGCGTGCCGGCGTCGAGCGCGTACATCAGGTGGGTGGGCACGGGATGGTCGGCGTCGAAACGGTCGACGGCGAGGCCGACCCCGGCGAACACCGCCGCCGCCACGAACGCGGCCCCGGCCGGCAGCGCGCCGAGGCGGCGGGCGCGCAGCGCGAGCAGGCCGCGCTGGCCGCCGGCCCGGGGGTGCAGCAGGTCCACCACTGGTAGCGCGGCCAGGCCGAGCAGCGTCGCGAACAGCGCGGCCACCGCGCCCATGCCCATGCCGAGCGCCGGGAAGAGCAGCACCACCGTGGGCAGCAGGATGATCACGGCGACCGCGCCGGCAAGCGTCACCGCGACCACCGGCCACGGGCCGTCCCGGCGGGTGGCGAGCGCGGCGAGGCCGGCGAGCGCGCCGGCCAGGGCCGGCAGGGTCGTCAGGTACGCCGCGCCGGGCACCAGCACGGCGAGCAGCACGCCGAACAGGGCCAGCCAGAGCAGGCCGCCGAACGCCAGCGCGGCCGGGCCGAACCGGCGGCGGAGCAGCGCGTACCAGCAGAGGAGCACCGTGGCGGCGAGCGCCACCACGGCCAGGCGGTACCAGCCCGGACGGTACGGGTCGAGCAGCTCGGCGTACCCGGGACGGATCGTGGTGATCGCGGCCCAGAGCAGCCACGCGCCGAGCGGGGCCACGACGACCGGCGCCAGGGCCAGGCCGGCGCCGGCGGCGAGCGTGCCGGCGGTGGCCCGGCCCCGGCGGCGCAGCAGCCAGCCGAGCGCGCCCACCGCGAGCAGGGCGGCCACAGCCAGCGGCAGGTTCAACCCGCCGGGATAGCGGACCAGCAGGCCGAGCACCGGGAAGTAGGTGTCGTCGTGGCCGGACCGCAGGTCGCCCAGGTCGGTGCGGCCGAACTCGCGGGCCAGGCCCAGCGCGTTGTCGCCGTGCATCTGGAGGCTGCCCCGGTCCATCCGGGCCGGCACGTCGAGCGGGGTGTGGTAGATCGCGCCGCCGTCGATGTAGGCGGAGTTGAGCCCGACGAAGTCGCGGTCGAGGAACGCGGTGAAGTCGGTGTCGTTCGGCAGCGCCCGGTAGATCTCCACGGCGAACGAGGTGCCCACCGGGTGCGGGGCGGCCCGGCCGAAGACGTCCACGAGCTTCGCGTTGTTCCGGGACGTCTCGAACATGATCACCGGACCGGTGGAGCCACGCGCCTCCAGGTTGAGCACCACCCCGCCGCCGTCGGCGAGCGGGTGGTCGGCGGCGAAGCCGGCGGCGCCGCACAGGCACGCCTCCTCCGCGTCGGTGAGCACGAAGACCACGTCGTTGCGGGGGCGCGGGCCGGTGGTCAGCGCCCGGGCCACCTCCAGGATGGTGGCGGTGCCGGCCGCGTCGTCGTTGCCGCCCGGCCCGGTCTGCACCGAGTCGTAGTGCGCGACCAGGAAGACCTTGCCGGTCGGGTCGGTGCCGGGGAGCCGGGCCACCACGTTGCGGACCCGCGCCAGCGTCGCCCCGCCGGCCGCGCCGCTGAGCTGACCGGCCTCGGGCGCCACCGCGTCCTGCACCTCGGTCTCCAGGCCCAGCCCGCGCAGCGCGCCGACCAGGTGTTCGCGTACCCGGTCGTTGGCCGCACTGCCGGCCACGTGCGGCCGGGCCGCGATCACCTCGACGGTCCGGTACGCCCGGGCGGCGCTGAAGTCGCCGGCCGGCGCGCTCGCCGGGCGCGGGGCCGGGGTGGCGAGGCTGACCACGACGCCCGCCCCGACGGCGAGCAGCGCGACCAGCGCGGCGACGGCGGCGGGCAGCCGGCGGCGCGGCTTGGCGAACGCGCGGTCGGCGGGGCGGATGGGAGGTACGCCCACGGGGACTCCTCGGGGGGTGGATCTACGGGGGTGGGCATCATCCTGCACCCCAGCCGGGTGCGGCGGCACTCCCGGTCGGTGCGCTGCCGGGTTGGCAGCGCTCCCGCGTAACATCGTGGGTCGGTCCCGCCGCTGTCCGGACGGACGGGGCACCCACCCGCCACACCGGCGGCGGTGCCGTGGTGTGCGACCGTTGTCTCCGCCAGGATCAGCAAGGGCACTCGAAAGGAGCCCGACATCACCAGCGAACTCCCGCGACTCGCGGCGGTGGCCCGGCCGCACCGGGGTGCCGGCGTGTCGGCTTCTGCCGTCGCGCCCCGAGGTGGCGCGGGGCTGCACGGTGGCCTTCCGCCTGGTGAACGGCTGCGGGTGCTCCTGGTCGAGGACGACGAGGGCGACGCCTTCCTGGTCGGCGAGTTGCTCGCCGAGACCAACTCGATGATCGACCTGCTGGTGGCGACAAGCCTCAGCGAGGCCCGGCAGCGGGTGATGGGTGTCGACTGCGTCCTGCTCGACCTGGGCCTGCCCGACGCGCAGGGCCTGGACGGGCTGCGGCGGGCGCTGGAGATGGCAAGCGGCGCCGCGGTCTGCGTGCTGACCGGCCGCTCCGACGAGCACCTGGGCATCGTGGCGGTCGCCGAAGGGGCGCAGGACTACCTGGTCAAGGGGCAGGTAGATGGCGTCCTGCTGACCCGGGCGCTGCGCTACGCGGTGGAGCGCAAGCGGGCCGACGAGAACGCCCGCCGGCTGCGCGAGGTGGAGCTGCGCCAGGCCGAGTCCGCCCGCCTGGAGCGGGGCCTGCTGCCGCAGCCGCTGATGACCACCGACGAGGTGTCGGTGCACACGTTCTACCGGCCCGGCCGGCACGCCGCGCTGATCGGCGGCGACTTCTACGACGTGGTGCAGACCCGACCGGACCGGATCGACCTGATCGTCGGCGACGTGTGCGGCCACGGCGTGGACGAGGCGGCGCTCGGGGTCGAGCTGCGCGTGGCCTGGCGGGCGCTGGTGCTGGCCGGGGTGCCCGACGACGAGGTGCTGCCGGCGCTGGAGCAGGTGCTGATGAGCGAGCGCCGGCTCCAGGAGATCTTCGCGACGGTGGCCACCGCCCGGCTCGACCTGGCGTCCGCCCGGGCCACCGTACGGCTCGCCGGTCACCCGCCGCCGCTGCTGATCAGCGGCGGTAAGGTCGCCCCGGTGCCGGCCAAGGGCGGGCTGCTGCTCGGCGTCCGCCCCCGTCGCCCCGTTGCCTTCGATCTGGAGTTCGACACCGATGACTGGTCCCTGCTGATGTACACCGACGGCCTTATCGAGGGTCGGGTCGACGGCGGCGACGAACGACTCGACGTGCCGGGGCTCACCGGCCTGCTCGCCGACCCGGCCAACCGGGCGGTGCCACTGTCCGAGCTGCCGGCCTGGCTGGTCGGCCGTGCCGAGCAGATCAACGGTGGCCCGCTCGCCGACGACGTGGCGATGTTGCTGGTGACCCGGGGCGGGGGTCGCTAATGAAGGCGTACCAGCAGGGGTGGACCCTGCGGCGGCGGGTGGTCGCGCTGCTCGGCGTGGTCCTGGTGCTGCTGCTCGGGCTGGCCGCCGCGGAGGCGACGGTCGCGGCGAAGAACCGGCAGAACATCGACGCGGTGCTGCTCAGGACCGGTCCGCTGCGGGTCCAGGCGCAGGAGTTGATGAGCGCGCTGCTGGACCAGGAGACCGCGGTGCGCGGGTACGCGGTGAACGGTGACCGCAGCGACCTGGCGCCCTATCAGGAGGGCCTGCGGCGCGAGCAGGGCCTGGTCGCCTCGATCCGCGGGCTCTCCGCCGACTACCCGGGTGTGCGCCGTGAGCTGGCCGTCATCGAGGGGCAGGCCGAGCAGTGGCGGACCCAGGTGGCCGAGCCGGTGATAGCGACCACCGAGCGCGGCGGCCCGGCGGCCGGTCGGGCGTTGATCACCGACCAGACCCGGCGGCAGTTCGACGGCATCCGGGCGTCGGTGACCACGCTCCAGGACGAGATCCTGGCCGTCCGGAAGCAGACCGCCGACCGGGTCAACGCCACGAGCAACGCGCTCGTCGTGCTGCTGGTCGTCGCGGCGCTGGTGGTGGCGGTGGCCGGCGCGGTGATGCTGCTGTCGCTCGACCGGATCCTGGTCCGCCCGCTGGCCGCCCTGGTCGGCCAGGTGCGGGAGGTCGCCGACGGCGACTACCAGCACCGCATCGCCGGCTCCGGCCCGCCGGAGTTCCGCCAGCTCGCCGACGACATCGACCAGATGCGGCAGAAGATCGCCCAGGACCTGGACGAGGTACGCCAGGCCCGGGAACGGATCGAGTGGGTCAACGACCAGCTTCAGAAGCAGGCCGAGGAGTTGACCCGCTCCAACCGCGACCTGGAGCAGTTCGCGTACGTGGCCTCGCACGACCTCCAGGAGCCGCTGCGCAAGGTGGCCAGCTTCTGCCAGCTCCTCCAGCGGCGCTACGCCGGGCAGCTCGACGAGCGGGCGGACCAGTACATCGCGTTCGCGGTGGATGGCGCGCAGCGGATGCAGCGGCTCATCAACGACCTGTTGGCGTTCTCCCGGATCGGCCGGCTCACCACCGGCTTCACCGAGGTCGACCTGAACAAGGTGATGGGTGACGTGGCCGGGCAGACCGAGGCGGCGCGGCAGTACGCGGACGCGGAGCTGACCTGGGACCGGATGCCGACGATCAGTGGTGAGGAGCCGCTGCTGACCAACCTGCTGGCCAATCTGGTCAGCAACTCGGTGAAGTTCCGCCGCCCCGACGTGCCGCCGAAGGTGCACGTGTCGGCCCGGCTGGTCGACGGCGAGTGGGAGATCAGCTGCCGGGACAACGGCATCGGGATCGAGCCGGAGTTCGCCGACAAGATCTTCGTGATCTTCCAGCGGCTGCACTCCAAGGACGCGTACCCGGGCACCGGCATCGGGCTGGCGATCGTCAAGAAGATCGTGGAATACCACGGCGGCCGGGTCTGGGTGGACACCGACGCGGGGGAGGGCACCACCATCCGGTTCACGCTGCCCGCGCTGGCGGCCGACATCGAGGCGGCGAAGGCCGCCGACGAGGCGGAGAGCGCGGAGAGCGCGGAGCCGGTGGACGCCGAGGGTCAGCCGGACGGGGCGGCCGGGGCAGAGCCGCCCGCGGGGGCGGACCGACAGGATACAAACGGTGACATGAAGGAGACGGTGGGATGACCGCGCCCGCGGACGGCAAGAGCCCGATCGAGGTCCTGCTCGTCGAGGACGATCCGGGTGACGTGCTGATGACCCAGGAGGCGTTCGAGGAGCACAAGCTCCGCAACCGCCTGACTGTCGTCTCCGACGGCGCCGAGGCGCTTGCCTACCTGCGTCGCGAGGGACCGTACGCGGACGCGGTGGCGCCCGACCTGATCCTGCTCGACCTGAACCTGCCCCGCCGGGACGGCCGGGAGGTGCTGGAGGAGATCAAGCAGGACGAGCAGCTACGCCGGATCCCGGTCGTGGTGCTCACCACCTCGCAGGCCGACGAGGACATCCTGCGCAGCTACCAGCTCCACGCCAACGCCTACGTGACCAAGCCGGTGGACTTCGAGCGTTTCATCTCGGTGGTCCGCCAGATCGACGAGTTCTTCGTCAGCGTGGTCAAGCTGCCGCCGCGTGGCTGACGCGCTGCTGGACGACGTCGCCGCGCTGCTCCGGGAGGCGGCGGCCGAGGTGGTCGTGCCGATGTTCCGCCGGCTGGACCCGTCCGACATCTCCGAGAAGGCGCCCGGCGAGGTGGTGACCGTCGCCGACCGCGAGGCCGAAAAGGTGATCTCCGAAGGGTTGCGGCGGTTGCGCCCCGGCTCGGTGGTGGTCGGCGAGGAGGCCGTCGCCGAGGATCCGGACCTGCTCCGGCACCTGCACCGCAGCGGTGACGTGTGGTTGGTCGACCCGGTCGACGGCACGTCCAACTTCGCCGCCGGCCGGCGGCCCTTCGCCTTGATGGCCGCGCTGCTCACCGACGGCGTGCCGGTGGCCTCCTGGGTCTACGACCCGCTGGACGGCACGATGGCGGCCGGGCGGCTCGGCGCGGGAACCCGGCTCGGCGACACGCCGGTGCGGACCGACGGGCCGGCGCCGGCGGCGGGTGCGATGCGCGGCACCGCGATGACGACGTTCCTGCCCCAGGAGTTCCGCCGCGACGTCGAGGCCGGTGGCCGCCGGATCGGTGAGCTGCTGCCCGGCCAGCACTGCGCCGGCCGGGAATACCTGGACATGCTCACCGGCGCGCAGCAGTTCGTGCTGTTCTGGCGCACGCTGCCGTGGGACCACACCCCCGGCACGCTGCTGGTCCGGGAGGCCGGCGGGGTGGCCCGCCGGTTCGACGGCACCGACTACCACCCGGCCGACGAGGGGCGGGGCCTGCTGGTCGCGGCCAGCGCGGAGATCTGGGACGAGGTGTACGGGGCGCTGCTGGCGCACTGAGCGGCGCTGCGCCACGGTGGCGACACGCTGCGTCGACACTATCCGCCATCGGAGGTCACGAATCTGGCGCGACGCACGTGGTCCGGTATCGTGACCGGCGGTTGACGGAAGGACCATCACGTGCCCAGGACCTGGCTCACCGGCCGGCGCGTCCGCCGGTCGCTGCTGACGCTGCTCACCGCGACGGCCGTGCTGCTCGGCGCCGGCCTCGCCGTCGGCGGCCCGGCCGCCGCCGCGCCCAGCCCGAACGCCGGCGACGAGGGCGGCAGCAAGCAGCTCCGGGCGGCGCTGGAGGCCGCGGCGAAGGGCCACATCGAGGCGAAGAACAAGCTGGACAACTCCAAGCGCCGCCAGGCCGCGCTGGCGACCCAGCTCAGGGACATCGAGGTACGCCTGGTCGGGCTGACCGCCCAGGCCGGCGAGGTGGCCGTGCAGTCCTACCGGCAGGGCCGGCTGACCCCGGTGTCGATGCTGCTCGCCAGCTCCGGCCCGGACGACTTCCTCCACCGCGCGGCCGAGCTGGACATGATGGCCCAGCGGGACAGCAAGCGGCTCGGTGACCTGGCCGAGGCGAAGGCGCAGGCGGTCGAGTCGAAGCTGGCCATCGACGTCGAGGTGCGGGAGCAGCAGAAGCAGCTCGCCGTGCTGGCCCGGAAGAAGAAGGACGCCGAGGTGGCGCTGGCCAAGGTCAGCTCCGGGGCCGGCTCCGGCTTCAGCGGCGGCTCCTCCTCGGCCAAGCCCGCGCCACGTAACTCGGACGGCTCGTGGCCGTCGGAGTCCTGCTCGGTGGACGACCCGACGCCGGCCAGCGGCTGCATCACCCCGCGCACGCTGCACATGCTCCAGCAGGCCAAGGCGGCGGGTTACAAGCGCTACGCCTCCTGTCACCGCAGCGGCGGAGGCGGTGAGCACCCCAAGGGCCGGGCCTGCGACTTCGCCGCCGCCACCGGCGGCTTCGAGGACCGCTCGGCCACCGGCGGCGACAAGTCGTACGGGGACAGCCTCGCCAACTGGGCGAAGAACAACGCCAGCAAGCTGGGCATCATGTACGTGATCTGGTACCGGCAGATCTGGATGCCGAACACCGGCTGGCGGGCGTACAGCGGGGGCGGCAGCCCGGCCGCCGACCACACAAACCATGTTCACATCTCGATGTACTGACCCGAACGGTCAGGAACGCCGCGTACCCTCGCGACGGTGAGCAGCACATCGTCCGACATCGTCACGAAACCGGCAACCACGGCGCCGGCCGCGCCGCACGCCCTGCCGAACGGGCTGGCCGCCTTCCTGGTCTTCCTCTCCAGCGGGGCGGTGCTGGTGCTGGAGACCGTCTCGCTGCGCCTGGTCGGCCCGTACGTCGGGGTGACCCTCCAGGTGACCAGCTCGGTCATCGGCATGGCGCTCGCCGCCATCGCGTACGGGGCGTGGATGGGCGGGTGGCTCGCCGACCGGCGGGACCCGCGTACCCTGCTCGCCCCGGCCCTGGTGCTGGCCGGCATCGCCACCGCGGTCACCCTGCCCATCGTCAGGTACGCCGGTGAGGCGTTGCGCGGCGGCGCGGCCAGCGCGGTGCTGCTGCTGACCGCGCTCACCGTGCTGCTGCCGGCGGCGCTGCTGGCCGGGATCACCCCGCTCGTGGTGAAGCTCCAACTCGCCGACCTGCGCCGCACCGGCCAGGTGGTCGGCAAGCTGTCCAGCATCGGCACGCTCGGCGGCATCACCGCCACGCTGGGCACCGGCTTCATCCTGGTCGCCGCGCTGCCCAGCTCGGTGATCGTGCTGGCGCTCGCCGGGGTGCTCGGCGTCACCGGGCTGGCGCTGGGGTTCTGGCTGCGGCGGCGCTCGGGGAGCGGGCTGTCGACGCCGGGCCGGGCCAAGGCGGCGCTGGCGCTGCTCGGCCTCGCCGCCGCCGGGCTCACCGCCGCCGCGCCGAACCCGTGCGACGTGGAGACCGCCTACCACTGCGCCCGGGTCGAGGCGGACCCGGCGTTGCCGGAGGGGCGCACGCTCTACCTCAACTCGGCCGAGCACTCGTACGTCGACCTGGCCGACCCGACCCACCTGAAATACTCGTACGCCCAGTGGGTCGGCCTGGTCGCGGACCTGGCGCGGCCGGCCGGGCAGCCGATGGACGCGCTGCACCTGGGCGGCGGCGGATTCACCGTGCCCAACTACCTGGCCGCGACCCGGCCCGGCAGCGACAACCTGGTCTTCGAGGTCGACGGCGGCCTGGTCGAGCTGGACCGGCGGGAAATGGGCCTGCGCACCGGGCCGAAGCTGCGCGCCCGGGTGGGCGACGCGCGGGTGCTGCTCGGCGGCGAGCCGACCGACAGCCGCGACTTCGTCGTCGGCGACGCGTTCGGTCACCTGGTGGTGCCCTGGCACCTGGCCACCCGGGAGATGGCCGCCGACATCCGCCGGGTGCTCCGCCCGGACGGGATCTACGTGCAGAACGTCATCGACTATCCGCCGGACCGGTTCATCCGGGCCGAACTGGCCACCGTCTCGGCCGTGTTCGCGCACGTCGCGCTGATCGCCCCGCCGGGCGCGATCGCCGGGCAGCACGGCGCGAACTTCGTGATCGTCGCCTCGGACGTGCCGCTGCCGCTGGCGGGGATCCCGCCCGGCCTGAAGCGGCTCCCCGAGCCGGCCGAGCTGCTCGACGAGGCGCGCACGGCCGACTGGGTGGGGGACGCGCGGGTGCTCACGGACGACTACGCGCCGGTGGACCAGCTCCTCGCGACCGCCTGAACGGGTGACATTCCTGACCGATTCCGACCGCACAGGTGTAGCGGGGTCGGCTTCGGGCAACTGCACCGACCATGGGCGGAGCGGTCAGGAACGGCGTGCAACTGCTCGGTGAGCGGTACCGGCTGGTCGAGCAGTTGGGCGCCGGTGGCATGTCGGTGGTCTGGCGCGGCTACGACGAGGTGCTCGGCCGGCAGGTGGCGGTCAAGGTGCTCGCCTCGCGGCTCGCCAGCGACAAGGCGTTCCGGCACCGGATCCGCGTCGAGGCGCAGGCCGCCGCGCGGCTCTGCCACCCCAACATCACCAACGTGTACGACTACGGCGAGTCCGTCCAGGTCGGGCTGACCGTGCCGTACGTGGTCATGGAGCTTGTCGACGGCGGCCCGCTCAGCGGCCGGCTCGGCCGGGACGGGCAGCTTCCCTGGCGGGAGGCGCTGACCATCGGCGCGGAGGTCGCCTCGGCGCTCGCCACCGCGCACGCCCGGGGCGTGGTGCACCGCGACGTCACCCCCGGCAACGTCATGCTCACCCCCAACGGGGTGAAGGTCGTCGACTTCGGCATCTCGGCGCTCGTCGGGGAGAGCGACAAGGGGCCGGACGGCGCGTTGCTCGGCACGCCCGCCTACCTCGCGCCGGAGCGGCTGGACAACGGCCACGTCTCGCCGGCCACCGACGTCTACGCGGTCGGCCTGCTGCTCTACCGGATGCTCACCGGGCGGCTGCCGTGGCAGGCCAGCACCACCACCGAGATGCTGCGCGCCCACATGTACCGCGACCCCGACCCGATGCCCCCGGTGCCGGGGCTTCCGGCGCCGGTCGCCGACCTGGTCCACCGTTGCCTGGCCAAGCGCCCCGAGGACCGGCCGGTCACCGCCGAGGTGGCCCGTACGCTCGCCGAGGCGGTCGGGATCGCGTCGATCGTGCCGGTGTCCCCGGCGTTCGGCCCCGTCGACCCGGTGCTGGCCGAGAACGCGAACACCACGATCCTGCCCTGGTCGGCGGCGACCGACGCGCTGCCGTACTCGTCGATCCGCACCCGGACCCGACGTTCGGCGGCCCGGCGGCGCAGGGTGGAGGCCGGGGTGGCCGCCGCCGGGTTGATCGCGGTCACCGCCACGATGTGGGGTCTGACGTCGAAGAGCCCGGCCAGCGGCGGGGTGGAACCGACCGAGGCACGGATGGGCCTGCCCGAGCCGGTGCCCTGCGCGGTCGACTACTCGTTGCGCCGCGACACCGGCAAGGACTTCTCCGCCGAGCTGACACTCACCAACACCGGCGCCCGGGAGCTGCGCGACTGGACCATGAGCTTCAGCTTCCCCGGCAAGCAGGCGGTGACCACCGCCCAACCCGCGGTACGCCAGGTGGGGCGGACGGTGTCGGTCGCGGCGCCGACGTCCGCGCCGGCACTGGCACCGGGCGCGTCGACGAAGCTGACGCTGGCCGGGCGCTACACCGGGAGCAACACGCTGCCGGTGGCGTTCACGCTCGGCGGCCACCCGTGCGGGGTGCAGGTGTCGGGCATCGCCGGTTCGGTTCCGGTCACCACCGCGCCGAAGACGAAGGCCCCGGCCAAGCCGGCCACGAAGACCACGAAGACCGTGGCCAAGAGCGGGCCGGCGAAGGCGAAACCGAAGCCGGCGCCGAAGGCCAAGCCGCCGAAGCCACCCAAGGCCAAGGGCAAGGAGAGCGGCAAGGGAAAAGGCTAGGCGAACAGCCGGAGGGGGGTGGGCCCGGCAAGGGCAAGGGACCGAAGGGGCCCAAGGGGCCGAAGGGCTGACGGTCAGGTCAGCTCCGCGAAGCGCTGCACCTGGTTGATGCTGCCCTCCACGATGAGCACGCTGTCCGGCGTCAGGACGGTGTCCGGATCGGTGTAGCGGAACGGCTCGCCGGGCAGCTTCGCGCCGACCACCATCACCCCGTACCGGTCCCGCGGGGCGACCTCACGTAGCCTGCGCCCCACCAGCGGCGGGGGCACTCGCACCTTGGCGATCGCGAAGTCGTCGCCGAACTCGATGAAGTCGAGCATCCGGCTGATGATCAGGTGCGCGACCCGTTCGCCGGTCTCCGCCTCCGGGAAGACGACGTGGTGCGCGCCGACCGAGTGCAGGATCTTGGCGTGCTTCTCCGAGGTGGCACGCGCCCAGATCTGCGGGATGCCCAGCTCGGTCAGGGCCAGCACGGTGAGCACGCTCGCCTCGACCGAGGCGCCGATGGCCACCACCACCCGCGGGAAGTCCGCCACGCCGAGCTGGCGCAGCGCCGTCTCCTCGGTGGCGTCGGCCTGCACCACCCGGTCCAGCTCGGCGGCCCACCGTTGGACCCGGGGCGCGTCGCGGTCGACGGCGAGTACGTCGTGGCCGAGGCGGGTCAGCGCCCGGGCGAGGTGGTAGCCGAACCGACCCAGGCCGATCACGATGACGCCGGTGTCGTCCGAGTGTCTAGCCGACAATGGGTTGCTCCTCTGGATAGCGGTACAAACGTCGCCTGGTGTTCAACGCGAGCGCCGATCCGAGGGTGAGCGGGCCGACCCGACCGATGTACATGAGCGCGGTCAGCACGTACTGGCCGTGCGGTGGCAGCTCCCGGCTGAGTCCGACGGTGAGCCCGGTGGTGCTGAACGCGGAGGTGACCTCGAACAGCGCGGCGTAGAAGCGCACGTGCGAGGTGAACACGATCAACCCGACCGTGCCGGCGGCCACGAGCGCCACGCTGAGCAGGGCGACCGTCAGCGCCTGCCGCTGGCTGGCCGGCGACACCCGGCGGCGCCCGACCGTGGTGTCCGGCTCGCCGCGCAACTCCGCCCAGATCGCGAAGCCGAGCAGGAAGAACGTGGAGACCTTGATGCCGCCGGCGGTGCTGGCGCTGCCGCCGCCGATGAACATCAGGCCGATCAACATCGGGTAGCTCTCCTCGGCGAGCCGGTCGACGTTGATCACGTCGAAGCCGGCGGTCCGGCTCAACGCGATCTGACCGAACGCGGCCAGCACCTTGCCCGGCGCGTCGTAGGTGCCGATCGTGCCCGGGTTGGTCCACTCGGCCAGCAGCAGGTAGCCGAAACCGAACGCGGTGAGCACCACGCTGCCCCAGACGGTGAGCTTGGTAGCCACCGCCCAGCGTGCCGGCCGCCGCCACTCCCGCGTCGCCTCGAACAACGCCGGGAAGCCGAGCCCGCCGATGATCGAGCCGAAGCTGAGTGACAGCGTCACCCACGGGTCCCGGGAGAAGGCGACCAGCCCGTCGGAGTAGAGGGTGAAGCCGTTGTTGTTGAACGCCTGGACCGAGTGGAACACGGCGAACCACAGCGCGTGCCCCGGCGGATAGTCGTAGGCGAACCAGAAGCGCGCGCTGAGCACGGCGGTCATCACGGCTTCGGTGACGAAGACGGTGGCCGCGATCCGGAGCAGCAGCCGGCGCACGTCACCGAGACCGAACTCGGCGCTCTCGGCCTGCACGAGCAGCCGGTTACGCAGGCCGAGCTGTCGGGAGACCGCCAGGATCACCAGCGACGCGCCGGTCAGGATGCCGAGGCCGCCGAGTTGGGTCAGCACCATGATCGTCACGAGCCCGAAGTTGTTCCAGTAGGTCGGCGTGTCGACCATCGTCATGCCGGTGACCGAGACCGCCGACGTGGCGGTGAACAGCGCGGTCGAGAACGGGGTCCACCGGTGCGCGTGGTCGGCCCAGGGCAGCATGAGCACGCCGGTGCCGATCAGGATCACCGCCAGGAACCCGAGCGGCACCAGCCGTACCGGCTTCCGGAGCAGACGGCGCACCACGTCATCTTCCGTCCGGAGATTCACCGGCAGGTCAGGAACCGACCAACTGCACGCCAACCACGCCGGGTCTGCTGTGCGTACCCATCGCCGACAGGAGACGGCGTTGCGACGTACCCTTTCCGCCCTCGGCGTGGCCGGCGCGCTGCTCGCGGCGGCGGCCCTGGTGGCGCCGGCCGTGGCTGCCCAGGCCGGCCCGGATCCCCGCGCCGAGCGACCCCGCGCGGCCCAGCGACCGATCGTGATCGGCCACCGCGGCGCGAGCGGCTACCGGCCGGAGCACACCCTGGAGTCCTACCGGCTGGCCATCCGGCAGGGCGCCGACTTCATCGAGCCGGACCTGGTCTCGACGAAGGACGGCGTCCTGGTCGCCCGGCACGAGAACGAGATCTCCGGTACGACGGACGTGGCGGCACACCCCGAGTTCGCCGCCCGCAGGGCGACGAAGACCATCGACGGGGTGGCGGTCACCGGCTGGTTCACCGAGGACTTCACGCTTGCCGAGCTGAAGACGCTGCGCGCCAAGGAGCGGCTGCCGCAGGTGCGGGTGACCAACACCGCGTTCGACGGCAAGCTGGAGATCCCCACCCTGCAGGAGGTCATCGACCTGGCCCGGGCCGAGTCGAAGGCGCGCGGCCGGACCATCGGCGTCTACCCGGAGACGAAGCACCCGACCTACTTCGCCTCGATCGGGCGCCCGCTGGAGGAGCCGCTGGTCACGGTGCTCCGCCGCAACCGGCTGACCCACCGCGACGACCCGGTCTTCATCCAGAGCTTCGAGACGGCCAACCTGCGCAAGCTCGACAAGCTGACCGACGTGCGGCTGGTCCAGCTCATGGACGCCACCGGCGCGCCCTACGACTTCACCGCGGCCGGTGACCGCCGGACCTACGCCGATCTGGCCACCACCGCCGGCCTGGCCTGGGTGTCCCGGTACGCCGACGGAGTCGGCCTGAACAAGAACCTGATCGTGCCCCGCGACAGCGCCGGCCGGCTGCTCACGCCGACCTCGGTGATCCGGGACGCGCACCGGCTCAGCCTGGTGGTGCACGCCTGGACGTTCCGCGCCGAGAACCAGTTCCTGCCGCTGGACTTCCGGCTCGGCGCCGACCCGAACGCGCGCGGCGACATCACCGCCGAGTACGAACTCTTCTTCGACCTGGGCCTGGACGGCGCGTTCGCCGACCAGCCCGACACCGCCGTCGCCGCCCGCGCCGGCCGCTGATTTCCGCCTGTCGGCTCGTCGGCTTCTTGGCTTGTCGGGGTGCCCGCACGATGCGGGTGCCCCGACGCACGTCCGGCTCGTGGTGTGGGCCGCTCTGGGGGCCTCCGGCCGGCCCACGTCGGCTGTTGGCGCTCGGGACTGCCGCTTGTCTCATCCCGGGAGAGGCTCCTCGCCTGCTGCCTTTGGACTCAAGCGTTCCGCTGGCCGCTGGCCGCTGGCCGCTGGCCGCTGGCCGCTGGCCGCGTCAGGCCACGAGGACCGGGAGCACGAGTCGTTTGCCGCTGTCAGCTCTAAAGGCGGGCGAAGGGGAGTGCCCGTGCGGCGCCTAGCAACTTGATGGCGAAAATGGATCGGCCTGTGCGTGGGCCACCGGCCCGCAGACACCCGTGGCGTTCCAGTCGTGGCTCGCTCCGTCGACGGGTGGAACGCTAGGGGTGGCTTGGATCGCGCCGTCGAACTCGGCCGCCCTCACCGTGACCGCCGTGGACCGCGTCGGGGTCCACCGCCGAGCGCGCGGCGGCGCGTGGCGTTCGCTGCCACCGCTCGCCATGGTGACCACGGACCTGTGGGCCCCGGCGTGACCTGCTTGGCGGGTCCGGGCGTGAGTCGTCTACGCCATCAAGTTGCTAGGAGGCGCGAGGCTACTGTCCCGGTGGCTGGGCGACGTAGGTGCCGCGACCGGGCTGGCCGGTGATCAGCTCGCGATCGTGCAGCAGAGACAGAGCGCGCGAGGCGGTGTTCATGTGGACGCCGTAACTTTCGGCAAGCTCGCGCGTCGAGGGCAGCTTGTCGCCGGGCTTCAACTCGCCGCTCCTGATCTTCGCGGCGAGTTCGTTGGCGATGTGGCGGTATGGGGCTTCGGCTGTGGGCATGGTGAGGACTCCGGTTGGTTCGGCACCTCCGATCATGCCGGGCCTACACCAGCAACTGCAACAAGTTGAACGCACGAGCCTCATGCTCGACCTACACAAATATTTTGGGTAGGCTGACCGCGTCCGGCTCCGGTTGGTTCGGCAAACCTCGGGAGTCGGGCCCGGATTGGGCTCCGGGGCCGTACCGCCGAACGGGCTGCGGTCTCGGTGCCGGCGACCCGCCCGCGTCCCCCATCCGTGGGCGGGTCGCCTCCAACGGCTGGGAGGAGAACCCGTGCGCAACCTGTTCCCACCCGCGCGGCGAAGGCGCGGGCGTCGGCTTCCGGACGAGGGCTGGCATCACTCGGAGTCGTGCCGGCCGCTCAGCGTCGGGCAGATCCGCGAGCGGCGGCTTCGCAAGCGGGCGCTCAAGCGCTGGCTCGCGTCGGGGGCGTACCGGTGAGCCGGGAGCGGTTCGTCGTACACCTGCCGGTGCTCGCGGCCGACCTCGACGGCGCCCGGGGCTTCGCGCGGGCCATCTGCCGGGCGCTCGGTTTCCTGGCCGACGTGGAGCGCGCCGGGACGACCGTGTCGCGGGAGGACGAGCAGTCCGTACGCCACTGGGTCTGGTGTGACCGGGTGCTCGACGGGGGTCGGCGCTGCCCGCGTGCTGCCGACCACGACGGGGAGTGTGGCCGGCGGTGAATGGGCGGGCCCGACATTCCGGCCGCGCCCCGCGTGGTGGGCGGGGCCATCCCGGGTCGGCGCGGTTACGAGGTGGTGTCCGGGGTTGTAACGCGCGGCCATCCGGCCCCGGAGACTTGTGTGCGCCGACCACATAGCCCGTGGGTGACGTCACTTCTAGCGTGAGCCGACAACTGACAATCCTCCTGTCCTCACCTGGAGTCGCAATGACGATCCGGCACACGCGACGGGTGTTCCTTTCCGCCGCCACGATGATGGCGGCCACGCTTGCTGCCACGGCGTGTGGCAGCCCGCAGGACACCGCCTCCGGCGGCGGCGACGCCGCGCCGGTCAAGGTCGGCCTGGTCTACTCCCAGTCCGGGCCGCTGGCCAGCTACGGCAAGCAGTACATCGAAGGGTTCAAAGCCGGCCTGGACTTCGCCACCAAGGGCACCGGCAAGGTCGGTGACCGCACGATCGAGGTGACCGAGGCCGACGACGCGGGCGACCCGGCCAAGGCCGTGTCCGCCGCCAAGGACCTGATCGGCAAGGGTACGAAGATCATCGCCGGGTCCACCTCCTCCGGGGTGGCGCTCCAGGTGGCCCCGATCGCCGCGCAGAACAAGGTGCTGTTCATCTCCGGCCCGGCCGCCACGGACGGGGTGACCGGCGCGAACAAGTACACCTTCCGGTCCGGGCGGCAGTCCTGGCAGGACGTGGTGACCGCTCGGTCGTTCATCGGCGACGCGACGGGCAAGAAGGTCGTCGTCTTCGCCCAGGACGGCGCGTTCGGCGACGCGAACGAGGCCGCCGTCAAGGCCGTCATCGGCGGCGCCGGCGCGACCGTGAGCAGCGTACGCGCGCCGGCGAGCGCCACCGAGTTCACGCCGTTCGCCAGCCAGATCAAGGGCGCCAAGCCGGATCTGCTCTTCGTCGCCTGGGCCGGCACCACCGCCGGCGCGATGTGGCAGACGCTCGACCAGCAGGGCGTGCTCGCCTCCACCACGGTCGTCACCGGCCTGGACATCCGCGCGTCCTGGCCGACGTTCGGCGCGGCCGGCAACAAGATCTCGTTCCTGTCGCACTACTTCGACGGGGCAAGCGACACCGAGGCCGCCAAGGCCGCCAAGGCGAAGATCCCCGGCGGCACGCTCGACCTGTTCCACCCGGACGGGTTCGCCGCCGCGCAGATGATCGTCCGCGCGGTGCAGGAGGGCGGCGACGACGTGGAGAAGATGGTCACCGCGCTTGAGGGCTGGGAGTTCGAGGGCGTCAAGGGCGCCATGAAGATCCGCGCCGAGGACCACGCGCTGCTCCAGCCGATGTACCAGGCCAAGCTCACCGGCAGCGGCACCGCGTTCACGGCCACCGCGCAGAAGACCCTGACCGGCGACGAGAGCGCGCCGCCGGTCGCGCAGATGAAGGGCTGAGAAAGTGCTCGCCACCCGCGGTCTGACCTGGCGGATCGGTGAGGTCGCCATCGTCGACTCCGTCTACCTCGACCTGGCGCCGGGGGAGTTCCTCGGCGTGATCGGGCCCAACGGCGCCGGCAAGACCTCGCTGTTCAACCTGATCACCGGCCTGCGCCGGCCCACCGAGGGCAGGGTCGTGCTGGACGGGGCGGACGTCACCACGCTCCCGGTGCACCGGCGGGCCCGGCTCGGCCTGGGGCGTACCTTCCAGGCGTCCTCCGTCTTCGGCTCGCTGACGGTGCGGGAGAACGTCCGGCTCGCCGTACAGGCGCACCGGGGTGGCTCGCTGAAGCTGTGGCGGCGGGCGGCGGCCGACCGGGAGGTGGCCGCCGCCGCCGACGCGGCGCTCGACCGGGTCGGCCTGCACCACCGGGGTACGGCGTTGGCCGGCACGCTCGCCCACGGCGAGAAACGCAAGCTGGAGATCGCCCTGCTGCTCGCCGGGGAACCCCGGGTGATGCTGCTGGACGAGCCGATGGCCGGGGTGAGCGCCGAGGACGTGCCGGAGCTGGTCCGCGTGATCAAGTCGCTGACCGGGGACAGCGGGCGGGCGGTGCTCATGGTGGAACACCACATGGACGTGATCCTGGAACTGGCCGACCGGATCGCCGTGATGCACCACGGCGCGCTGCTGGCCTGCGACACCCCGGAAACGGTGATGGCGAACGCCACCGTGCAGGAGGCGTACCTGGGGGAGTCACTGTGAGCGCGAGGAGTGAGCCGGGTTTGCGAGCCCCGCAGTCGCGAACGACGGGCGGCACTGTGAGTGAACCCGTTCTCAGCGTCGAGGACCTGTCCGTGCGGATCGCCGGGCTGCACATCCTCCAGGGCGTGTCGTTCGAGGTGGCACCGACCGGCGTCACCGTGCTGCTCGGGCGCAACGGCGTCGGCAAGACCACCACGCTGCGCGCGATCGTCGGGCTGACCCCCCGGGGCGGCGAGGTACGCGGCACCGTGCGGATGGGCGCGCGGAGCCTGCTGACCCGCCCCACCCACCGGCTGGTCCGCGACGGCCTCGGCTACGTGCCGGAGGACAGGTGCGTCTTCGCCGGGCTCACCGTCGCGGAGAACCTGCGACTCGCCGAACGGCGGGGCACCACCCCGGCGTACGACAAGGTTTTCGCGCTCTTCCCGGAGCTGGACCGGCGCGGACGGCAACGGGCCGGTTCGCTCTCCGGCGGGCAGCAGCAGATGCTCGCGATCGGCCGGGTGCTCCTCAACGACAACCGGCTGCTGCTCGTCGACGAGCCGACCAAGGGGTTGGCGCCGAAGGTGGTGACCGAGGTGGCCGAGGTGCTGGAACGGGTCGCGGAGTCCGTGCCGGTGCTGCTGGTCGAGCAGAACCTTGCGGTGGTGCGGCGGCTGGCGTCCGACGCGGTGGTGCTCTCCACCGGGAAGGTCGCCTGGACCGGTGACGCCCGGGAACTGCTGCTGGAGACCGCGCTCACCAAGTCGCTGCTGGGTGTGGGCGCCGGTTCCGGGGAGGTACACGCGTGAACACGGTGGTCCTGTTGACGCTGACCGGGCTCGGCCTGGCGGCGCTCTACTTCCTCGTCGCCTCCGGCCTGTCCCTGGTCTTCGGCCTCGCCGACGTGCTCAACTTCGCGCACGGGCTGTTCCTCGGCGTCGGCGCGTACGCGACCTGGTGGGCGGCGGGCAACCTGCCGGGCGCCGGGCCGGACGGGTTCGGCTTCGTGGTGGCGGTGCTCTTCGGGGTGCTTGCCGGGTCGCTCGTCGCGGTGCTCGTCGAGCTGGTGCTGATCCGGCCGCTCTACTCCCGCACCATCGAACAGGTGCTTGTCACAGTCGGCCTGTCGCTTGCCGGCGTGGCGCTGCTCCAGGCCACCTGGGGCGCGGACCCGCGTACGTTCCCGCGCCCCGACTGGAGCCGGCAGGTGACCTCGGTGCTCGGCGCGCAGGTGCCCAACGCCGGGCTGCTGCTGATCGTCGCCGCCGTGGTGGTGCTCGGCGCGCTGCTGGCGTTCCTGCGCTGGACCCGCTACGGCCTGATCATCCGGGCCGGGGTGGAGAACCGGGAGATGGTGACCGCGCTCGGCATCGACGTGCGCAAGGCGTTCACCCTGGTCTTCGCGATCGGCGGGGCCGCCGCCGCGCTTGCCGGCGCGCTCGGCGGCGTCTACTTCGGCACCGTCTCGCCCGGCCAGGGCGGCTCGCTGCTGATCTTCGCCTTCATCGTGGTGGTGATCGGCGGGATGGGCTCGGTGGTCGGGTCCGCGTACGCGGCGGTCGCGGTGGGGCTGCTGCAACAGTTCGTCAACTACTACGGCACGTCCGGCCTGGGTGACCTCTGCGTGGTCGGCCTACTCGCCGTGGTGCTGCTGCTGCGTCCGCAGGGCCTGGCCGGAAAGGTGGCTCACGCATGACCAACTCGGTGGTCGACGCGCCCCCGGCGCGGGTGCCCGACGAACTCGCGCCCCGGCCCGCCCGGTGGCACCGGGTGCGTCCGTACCTGCCGCTCGTGGCCCTGGTGGTGGCGGCGGTCCTGCCCTACTCCACGCTGAGCCTGCCCGGCATCTTCGAGGGGCCGCTGAACTCGCCCGGCACGCTGCAACTGCTCGCCATCTGCCTGGTCTTCGGCGGTCTCGCGGCCGGCTACGACCTGCTGTTCGGGCGCACCGGCATGCTCTCCTTCGGGCACGCGCTCTACTTCGCTGCCGGCGTCTACGGCACCGACGTGCTCGTCACCAAGGCCGGGCTGCCGCTGTGGCAGGCCGGCGTGCTGACCGTGGTCGGCGGCACCACCCTCGCCGCGCTCCTCGGCGCGGTGGCGCTGCGCACCGTGGGCATCGCGTTCGCCATGGTGACGCTGGCCTTCGCGCAGGTCGGGGCGATCCTGGTGGCCCGCGACTTCGGCGGGTTGACCGGCGGCGAGGAAGGGCTGCCGCTCGACGTGTCCGGGCTGCCGGCGGCGCTCGTCGGCGTCACCAACACGGTCAACCTCTACTGGCTGGCGCTCGCGTACCTGGCGCTCGTGGTGCTGGTGGTGCACCGGGTCAGCGGCTCGCCGACCGGGCGGGTGCTGGCCGGGCTGCGCGACGACGAGCGCCGGATCGGGGTGCTCGGGCTCGACCCGTACCGGTTCAAGCTTGTCGCGTTCACCCTGGCCGGTGGCCTGGCGAGCGCCGGCGGGGTGGTCTACGTGCTGATCGTGGGCGGCGCCAGCCCGCACATCACGTCGTCCGAGCTGACCCTGTCGCTGCTGGTGATGGTGGTGCTCGGCGGCCCGGGCACGCGGTGGGGCCCGGTGCTGGGCGGCATCCTCTACATGTACCTGGACCACCGCTTGACCGCGTTCGGCACCAGCGACGCCGTGAACAGCCTCCCGGCGTTCCTGAGCCACCCGCTCAGCCAGCCCCTGTTCGTCCTGGGCACGGTCTTCATCCTGGCGGTGTACTTCTTCCCCGGCGGCCTGGCCAGCCTCCGCTCCCGCCTGTCCCCGCTCCTGGCCTCCCTCCCCTCCCGCCGCTGACCCCCCTGCGCTGCCCGGCCCGCTCCTGGTCCGGCGATCATGAAGTTAACGGCGCGACACGCCGGGCGGGGTGACGCCAACTTCATGATCGCCGGGAGCGGCGGGTGCGCGGCCCCTGGTAGAAATGCCGGATGAGGCAGGATCGGGAGGTTGTGCGGGAACGGGCCGAGGCGGTGCTGCGGCGGCTGGCGGGGGACCACGCCCGGCTGCGTGAGGACCAGTGGCTTGCCATCGAGGCGCTTGTCGTCGACCGGCGACGGGTGCTCTGCGTCCAACGCACCGGGTGGGGCAAGTCGGCCGTCTACTTCGTGGCCACCGCGCTGCTGCGGGAGCACGGCGAGCACGGGCCCACCGTGATCGTGTCGCCGCTGCTGGCGTTGATGCGCAACCAGGTCGACGCCGCCGCCCGGGCCGGCATCCGTGCCCGCACCATCAACTCGGCAAACCTCGACGAGTGGGACGAGATCACCGCCGAGATCACCGCCGGGTCCGTCGACGTGCTGCTGATCAGCCCGGAACGCCTGAACAATCCGGACTTCCGCGACGGGGTGCTGCCGAAACTCGCCGCCACCACCGGGCTGCTGGTGGTGGACGAGGCGCACTGCGTCTCCGACTGGGGGCACGACTTCCGCCCCGACTACCGCCGGTTGCGGACCTTCCTGGCCAACCTGCCCGAGCACACGCCGGTGCTCGCCACCACGGCCACCGCCAACGCCCGGGTCACCCGCGACGTGGCGGAACAACTCGGGGACGCGCTCGTGCTGCGCGGCACCCTCGACCGGGAGTCGCTGCGCCTCGGCGTACTCGAACTGCCGAGCCCGGCCCACCGCCTGGCCTGGCTCGCCGACCACCTGGACCGGCTCCCCGGCTCGGGCATCGTCTACACGCTCACCGTGGCCGCGGCCACCGAGACGGCCGACTTCCTGCGCGGCCGGGGCTGGTCGGTGGCGTCCTACACCGGGCAGGCCGAGGACGCCGACCGCCGCGCCGCCGAGCAGGACCTGCTCGACAACAAGATCAAGGCGCTGGTCGCCACGAGCGCGCTCGGCATGGGCTTCGACAAGCCCGACCTCGGCTTCGTGGTGCACCTCGGCGCGCCGCCGTCGCCGATCGCCTACTACCAGCAGGTCGGCCGCGCCGGCCGGGCCGTCGACCAGGCCGAGGTGCTGCTCCTGCCCGGCGTCGAGGACGCGGCCATCTGGCGTTACTTCGCCTCGCTCGCCTTCCCGCCCGAGGAACAGGTCCGCACCGTGCTCGCCGCGCTCGACACCGACCGGCCGATCTCCACCCAGGCCCTGGAACCGGTCGTCGACCTGCGCCGGGCCCGCCTGGAACTGATGCTCAAGGTGCTCGACGTCGACGGCGCGGTCCGCCGGGTACGCGGCGGCTGGCTCGCCACCGGAGAACCCTGGACCTACGACGAGGCCCGCCTGCGGCGCGTCGCCGAGGCGCGCGCCGCCGAGCAGCGGGCCATGCGGGAGTACGCGGCCACCTCCGGCTGCCGGATGCGCTACCTGCGGGAAGGGCTCGACGACACCGGGGCGGAGGACTGCGGCAGGTGCGACAACTGCGCCGGGCCGCTGTTCGACGCCGACGTGTCCGCCGAGGCGCTCACCACCGCGCAGACCTTCCTCGGCCGCCCCGGCGTCCAGGTCGCGCCGAAGAAGCTCTGGCCGACCGGGTTGGAGGCGGTCGGCGTACCCCTGAAGGGCCGGATCGCCCCGGCGGAGCAGGCGCTGCCCGGGCGGGCCGTGGGCCGCCTGTCCGACCTCGGGTGGGGCGGGCGGTTGCGGGGCCTGGTCGGGCCGGACGCGCCGGACGGGCCGGTGCCCGACGACGTGGTGGCGGCCGTGGTCGAGGTGCTGAAGGCGTGGGCGCACGGCGACGACCCGTGGCCCCGCCGCCCGGCCGGCGTGGTCGCGGTCGGCTCCCGGACCCGGCCGCTGCTCGTCGGTTCGCTTGCCGAGCGGATCGCCACGGTCGGCCGGCTGCCGCTGCTCGGCCTGGTCACTCCGACCGGCCCGGCCGGGGCCGGCGGACCGCGCGGCAACAGCGCCCAGCGGGTACGCGCCCTGCACGACGCCTTCCACCTGCCGGACGAGGTGGCCGATGCGCTGCCCGCGCTGGGTGGGCCGGTGCTGCTCGTCGACGACCTGGTCGACTCCGGTTGGACGATGGGCGTGGTGGCGCGGCTGCTACGCCGTGCCGGCGCGCCGGACGTGCTGCCCCTCGCCCTCGCCAGCATGTAAGGCGGGGGCCCCGGTTAACGCATTCTGCATAGGCGGGGCCCCCGCTTAACACCTGTGCTCCTGCGAGCCGTGCCACCGTGCGCGCGGCCGTCGGCGGCGGGCGGCCCGGCCGGCGGTACCGTGGGGCCATGACCGAGCAGCGACCCGTCGTCCAGACGTACACCGTGACCGGGATGACCTGCGAACACTGCGTGCGGGCGGTGACCGGGGAACTGTCCGCCCTGCCGGGCGTCGACGAGGTCCGGGTCGACCTGGCCCGGGGGACGGCCACGGTCACCAGCGCGGCCCCGCTGCCGGTGGAGTCCGTCCGCGCCGCCGTCGACGAGGCGGGTTACGAGCTGGCCGGCGGCGTTGCCTGAGTCGTCGCCACTCGCGAGTCCGCCCGGCGTCGACGGCACCGTTGCGGATGTCGGTGGCGTCGGGGAAGGTGCGGCGACCGGCTCCGGGGGCGCGGCGGCGGGACCGGTCGCGGTGGACCGGGAGACGTTGCGGTTGGCCCTGGTGGTGGGCGGCCTGGTGCTGGCCGTGCTGCTCGGCTTCGGGCTGGGCCGGCTGAATCCGCCGGCGAACCCCGCCGCCGCCGTCCCGACCGGTGACGCTGCGACGACCGGGGGCGACCACTCCCACGCGCCCGGCACCGGCGCCCACTCGCACGACGGGGCGACGGTGACCCAGGGCGGTGGGGACGGCGCGACCGGCCTGTCGGTCAGCTCGGCCGGCTACACGCTCGTCCCGTCGGCCCGCGAGCTGACCGCCGGCCGCACCGGTGAGCTGCGCTTCCAGGTCCGCGACGACAGGCGTCGGGCGGTCACCCGGTTCGCCGTCGTGCACGACAAGCCGATGCACGTGATCGTGGTGCGCCGCGACCTCACCGGCTACCGGCACCTGCATCCGACGATGGCCGCCGACGGCACCTGGTCGGTGCCCTTGACCCCGCCCGAGCCGGGCGCCTGGCGGATGTACGCGGACTTCACCGTGGTCGCCGACGACGGCCGCCAGGTCGCCGCCGTGCTCGGCGCCGACCTCGCCGTGCCGGGCGGGTACGCGCCCCAACCGCTGCCCGCCCCGGCCACGTCGGCCACGGTCGACGGGTTCACCGCCGCGTACACCGGCACGCCCGAGGTCGGGCGGGCCGCGCCGCTGCGGTTCCGGGTCACCGGCGCCGGTGGCGGGGCCGCGCCGCTGGAGCCTTACCTCGGCGCGTACGGGCACCTGGTCGCGCTGCGCGAGGGTGACCTGGGCTATCTGCATGTGCATCCGGAGCCGACGCGCGACGGCGATGCCGTGACGTTCTGGCTGACCGCGCCCGGGCCGGGTCGCTACCGGATGTTCCTGGACTTCCAGGTCGCGGGCGTGGTGCGGACCGCGGAGTTCACCCTGACCATCGCCTGACCGGCCGGCCCGCGCGCCAGCCGGCCCGGCGGTACACGGTGCAGCCGGCCCGCCTGCGCCAGCCGGAACGCCCGCGTCAGCCGGCCCGGCGGACCGGGCGGCGGGCCAGGTAGCGGAGCAGGTCGCGGATGTGGTGTTTTTCCTCGGCGGGGACGTTCGGGTCGGCGAGCCGTTCCAGGATCACCCGCACGTCGGCCTCGACCGGACCGTCCTCGGTGCCCCGGCGCCGGGGTGCCGTGCCGGCGTCGGGCAGCCCAAGCGCCCGGAACGCGGCGGCCACCGGCAGATCGAGGGCGGCGCAGAAGCCGCGCACCTTGGCGAGCTCGGGATAGTCCTGCCAGTCGCCGGCCAGCCAGCGGAACACGGTGGAGCGGCCGACACCGGTGTGGGTGGCGAGGTCGGTCACCGTCCAGCCGCGCTCTTCGCGGGCGTCGTCGATGGCCCGTCGCACGAAACGCGCGAAGGCCATCTGCGGCGAAACGTCTGCGGAGCCCATCCCTGCTGGAACTGTCCCCTTCCGCCGGTGCGCCCGGCTCTGCGCCACGAGCCTAGTACGCCCGCGCGAAGAAGTAACTGACTGATCGGTCGCAAGGTCCCGCCGGCGGGACCGGTGAAGCATGAACGGTTGCGAACTGTCAACTAAGCTGGTCGAACCCCTCCCCGGCAGCGAATTCAGAGGAGCAGCATGGCCGAGCCGGACCGTCCCGTTCCGCACCGCCCTGGCGCGGTGAGCCTCTTCTTCGTGGCCAAGGCCGGCGTGTTCGCACTCGGCTTCTGGATCTGGCTGCTGGTGCTCGCGGCGCAGAGGGACCCGGCGGAGGGTGTGCACCTGATCGCCGCGACCGGTGCGATCTGCACCACGCTCACCGGCGTGGTGCTGGGCGCGCGGCTGGCGCTCCAGCGCAACGCCGCTGCCCGGCACGCCGAGCTGAAGCGTCTGCTCGTCGACATCTCCTGGAACGCCTTCGCCGCCGCCGGCAACTCCGACCAGACGGCGAAGGTGGTGCCGTTCCCGACGTCGCCGCAGGACACCGAGCGGGCCACCAACCGGGGCCCGGGCGAGCGGGTGTCGGCGCTGGACCGTAGCGACCGCAACCGGAGCGAGCGCCGGCGTTAGTCGGCGAGCAGTGTCTGCAACCGGGGCGTGACGCCCCACCGGTCCACCAGCTCGCGGTATTCGGCGTGGTGCTCGTCGGTCGGCGCGCCCGCTGTTCGGCGAGCGCGGATGAGCAGGTTACGCGGGGTGTGCTGCGAGTCGACGAACTCCACCACCTCGGCGCGGTAGCCGTGCAGCCGGAGCAGCCCGGCCCGTAGCGCGTCGGTGAGCACGTCGGCGAACCGCTCCCGCAGGATGCCCTGCCGGGTGAGCAGCGCGTCCGGCCCGGGGGCGGGGCGGGCCCGGAGCTGGGCGGCCAGGTCGTGGTGGCAGCACGGGGCGGCGAGCACCCAGCGGGCGTTCCAGCGCACCGCCCGGGCCAGCGCCTCGTCAGTCGCCGTGTCGCAGGCGTGCAGGGCCAACATTAGGTCGGGGGCCGGCTCGACGGACGCGTCGGCGATGGTGCCGGCGACGAAACTGACCCGGTCGGCCCAGCCGAGCCGCTCGGCCAGCTCGGTGTTGCGGCGGCGCTGGTCCTCCCGTACGTCCACGCCGACGAGCGTCACGTCGAGGCCGCGCCCGGTCAGGTAACGGTGGGCGGCGAAGGTCAGGTATGCGTTTCCGCAGCCCAGGTCCACCACGCGCAGCGGGCCGGTGAGGTCGTCGGGGAGGGTCGCGGCAAGCGCCCGGAGGAACGCGTCGACCTGTCGGCGCTTGGCCGCGGATCCGCCGATCGCGGCGAACAGCGGATCACCCGGGTCGAGGAGCCAGTCCTTCGCGCGGTCGTGTCCGCCGGGCTCGGCGACCGGCCGGCTGGCGGCGGCGCGGTGCACCTGCGCCTCGCCGGACTTGGTCACGCGCAGCTGGAGGGTGGTGCCGGCGGTTTCCACGTGCCAGTTGCCGAACGGCTCGGCGAGCAGTTCGTCGACGGCCGTGCCGGCCTCCGCGCCGAGGGCGACGTTGCGGGTGTGTGGCCGGGCGCCGTCGGAGGTGGCGATCTGTAGTCGGCTCCCGGCCTTGAGGGTGACCGGGCGCAGCTCCGCGCGTACCACCGAGGGACGCTGCCCACGCCGCCGGCCGGCAGCCACGGCCCGGGTCAGGGCCGGGTCGAGCAGCAACGCCCGTACCTCCCGCAGCGCCGCGTCCAACGGTTCCGCCATGCCGTGTCCCTTTCCTTCCGTCTCCTCGCCGTCCCCCTGCGTCGATCATGAGGTTGGCGTCGGCCCGGCACGGCGTGTCGTGCGGCCAACTTCATGATCGACCGGCCCGGGGCTCGGGCCGGTCGGGCAGGGAGTGGCCCCCGGATCTGGTGGATCCGGGGGCCGGGTGTGTGCGTCAGTCAGTCGGTGGGGGTGGCGCCGGCCTCGGCCGTGGTGGTGGAGCCGCCGCCACGGCGGCGCCGGCGACGGCGCGGCTTGGCGGCGGTCTCGCCCTCGCCGGTGGCGGCCGCCTCGGCGGGCTCGGCCTCGGCGGTGATCACTGCGGTCGGCTGCTCGCCGGCCACCGTCTCGCCGGCCCGTCGGCGGCGCCGCCGACGCGGAGTGCGGGTGCCCTCGTCCGCACCGGCGGTGGTCGCCTCGCTGTCGGTGGGTGCGCCGCCGGTGTCGCCGCCGCGACCGCGTCGGCCCTCGCCACCGCGACCGCGGCCGTCACCGCGACCGCGCTCGCCGCCACGGCCACGGCTGTCACCGCGTCGGCCGTCCCGCCGCGACCGACCGCCGCCCAGGTCTTCCTCGACCTCGGCCGAGAGGCCGGCGCGGGTGCGCTCGGCGGTCGGCAGGGTGTCGCTGACGTCCCGGGAGATGTCCAGGTCGGTGTAGAGGTGCGGGGAGGTGTGGTAGGTCTCCGGCGGCTCGGGCATGTCCAGCCCGAGGGTCTTGTCGATGATCCGCCAGCGGGGCATGTCGTCCCAGTCGACGAATGTCACCGCGACACCGCTCGCACCGGCCCGGCCGGTGCGGCCGATCCGGTGGGTGTAGGTGTCCTGGTCCTCGGGGCAGTCGTAATTGATCACGTGGGTGACGCCTGTGACGTCGATGCCCCGGGCCGCCACGTCGGTGGCGACAAGCGTGTCGATCTTGCCGGCGCGGAACGCCCGCAGCGCCCGCTCCCGGGCGCCCTGGCCCAGGTCGCCGTGCACGGCCGCCACGGCGAAGCCGCGGAAGTCGAGATCCTCGGCGACCCGGTCGGCGGCCCGCTTGGTGCGGCAGAAGATCATGGTCAGCCCGCGCCCCTCGGCCTGGAGGATCCGCGCCACGATCTCGACCTTGTTCATCGAGTGAGTGCGGTAGGCGAGCTGCTGGGTCTGCGGCGACGGGCCCGTCTCGGCGGTGTGCCCGGCGTGGATGGTCACCGGCCGGCGCAGGAAGCGTCGGGACAGCGCGACGATCGGGTCGGGCATGGTGGCCGAGAAGAGCATCGTCTGCCGGTCTTCCGGCAGCATCGCGAGGATCTTCTCGACGTCGTCCAGGAAGCCCAGGTCGAGCATCCGGTCGGCCTCGTCGAGGACGAGCGCGCGGACCCGGTCGAGCCGCAGGTGCTTCTGCTTCTGCAGGTCGAGCAGGCGGCCGGGCGTGCCGACCAGGATCTCGACGCCCTTACGCAGCGCCTCGATCTGCGGCTCGTACGCCACGCCGCCGTAGATCGGCAGCACCCGGATGCCCCGGGTGCGACCGGCGGCGTCGAGGTCCTTGGCGACCTGGATGCCCAGCTCGCGGGTGGGTACGACGACGAGTGCCTGCGGCACACCGTCGCTCCCCTCGGACGGGGCGAAGACCCGCTCCAGCAGCGGGATGCCGAAGCCGAGCGTCTTGCCGGTGCCGGTCGGGGCCTGCCCGATCAGGTCGACGCCGCGCAGGCCGATCGGCAGCGCGTACTCCTGGATCGCGAAGGCGCGGGTGATGCCCGCGGCGGCCAGGGCCTCGACGGTCTCCTGGCGGGCGCCGAGGTCGGCGAACGTGGGTGCCTCCGGGGGGACCGGAGCTGTGGGGGCCAGTGGCTGGCCCGAGATCTGCTCACTCATGTGGATGTGGGGGTGCCCTCTCGTGGTGCGCCCCTCATGTCCTCAGGGCGCGGACGGTTTGGCGCGGGCCACGCGGTCGGGGGCGGTTTCGCCGAGCCGGACCGGGCCGCACGCGCGCCGGGGACCGGTGCTGATCAGCGGGGCTGACCAGGTCGATGCCCACGGCAACTGTTTCATCCTACCCGAACAGCCCGCGGGGCGTCCCGATTCCGGGTGCCGGCGGGCCACTGGGGGGCGCTTCATGTGACCTGTGTCACATGGAGGGGGATGGTGGCCGCGGCGGGTGACCCCCGCCACGGCGACCGGTGCGACGTGGGTCAGCGGACGGTGAACCCGACCGCGCGGGGCGAGGCCTCCGCGATCTCGACGTACGCGACCTTGCCGACCGGCACGATGACCCGCCGGCCCTTCTCGTCGGTCAGGGAGAGCGTGCCCTCACTCCTGGCGAAGGCGTCGGTCACGATCTGCTCGATCTCGGCCGGCGACTGCGCGCTCTCCAGGACCAGCTCCCGCGGCGCGTACTGCACGCCGATCTTGACCTCCACTGTGCCTCCTCAACTGGGGCGAAAAAGCCACCGTGGGAAGGCTATCCGATCGGACGGGGCGATGGTCAGGCTGACTCACCCTGCAGCGGGAAGCTCGCGATGCCGCGCCACGACAGCGCCGCGACAAGCGCCTCCGCCTCCGGCTTGGCCACCTGCCGGCCGCCCGCCAGCCAGAACTGGGCGGCCGTCTCCGCCGCGCCGACCAGGCCGGAGGCGAGCAACTCGGCGTGCGCCCGGCTCACCCCGGTGTCCGAGATGATGGTGTCGGTGATCGCCGCGATGCAGCCCTGCTCGACCCGCTCGACCCGCTGCCGCACGGCCGGGTCGTTGCGCAGGTCGGACTCGAAGACCAGGCGGAACGCCTCGCTCTCGTGGTCGACGAAGTCGAAGTATGCCCGCACGGCGGCGCTGACCCGCTCCTTGTTGTCCTGCGTGCCGCGCATCGCGTCGTGCACGTTGGCGACGATGGCGTCACAGTGCGTGTCCAGCAGCGCCAGGTAGAGCTCCATCTTGCCGGGGAAGTGCTGGTAGAGAACGGGCTTGGAGACGCCGGCCCGCTCGGCGATGTCGTCCATCGCGGCAGCGTGGTAGCCGTGCGCGACGAACACCTCCTGAGCAGCGGCGAGCAGTTGCTTACGGCGCGCCGAGCGGGGCAGGCGGGTGGGCCGGCCGGCGGTCTGGGCACCGTTCCCCACTGCGGTCATGGGAACCTCCGAGTATCTGCGTCGAGCCGGCACGTATCGCCCGAACCGGACCGGGTTCGTGAACCCGTCGCGGAATTGGCCCGCCGCTGTAACTTATCGCCACTGTCACCACACGGTAGCCTCAGCGGGGGCGACCAAGGAGCGCGCGGTGAGTGAAACAGGGCAACCCGGAGCCCCCACCCCGGGAGAGCACGGCGACGGGACGGGCCAGCAGGACGACCCGGCCCGCACCGGCGGTGGTTGGGCGCCCCCGGCGAACGGCTGGTCCCGCGGGGCTCCGGCGCCCGGCGGTTGGCCCTACAGCGACCTGGGTGGCGGTTGGGCCGCCTCCTCGCCCCGACACGGCGACCTGCCGGCCCCGTTGCCCGGTCACGTGGCCGGGGAGCCGCCGGTCCACGCCAACGGCCGGCACGTCAACGGCGTGCGCCACGCCGGGGAGGAGTCGCCCGTGACCCGCCAGGCGCCGGTCAGTGCCCCGCCGGTGGCGGAGCCGCCCCGGGAGACCGACGGCGACCGGCTGGCCGTGCCGGCCCCGCGCCCCGCGCCCGCGATCGAGCAGCAACCCGACCCGACCGACCCCGCCGGCTCCCGGCACGCCTCGGACGACACGTCCGCCGGCCGGGTCCCCCGGTGGGCGGAGAGCGGTCCGACCTCCGCGCCCCCGGCGCTCCAGGTGCCGCCGGTCGGCGCCGCCGCCTCCGGCTTCGAGATGCCGCCGGGCTTCCACGCGCCCACCGTCGACCCCGCGCTGTCGTCCCGCCGCGGCTGGGCCGACCGGGGCCCGGCCGACCCGCCGGCCGCCGGCGCGGGCCATGCCGACCAGGTCCCGGCGGATCCGGCGGCGCACCGCCCGGCCGACCCGCGCCCGCCCGAGGGGCCGCCGGCCACCACCGACAGTCGAGGCGCCGATCCCCGGGCCGCCGCCGGCCCCCGGGGAGCCGGGTCCGACGACCCGACCACGGGGGGCGAGCCGGCCCGGCCCGGCCCGTCCTGGAACCGTCCGAGCTGGGGTGACGGTTGGGCTCCGCCGTGGGCCCGCACCGACGAGCCGGCCAGCCACCGTGCGACCCGCGACGACGATCCCGCCGACCGGCGACCCCGGGACGACGAACCGAGCGGTCGCCGCGCCGCCCGCGCCGCCGAGTGGGCGCCCGAGCCGGTGCGGCCGTACGAGCCGGCCCGCGTCGAGCCGCCCGCCGGCTACGAGCCGCCCCGGCCCGAGCCGGTCCGGCCGTACGAGCCGTTGCGCGCGGAGTCGGCCGCCGGTCACGAGCCGTCGCACCCCGAGCCGACCCGGCCGTTCCGGCTGCCCCGCGAGGATCCGCGGCCGGGTTACGAGCCGCCCGCCGAGCGGCCCTCCTGGGCCGGGCCGCCGGTGCCGGTGACCCCGTTCGGCGGGGCCACCCGTCCCGAGCCGGCCGGCGCGCCGGTCTCCCGTGAGGCGCCCGCCGGTCCGCCGCCCGCCGCCTACGCCCCGGCCGTCGACGAGCCGGCGTACGCCCCCGGGCCGCCCGTCGACGAGCCGGCGCACGCCCCGACCGCCGACGATTCGGCGTACGCGCCCGCGCCGACCGCCCGGGCCGCCGGTGAGCCGGGCGACGGGCCGCGCCGCGTGCCGGACCGCTCGACCGCCGAGCCGGGCGGTGTCCCGCCCCTCTCCGCCGTGCCCGCGACGGGTGGGACGGGGCGTTTCGACCCGCCCGTCGCACCCCGTCCGACAAGCGCTCCGCCCTACGCGGCCCGCCGGTCCGCCCCCGAGCCGCCGGCCGTCGGCACGGTCGCCGAGGACCGGTCGGCCGAACCGGCCCCGGCGGTGCTGCCGCAGCGCGTCCCCGCCGAGCCGGATGTGCCGATCGTGCCGGAGCCGCCGGCCGTGGAACCGTCCGCGGAGACCCCCGAACTCGCCCGCATCGCCACCCACCTGCGCCGCGACGATGAGCCCGCGCCGTTGCGCGAGCGGCCCGAGGGCTTCGACGTCAATGCCATCCTGGACGCCGTCCGCGAGGTCGCCGGCGTCCGGGACGCCGCGCTCCGCCGCACCCCGGCCGGCGCGCACAGCCTCCGGCTGGACCTGGCCGACGGCGCGGATCCGGCCGACGTGAGCCGGCTGGTGGCCCGCCTGCTCCAGGAACGGATGGGCCTGGCCGCCGCGCCGCAGAACCTGCCCGGCGCGCCGCCCGTACCGCCGCCGCCGGTCCGCCGCCGGTCCGCGACGCCGCGCGCCGACCGGCTCGCCGAGTTGGCCGAGAGCCGATCCGGTACGCCGCAGCCACGCGCCGACGACCAGCCAGGTGCGCGGGTCGCGGGGGCGGTCGGTCGGGGCGAGGACGACGCGCCGGCGCGGGTTGGTGCGGGGCGGCCGACGCCGAACCGCCCGGCCGACAACGGCTCCGGCGAGGGCCGGTTCGGCGTGGGGGAGTCGCGTACCGGTCGACCGGCCGACGTACCGGTCGAGGAGACCGAGCCGGGCGGCGAGCCGCCGCGCCGCCGCCGGCAGGCCACCCACCGGGGTCGGGCCACGGTGGACGACACCTCGCTCGCCGCCGCGCCGACCGGCATGTCCACAGGCAGCCCGGTCACGCTCGGCACCTCGTACTCCGGTGGGCAGATGACCACGACGGAGACCGCGCCGTCGCGACCGCTCGACCCCGGCGGCGCGCCGGGGCCCCGGGTGGTGATCGACCACGTGCTGGTGAGCACGTTCGGGCTGGACGCCACCACGGAGGTCCGCCTGATCGCCGGGGACCGGGCGGCCGAGGGGCACGCGACCGGGCCGGCCGTCGACGGGTACGTGCTCCGGCTCTGCGCGGTGGCCGCGGCCGTCGCGGTGGACGAACTGCTCGGTGGCGGCGAGGCGCCGGCCGGCGAGCGGGGCCGGTGTTTCGTGGAGCACGCCGCCGTGGTGCCGTTCGGCAACTGTGAGGTGGCGACCGTGGTGGTGCTGCTGGTCTGCGACGGCTGGGTGGAGCAGTTGGCCGGTTCGGCGCTCGTGGCCGGCGACCCGCGGCAGGCCGTGGTCCGGGCCACGCTTGCGGCGGTGAACCGGCGCCTGGAGGCGCTGCTCGCCTGAGGAGTGTGCGGCGGGTGCCGGTGCGGGGAAGACTGGAGACATGAAGCGTGCCGCACTCTGGCCGGACCGTGCCCTCCCCGCACCTCATGTCCCGCCGCCCTGGCCCGGCCGGCACGTGCCGCTCGACGGCACGCTCGTTCACGTCCGGGACACCCCGGCCGCCGCGCCCGACGCCGAGCCGGCGCTGTACGTGCACGGCCTCGGCGGCTCCGCGCAGAACTGGACCGACCTGGCCGGCCTGCTCGCGGGCCGGCTCGACGGCCAGGCGATCGACCTGCCCGGCTTCGGGCGCAGCGAGCCCGGGCGGCGTTACACGATCCCGGCTTTCGCCGACCGGGTGGTCCGCTGGATCGAGCACAGCGACCGGGGGCCGGTGCACCTGTTCGGCAACTCGCTGGGCGGCGCGGTCGCGGTGCGGGTGGCGGCGTCGCGCCCGGATCTGGTCCGCACGCTCACGCTGATCTCGCCGGCCCTGCCGTTCCTGGACTTCCGGCGTTCGTTGCAGGGGCGGATGCTGCCGGTGCTGGTGATCCCCCGGGGTGAGCGACTGGCTGCCTGGCGGCTCGCGCAGCTCGCTCCGGAGGCGATGGCGCAGCAGGTGATGGAGTCGTGCGTCGCGGACCTGACCCGGATCAGCGAGCAGCGCCGGCAGGAGGCGATCGAGGAGATCCGGATCCGGTACGAAGCGGCGCACTACGCGGCGGCCTACGTCCGCACGTTCCGGGGCCTTGTCGGCAGCTTCCTGCGGTCGTACCTGCCGGGCGCGGGCGCGCTCTGGCGGCAGGCCGCGGCGGTGCGGGTGCCCACGCTCGTGGTGGGTGGCCGGCAGGATCGCCTGGTCGACGTGCGGGTCGCACCGCAGGCGGCCCGGGTGATCCCGGACAGCCGGCTGCTGATGCTCGACGGTGTCGGGCACGTGGCGCAGTTGGAGGTGCCCCGGACCGTTGCGCGGGCGGTGCTGGCGTTGCTCGCCGAGGCGGCCCCGGCCGGGTCCTCGCCGGGGGCCGCCGGCCTGGCAGCCGAGGCGGCCGAGGCAGCCGAGGTGCCGGAGGTCGCCACGCCGGGGTCGAACGGGCGGTAACCGCAGGCCACGGCCCTGGTCGCCGGGACGGCGGAGAGCGAATGCGGGCGCGACGTGGCAGGCTGAGCCGGATGTCCAACTTCCGCCGTCCGCGCGCCGCGCGGTTCACGCCCCGCGTCCACCGATGGCGTGCCGTCGCCGTGGTCTGCGCGTTTCTCGCCACCGCGGCGGTCGGCGTCGGCGTGGCGTTGCGACTTCCGCCGGCCGGCGCGGACGAGCTGGTCACCGACGGGTTCGCGGCGCAGCCCCCGGGCCCTGCGCAGCCGTCGGGCCCTGCGCAGCCCTCGGGCCCGGCGGTGCCGTCGGCGAGCGTCCCGCCGTCGCCGAGCCCGCCGGCCGGGCCGGTGCTGGCGCTGCCCGGTCCGGTGCCCTCCCACGGCAGGGGCAGTTTCGGGTACGACGCCCGGGCCGGCGACGTGCTCGGTCGGGCCGGGGCGGTCCGCCGCTTCCGGGTGGCGGTGGAGAACGGTTCCGGTGAGCAAGCGGTTGCCTTCGGCGACGCGGTGCAACGGGCTCTGGCCGGTCCGGGGAGCTGGGTGGACGGCGGCCGGCTGCGGTTGCGGCGGGTCGCGCCGGGCGGCCGGTACGACTTCACGATCTATCTGGCCACCCGGGACACCGCCGGCCGGCTGTGCGGGGCGGGCGGGATCGACATCCGTAAGGGCGGCGTGCCGTACACGTCGTGCCGGCTGCCCGGCAAGGTGGTGATCAACCTGGACCGGTGGCGGACCTCCGCGCCGCACCTGGTCGCGGCCGGAATGCCGCTCGACGCCTACCGGCTCTACGTGATCAACCACGAGGTGGGGCATCAGCTCGGGCACCACCACGAGGGGTGCCCGGGTGCGGGTCGGGCCGCGCCGGTGATGCAGCAGCAGACCCTGTTCCTCGACGGATGCCGGCCGAACCCGTGGCCGTACCTGCACGGGAAGCGGTACACCGGACCGTCGTTGTGAAGGTTATTCGCGGCTTGGGCGGCAAAAGCAGCTAAATGCCCGAATTGCGTGGCACGCTGAGGTCATGACGTACGTTCCGCCGGAACGCCCCGGGCTGCGCCGGATGCGCCGCCGCCGCCGACGGTCGGTGCTGCTGCTGGCGATGCTGCTCGCGGCCGGCGGCGGCGCGGCGGGAATCACCCGGCTGAGCGAGCCGGCGCGGTCCGCGCGGGTCCCGCTCGCCGCCGAGCCCACCCTGATGCCGGACGCCGACACCGACCACCGGCCGACGCCGACCGGCTATCCCACCGCCGGCCCCGGCACCTTCGCGGTGGCCCAGGGACGATCGGCGGTACGCGGCGACGACGGCCCGCTGCGCCGCTACCGGGTCGAGGTCGAGCGGGGTACGGGGCAGGACGCGGACGGGTTCGCCGCCACCGTCGACTCGGTGCTCGGCGACCCGCGCAGCTGGATCGCCTCCGGGCAACTGCGGGTGCAACGGGTGCCCGAGGCCGCCGCCGCCGACTTCACCATCTATCTGGCCACCCCGGTCACCTCCGAGCGGATGTGCGCCGAGGGCGGCCTGCACACCGAGCGGTACACCTCGTGCCGCCTGCCCGGGCGGGTCGTGCTCAACCTGGCGCGCTGGATGACCGCGGTGCCCGACTACGGCGCCCCGCTCGACGTCTACCGGACGTACGTGATCAACCACGAGGTCGGGCACGAGTTCGGCGAGCTGCACCAGGCGTGCCCCGCACCCGGCCTCCCCGCCCCGGTGATGCAGCAGCAGACGTACGGGCTGGACGGCTGCGTGCCGAACGCCTGGCCGTACGTCGACGGGGTCCGCTACTCCGGCGAGCCGACCGACGGCGTCTGACGTTATTCCCGGTCCCGCAGTTCGGGCCGGGTGTCCCTCGTCATGGCCGATCCCCGCCTTCGCGAGCGACAATGGCGCGGTCCCACCGCCGATCCCGGGGAGTTCACCGTGTCGTTGCCCCCGCTCGTCGAACCCGCCGCCGAGCTGACCGTAGACGAGATCCGCCGCTACTCGCGCCACCTGATCATCCCCGACGTCGGGGTGGAGGGGCAGAAGCGGCTGAAGAACGCCCGGGTGCTCTGTGTCGGCGCCGGCGGTCTCGGCTCGCCCGCCCTGATGTACCTCGCCGCCGCCGGTGTCGGCACGCTCGGCATCATCGACTTCGACACCGTCGACGAGTCCAACCTCCAGCGCCAGATCATCCACGGCGTCTCCGACATCGGCCGGTCCAAGGCCGAGTCCGCCGCCGCCTCGATCCGCGAGATCAACCCGCTGGTCCAGGTGGAGATCCACAACACGGCGCTGGACCGGGAGAACGTCAAGGACATCTTCTCCGGGTACGACCTGATCGTCGACGGCACCGACAACTTCGCCACCCGCTACATGGTCAACGACGCGGCCGTGCTGCTCGGCAAGCCGTACGTCTGGGGTTCGATCTACCGCTTCGACGGCCAGGCGTCGGTCTTCTGGGCCGAGCACGGCCCCTGCTACCGCTGCCTCTACCCGGAGCCGCCGCCGCCCGGCATGGTCCCGTCCTGCGCCGAGGGCGGCGTGCTCGGCGTGCTCTGCGCCTCCATCGGCTCGATCCAGGTCAACGAGGCGATCAAGCTGCTCGCCGGCATCGGCGAGCCGCTCGTCGGCCGGCTGATGGTGTACGACGCCCTGGAGATGAGCTACCGCAAGATCAAGGTTCGGAAGGACCCGAACTGCGCGCTCTGCGGCGAGAACCCCACGGTCACCGACCTGCTGGAGGACTACGAGGACTTCTGCGGCGCGGTCTCCGAGGAGGCGCAGGAGGCGGTGGTCGACTCCACCATCACCGCGCTTGAGCTCAAGGAGTGGCAGGACGCCGGCAAGGACATCTTCCTGGTCGACGTGCGCGAGCCGGCCGAGTACGAGATCGTCCGGATCCCCGGCTCGACGCTGATCCCCAAGGGGGAGATCATCTCGGGCGAGGCGCTGGCGAAGCTCCCGCAGGACCGGCAGATCGTGCTGCACTGCAAGTCCGGCGTCCGGTCGGCCGAGGCGCTCGCCGCGCTGAAGGCGGCCGGGTTCAAGGACTCGGTGCACGTGCAGGGCGGCGTGCTCTCCTGGATCAAGCAGATCGACCCGTCGCTGCCCGCGTACTGAGTCGCCCGGGGGCCCCATCACTCACCGAACATTCACGTCCGTGAGTGATGGGGCTTTCGCGCCTTGTGCCCCTGACCGCCCGGCGGTTCGGCCCAAACCCTGGCCGAGCTACCGAGGCGTAACCGCGTCCGCGCAGGTAGCGTCACCGCCGTGGTCGATCTGGAAGCGGCGATCGGGTTCGTCGTGGCACACGGTGACACGGTGGAGCGCGCCCGCCTGTCCCGGTTGCGCACCGGCACGCCGGCGTCGCCGGACCTACTCGACGCGGCGGAGTCCGGCCAACTCCCCGGCGGCGGCTGGCCCGCCGTGCTCGACGGCGACGTCGCCTCCGTCGACGCGACCTGCTTCCGCCTGTCCGAGCTGGACGACCTCGGCGCGCTCGGCCGCCCCGCCGCCCGGCACGCGCTGGACTGGCTGGCCGCCGGCCAACTCGCCGACGGCGGCTGGGACGAGCACCTGTCGCTTGCCGGGTTCGCGCCGGAGTGGGCCACGCCCGGCGATCCCGAGGCCCGGTTCTACCTGACCGCCGGCGCCGGCTTCTGGCTCACCGTGGCCGGGTTGGACGCCCGCGCCGCCGGCCCGCTCGACCACCGGGTCGGCGGGGCGTACGCCGGGGTGGTGCAGGCGGCGGCCCACATGCTCGCCGCGCAGCTCGGGCCGGACGGCACCTGGCCGTCGTTCCTGCCGGCCGGGTGGCTGGCCGCGGCCGTGCTGCACCGTCAGCAGATGTTCTACGAGTCGGCGCGGATCCAGGCGGTGCTCGCCGACCGGATCCCGGAGATGTCCCCGGCCGACGTGGCCTGGCTCGCCGCCACCCTGCGCCGGGTGGAGGTGGGCGAGGAGCAGTGGCTGCTGGTGTCCGCGCGGCGGCGGCTGGCCGAGACCCAGCGCAGCGACGGTGGCTGGGACAGCGACGACGGTCACCAGTTCGACGTGCACACGACGCTGCGGGCGATCCGGGCCTGCCGCCCGAACACGTTCGAGGCCCCGGTCTCCGGCGCGCCGTTCGTGCTGCCGAGCACCATCGCGCCGCCCGTCCTGCCGCCTGCCCTGCCGGCCCCGCGCTCCGCCCCCGACGCGCCGACGCCTCGCCCCCCGAGCCCCGCCCCCGGCCTCGGCCAACCCTCGGGTTCCGGCCTCGAGCCCTTCTCCGGTCACGTTTCCGACCTGTTCTCGGATTCCGTTCCTGACCTGTTCTCGGGTTCCGTTTCCGGCCCGGCCTCGCCTCCGATCCCGCGGGCGACAGGCACCGCCTGGACCGACCCGCCCTCGATCGACCCGCCCTCGATCGACCCGCCCTCGATCGACCCGCCCTCGATCGACCCGCCCGAGGCATCCCCCGGAGGCCCCCTCCGAGTGGCGTAGCAAGCGATCCCGGAGTCCTCGATCCCGCATGACGGAGATCTTGGAAGTGAAGCGCCCCTCCACTTGGAGTCAAGGGGTGGTTGCATCGGTGCTGGTGAGGAATTTTTGGAGTTTCTCTGCGGGGGTGCGCCAGTTGAGGGTTTGGCGGGGGCGGTTGTTCATCTGGATGGCGGTGGTGTCGAGGTCGTGTTGGTTGATGGTGCGGAAGTCGAAGTGGCCTTTGGGGTAGTACTGGCGTAGCAGGCCGTTGGTGTTTTCGTTGGTGCCGCGTTGCCAGGGGCTGTGCGGGTCGCAGAAGAACACGGGGCAGTTGGTGGCCAGGGTGAACGTGGCGTGTTGGGCCATTTCGGCGCCTTGGTCCCAGGTCAGTGAGCGGCGCAGGATGGTCGGTAGTCGGCTCATGGCGGTGGTGAGTTGGCTGACGACGTGGGCGCTGACGCGGCTGTCGGGCAGGGCGACCAGGATCAGGAACCGGGTGGCGCGTTCGACCAGGGTCGCCACCGCGGAGGTGCCGTTACGGCCGATGACCAGGTCGCCTTCCCAGTGCCCGGGTACCGCCCGGTCGATGGCCTCGGCGGGACGCGCGCTGATGTTCAACCCCAGCCAGGGCCGCTGCGATCGGATCGCGGCGCCGGCGGCGGGCCGGCGCTGCCGGGTGGCGCGTCCGGACCGTAGCGCGACCTGCCGCGTCAACTCGGCCCGCAGGTTTCCCCGGGCTTGCAGGTAGATGGCCTGGTAGATGGTCTCGTGGGACACGTGCATCTCCGGTCGGTTCGGGAAGTCGGCGCGCAGCCGCACCGCGATCTGCCGCGGCGAGTGCCGCTCGGCCAACCGGGCCAGCACGACCTCCCGTAACGGCCCAGGCCGCGCCAGACACCCCGCACGACGTCGTGGCCGCCGAGCCGCCGACACCCGCTCCGCGCGCACCGCCCGATACGCCATCTCCGGCCGACCGTAGACGACCGCGTGGGCGTGCAACGAGTTACGCCGTACCTCCCGCGACACCGTCGACGGCTGACGACCCAACCGTCGACCGATCCCGGCCATCGACTCACCCCGAGCCAACCCGACCGCGATCTCCTCACGCTCACCCAACGACAACCGCGCAGCCATCACACCACCCCACCAAGATCACCGGAAACGATGCAACCAACTATTGACCCCGCCCCAAGGGCCGTTTCCCTCCAAGATCTCCGCTGGTCGCGTCGATCTAGGAGTTGTGGCAGCTCCAATATCCGACAACTCCGGCATTCACTGGCACCACAAGTCCATGATCGACCGAACTGCCTAGCCCGAGCCCCTCTCTCCCGAGGGCAAGGCGGCGATCATGAAGTTGGCGGCGAAGTTGATCTCCTGGAGCGCTGCCAACTTCATGATCGGCGGAGGGCAGGGTCGGCGGAGGGCAGGGTCGGCGGAGGGTGGGGTGGGGTGGGGTGGGGTGGGGAGTTTCGGTCGATGATCGACACCAGCTCGGCGAGGTGGTGGCATTCCCGCCGGCCGGACACCGCCACTTCGCCGAGCTGGCGTCCGGCGCCCCGCCACGGCCGTCCGAGGACAACCCGGGGGCGTGCGGGACGGTTCAGCGCAGGTGGCCGTCGCCGGTGACGACGTATTTCGTGCTCGTCAGCTCCGGCAGGCCCATCGGGCCGCGGGCGTGCAGCTTCTGGGTGGAGATGCCGATCTCCGCGCCGAACCCGAACTCGCCGCCGTCGGTGAACCGGGTCGACGCGTTGACCATCACGGCGGCGGCGTCCACCCGGGCCGCGAACTCGCGCGCCGCCCGTTGCGAGTCGGTGACGATCGCTTCGGTGTGGCCGGTGCCGTACCTCCGGATGTGCGCGACCGCCGCGTCGAGCGAGTCGACCACGGCGACCGAGATGTCGGCGCTCAGGTATTCGGTGCCGAAGTCCTCCTCGGTCGCCGGGACCACCGCGGCGGAGTGGGCAGCCACCTCGGCGGTGCCGTGCACGGTCACCCCGGCATCGGCGAACGCGGCCAGCACCGGCGGCAGGAAGGCGTCCGCGACGGCCCGGTGGACCAGCAGCGACTCGGCGGTGTTGCAGGTGGACAGGCGTTGGGTCTTGGCGTTCAGCGTGATCGCCAGCGCCTTGTCGAGGTCGGCGGCGGCGTCCACGTACACGTGGCAGTTGCCCACCCCGGTCTCGATCACCGGCACGGTCGACTCCTCGACCACGGCGCGGATCAGCGACGCGCCGCCGCGCGGGATCAGCACGTCGACCAGGCCCCGGGCCCGCATCAGCTCCTTGACCGACTCGCGCGAGCCGGCGTCGACGAGCTGCACCGCGTCCGCCGGCAGGCCGGCCGCGGCGACCGCGTCGCGCAGCACCGTGACCAGGGCCGCGTTGGAGTGCGCCGCCGAGGACGAACCGCGTAGCAGTGCCGCGTTGCCGGATTTCAGGCAGATGCCGGCGGCGTCGACTGTGACGTTCGGCCGGCCCTCGTAGACGATGCCGACCACCCCGAACGGCACCCGGACCTGGCGCAGCTCCAGCCCGTTCGGCAGGGTGGAGCCGCGTACCACCTCGCCGACCGGGTCGGGCAGCGCGGCCATCTCGCGCAGCGCGTCGGCGATGGCGGCCACCCGGCCCTCGTCGAGGGCGAGCCGGTCCAGCACGGCCGCGCTCAGCCCGGCGTCGCGCCCGGCCGCCAGGTCCGTCGCGTTCGCGGCCAGGATCTCCGGGGTACGCGCGACGAGCGCGTCGGCCATCGCGTGCAGCGCGGTGTCCTTGGTGGTACGGGTGGCCGCCGCCAGTGCCTCGGCCGCGTCCCGGGCCCGTCGGGCCTGCTCGACGACGCTCATGATGCGCTCTCCTTCGCAGAGGTGTTAGGCGGGGGCCCTTCCTATGCAGAATGCGTTAAGAAGGGCCCCCGCCTTACAACAGGACGAGGTCGTCGCGGTGGACTACCTCGCGTTCGTAGGCCGGGCCCAGCGCCGCGGCCAGCTCCGACGTCGAGCGGCCGAGCAGGCCGGGCAGCTCCACCGCGTCGTAGTTGACCAGGCCGCGGGCCACCGGCGCGCCGGCGGTGTCGACCAGGTCCACCGGGTCCCCGGCGGTGAACGCGCCGTCCACGGCGGTGATGCCGGCGGGCAGCAGCGACTTGCGCCGGCCCACCACGGCCTGCACCGCGCCCGGGTCGAGGTGCAGCCGGCCGCGTGGCGCGGTGGCGTGCGCCAGCCAGAACAGCCGGGCGGCGGGACGCCGGCTGCTGGCATGGAAGAACGTGCCGACCGGATCGCCGGCAAGCGCCGGCCCGGCCAGCGGGGCGGCGGTGAGCACCACCGGGATGCCGAAGCCGGTGGCGATCCGCGCCGCCTCGACCTTGGTGACCATGCCGCCGGTGCCCACCCCGGCCCGGCCGACCCCGCCGACGTTCACGCCGGCCAGGTCGCCCTCGCCGTGCACCTCGGTGATCCGGGTGCTGCCCGGGCGGGCCGGGTCGCCCGTCCAGAGCGCGTCCACGTCGGAGAGGAGCACCAGCAGGTCCGCGTCGACGAGCGCGGCGACGAGCGCGGCGAGTCGGTCGTTGTCGCCGAACCGGATCTCCTCGGTGGCCACCGTGTCGTTCTCGTTGACGATCGGCACCGCCCGCAGGTCGAGCAGCTTGCGTAGGGTCCGGTAGGCGTTGCGGTAGTGCGCCCGTCGGGTCACGTCGTCGACGGTGAGCAGCACCTGCCCGACGGTGCGTCCGTGCCTGGCGAACGCGGTCGCGTACCGCCCGATGAGCAGGCCCTGACCGACGCTGGCGGCGGCCTGCTGGGTGGCCAGGTCGCGCGGGCGTCGGGGCAGCCGGAGCGGGGCGAGGCCGGCGGCGATCGCGCCGGAGGAGACCAGCACCACCTCGCGCCCGGCGGCGACGAGCGCGCCGAGCGTGTCGACGAGCGCGTCGACCCGGACGTCGTCCAGGCCGCCCGCGGTGGTGGTCAGCGAGGACGAACCGATCTTGACCACGATCCGGCGGGCCGAGGTGACTGCTTCGCGCACCCGACCATTCTGCGCGTCGCGGTCCGCGGGCCCGTGGTCCGTTCCCATATCGTGGCAGCTCGTGACACCTGACGAGTACGTCGAAGCGGTGCTGGAGCTGGTCGAGCGGATCCCGCCGGGGCGCGTGATGTCGTACGGGGCGGTGGCCGACGCGCTCGCCGAGCGGTCGGGGCGGGCGTCGGCACGGCTCGTCGGTTCGATCATGGCCCGGCACGGTGGCGGGGTGCCGTGGCACCGGGTGGTGAACGCGGCCGGTCGGCTCCCGCCGGGGCACGAGCGGGAGGCCCGGGCCCGGCTGCGCGCCGAGGGGTGCCCGCTGCGGGGGGAGCGGGTCGACCTGGCGGCGGCTGCCTGGTCACCCGGGAAGCCCAGCGGGCCCGGGAAGCCCAGCGGGCCCGGGAAGCCCAGCGGGCCCGGGAAGCCCAGCGGGCCCGGGAAGCCCAGCGGGCCCGGGAAGCCCAGCGGGCCCGGGAAGCCCAACGGGCCCGGCTGGCCCGGGGAGCCCGACGAGCCGGCGGACGGGATGTGATCCCGGCCATAACGTGAGTAGCATTCGGCTCCATGACCGCTTCGGGCCTGCCCCGCCGGGTGCACCTCGGGTACGCGTCGGGCTCCCTTGTCACCGGCGCGTTCGGGACCGTGCCCGGGCTGCTCCTGCTGCCCTACCTGACCGACACGTTGGGCGTGGCGGCCGGCGTGGCCGCGCTGCTGGTGCTGCTGCCGAAGGCGTGGGACGTGCTCGTCAACCCGGTCGCCGGGCGGATCTCCGACCGGACCCGCTCCCGCTGGGGCGCCCGCCGGCCCTACCTGCTCGGCGGCGGACTGGCCCTGGCGGCGCTGTTCGCCGCGATCTTCGCCGCGCCGTTCGCGACCGGTCCGGCCGCCGCCGCGTACGTGGCGCTCGCGTTCCTGGCCACCGCCACCGCGTTCGCGTTCTTCCAGGTGCCGTACGTGGCCATGCCGGCCGAGTTGACCGCCGACCCGGCGGAGCGTACCCGGCTGATGACCTGGCGGGTCGCGGTGCTGGCGCTCGCCATCCTGGTCTCCGGCGCGGTGGCCCCGGCGGTGGTGGCCGCCGGCGGCGACGGCGTCCCCGGCCACCGGTGGATGGGCCTGTTCGTCGCGGCGCTGATCGTGGTGGGCACGGTCGGCGCGTTCCTGGGCACCCGGTCCGCGCCGGCCGGGACGGTGGGGGAGAGCGAGCCGAGCCTGCGCGCCCAGCTCACCGTCGCCGGGCGCAACCGGCCGTTCCGGGTGCTGCTGGTCTGCTTCGTGATCCAGTCCGCCGGGGTGGCCACCGTGCTGGCCGGCGTGAAGTACTTCGCCGACCAGGTACTGCGCGCGCCGGACAGCGGCCCGACGCTGCTGTTCGCCTGCTTCGTCGCGCCGGCCCTGCTGGTCATGCCGCTCTGGAGCCGGGCCGGCGCCCGACTCGGCAAGCGCACGTCGCTCGTCGCCGCGTCGCTGCTCTTCGCGGCCGGCGCGCTCGCCCTGGTCGCCGCGCCCGCGCTGCCGGCCGCCGCGGTGTACGCAGTGGTCGCGCTGATCGGCGTCGGGTACGCCGGCCAGCAGGTCTTCGCGCTGGCCATGCTGCCGGACTGCATCGCGTACGACACCGCGCGCACCGGCCGCCGCCAGGCCGGCGTGTTCACCGGGCTGTGGACCGCCGGGGAGACGTTCGGTCTGGCCCTGGGCCCGGGCATCTACGGCCTGGTGCTCCAGCTCTCCGGCTACGTCTCCTCGTCGACCGGGTCCGCCGCCGCCCAACCGGCCGCCGCCCGGCTCGGTGTGCTGCTCGGCTTCACCGTCCTGCCGGCCCTGCTGGTGGCCGCCCCGGTGGCGCTGCTGCGCGGCTACACGCTCACCCCGGCCCACCTGACCGCCACCGCCGCGCAGTCGGCGCGGGCGTGATCCGTCCCGAGAGGAACACCAGATGACCGACACGGCCGGGACGGGCGCGCTGCCCGCCGAAGGGTTGCCCGCCGCGCAGGTGTTGGACGAGATCCGGGCACTGCGGGCGACCGACCGCCCGACGCACGGCGGCCGGCTGTTCGCCTACGTCTACGACCCCGGCGTGGCCGGGCTGGACGAGCTGGCCCAGGCCGCGTACGCGGAGAGCGCGCACGTCAACGGCCTCGACCCGACCGCCTTCCCGTCGCTGCTGGCGATGGAGAACACGCTCGTCGCCGCCGCCGCCCGGCTGCTCGGCGGCGGCCCCGGCACCGGCGCGCCGGACGTGGTCGGCAGCGTCACCGGCGGCGGCACCGAGTCGCTGCTGCTGGCGGTCAAGGCGGCCCGGGACGCCCGCCCCGACCTGGCCGAGCCACGGATCGTGGCGCCGGCCAGCGCGCACGCCGCGTTCGCCAAGGCGGCCCACTACCTGCGGGTGAAACTGGACGCGGTGCCCGTCGACCCGGTGACGCTGCGCCCGGAGGTGGCCGCGATGACCGCCGCGATCCGCCCGGAGACGGTGCTCGTGGTCGCGTCCGCCCCGTCGTACGCGCACGGGGTCGTCGACCCGGTGGCGGAGATCGCCGCCGGCGCGGCGGCGGCCGGGGCGCGGTGTCACGTGGACGCCTGCTTCGGCGGCTGGGCGCTGCCCTGGCTGCGCCGGCTCGGCGCGCCGGTGCCGCCGTTCGACTTCGCCGTGCCCGGGGTCACCTCGATCTCGGTCGACCTGCACAAGTACGCGTACGCGCCGAAGGGGGTGTCGGTGCTGCTGCACCGGGACCCCTCGCTGCGCGCCCCGCAGTTCTTCGCGTACGCCGACTGGCCCGGCTACACGATGGTCAACCCGGTGATCGCCTCGACCCGGTCCGGCGGCCCGATCGCCGCGGCCTACGCCACCCTGCGCCACCTCGGCGCGGACGGCTACCTGCGGTTGGCCGCGTCGACCCGCGACGCGGTCGCCGGGCTGGCCGGCGCGGTGCGGGCGACCGAGGGCCTGCGGCTGATGGCCGAGCCGGAGTCCACAGTGGTCTGTTTCACCGCGGACGATCCGAAGCTGGACCTGTTCGTGCTCGTCGACGAGCTGACCGCGCGCGGCTGGCACACCCAGCCCCAACTCCGGTACGCCGACCTGCCGGCAAGCGTGCACCTCACGGTGACCGCCGCGGTGGCGCCCCGGGTGCCCGAGTTCGGGCCGGTGCTCGCCGACGCGGTCGCCGCGGCCCGGGCCACCGGCCCGGTGGCGCTGCCGCCGGACCTGCTGGCGCTGGCCGGCGGCCTCACCCCGGAGGCGCTCACCCCGGACCTGGTGGCCGGCCTGGCCGACGGGCTCGGCCTGGGCGACGGCACCGGTGTGCCGGAGCGGATGGCGGTGGTCAACACGCTGCTCGACGCCGCCCCGGCGGCGCTGCGGGAACGGCTGCTGGCGGAGTTCGTCGGGCTGCTCCAGCGCCCGGCCTGGTGACCGGTGGGGACGGGTGGCGGCCCGTCCCCGACCGCCGTCACTGCGCCGGGCGCAGTCTGGCCGAGTTGTCCTTCGGTTTCAGGTCGTCCCACCAGTGGTCCTGCGCGTCGTAGTGGATGACCCGCAGGGCGGCGTCGCCGTCGGGAGCCGGCGTGTAGTGGAACGAGAACGTGTAGGTCCGCCGGGCGCCGGCCGCGAGGCCGTCCAGGACGCATGCGCCCGAGCTGTCCGAGGGCACCTCGCGGCACCGTTCCAGCACGCCGCCGGCCGGTCCGCCGACGTCGTAGAGCCGGAACCCGGAGAAGCCGAGCCGGGGTACGTCCACCGGGCCCCGGTTCGTCACCGTGGCGGTCACCGTGGCGATCCGGTCGCCGCTGGCGTCCGGCGTCGTGAGGACCACCTCGCCGAGGCGCAACGTGAGGTCCGTCGACCGGGTGTCCGGGCCGAACGCCGTCGGCCCGGCCGTCTGGGTGAACTTCGCGCCGGCCCAGGTGAACGTCCGCCACTGGTGTCGTGGCTTCCACATCGGGGTGTCGCAGCAGGGCTGGATGTCGGCCACGTACGCCCGGACCGTGCCGTCGGCCCGCACCGAGAAGTCGGTGATGTCGTCCATGCCCTCGTGCGTGCCGACCACCCGACCCAGTGTGACCACCTGCCCGGCCCGGTCCCGGTCGAAGGCGAGCAACTGTTTCGCCGACGCCTCCCCGTAGCGGCAGCCGACCAGGGCGACCGTCTCGGTGGCGCCGTCGCCGTCGATGTCGCCGTACGCCGGGTCGCCGAGCAGCACCGGCACGGACTTCGTGATGGGATTCGGGCCCGGGTCGAGACGCACGTCCCGGCTGGTGCAGGTCTTCGGCATCCACGCGCCGACCCAGGCCACCAGGTCGACGTCGCCCGCCAGCAGTTGGGCCCGGCTGATCCGGCCGTCCGGCGCGGCCGGGGTGGGGCTCGTCGCGCTCGGGCTGGCGGAGACGGCCGGCGGGGACGGCGAGGGGTCGCTCGCCGACGGGGTCGGCTCGGCGGTCAGCGCGGGCTCCGGCGGCGGCCCGCCGCGCCGGTGCAGGGCCCCGCTCGCGCCCACCGGGATCGCCACCGCGAGCACCACCGCCCCGGCGGTGAGCACCACGGCACGCCGACGCCGCCGGCGGACGGTCCGCCGGACCGCCGCCGTCCCGGCCGGCTGGACCACCGGGGCGTACGCCGCACGGAAGGCGGCGAACTCGCCACCCACAAGCACGTCGTCGGGGTCAGTCATGACGGGTTCACCTCGTTCGTGGGAGAGAGCTGGGCGGCCAACGCGGCCCGGCCCCGGTGCAGCCAGGACTTGACGGTGCCCTCCGGCACGCCTTCCTGCGCCGCGATCTGCGAGACGCTCAGGTCGGCCAGGTGGTGCAGCACCACGGCGCGGCGCTGGTTCGCGGGCAGCCGGCCCAGCGCGGCGGTCAACGCGACGCGGTCCGGCTCCGGCCCCGGCACGTGCTCCTCGCGCTGCCGGTGCAGCCAAGTCTGCGCCGTCCGCAACCGCCGCCAGCGGCTGGTGGCCAGATTCCAGGCGACCCGGCGTACCCAGGCCACCGGGTCGTCGTAGCGCGACACCCGGGACCAACGGGCGAACGCCCGGCAGAACGCCTCCTGCACCAGGTCCTGCGCCTGCGACAGGTCGCCGCAGTAGGCGGTGAGCTGGATGGTCAGGGACCGGAAGTGGGCGTGGTAGAGGCCGTCGAAGTCGACCGCCGGGTACCCGTCCGGTGCGCCTGTCGTTCCCTCCGGTGGCGGATCGTCGAGCCGTGGCTCCCTCGTCACCGTCATCTGGTCCTCCCCGTGAAACGTGCCCGCCGGCGCGGTCACACCTGTCACACGTACGGACGCCCACGTCGGTTGCGCGGGTTGACGCGGGGGTGCTGTGGTTGACTGTCGGTTCGGGGACAACAGCAGGGGGAGGCCCGAGGTGCAGTTGCCGGCCGTGCTCGGCGAGCCGATCCGGTTCGTGCTCAACTGGGGCCGCCGTTACTCGCTCTGGGTGTTCAACTTCGGCCTGGCCTGCTGCGCCATCGAGTTCATCGCGACGAGCATGGGCCGGCACGACTTCATGCGGCTCGGCGTGATCCCGTTCGCCCACGGCCCCCGGCAGGCCGACCTCATGGTGGTGAGCGGCACGGTCACCGACAAGATGGCCCCGGCGATCAAGCGGCTCTACGACCAGATGCCCGAACCGAAATACGTGATCTCGTTCGGCGCCTGCTCCAACTGCGGCGGTCCCTACTGGGACTCCTACTCGGTCACCAAGGGCGTCGACCAGCTCATCCCGGTCGACGTCTACGTGCCCGGCTGCCCACCGCGCCCGGAGGCGCTGCTGCACGGCATCCTCCGCCTTCAGGAGAAGATCGCCGCCGAGGAGTCGGGTGTCGGCGGCGTGCCCCGCCCGGACCGGCTCGCCTCCCCGGTGGACGTGGCCCCCCGGCCGGTCGAGGCGCTCACCGCGCCCCCGGTGCGCCCGCCGGCCGACTGACCCGGTGGCGGGGCGACGCTAGCCTGCGGACCATGACCGACTCCCCGGAGAAGCGTTCCGCCTTCATCGTCGACGTGCTGACCGAGGAGTTCGGCGCGTCGATGGCGATCGACCCGTTGGCGTTCCGCCGGAAGTTCCGCAAGATGGCCGCCTCGCCGTTCGCGTTCTACCGGGGCAGCGCGTCGCTGTTCTACGCCGACCAGCGGGGTGACTTCGCCAGCGACCGGTTCCTCGACGGCCGGACCAGCCGGGTGTGGATGCACGGCGACCTGCACGCGGAGAACTTCGGCACCTACATGAACGCCTCCGGCAGGCTCGTGTTCAACGTCAACGACTTCGACGAGGCGTACGTCGGGCCGTTCACCTGGGACTTGAAGCGCTTCGCCGCCAGCGTCGCCCTGCTCGGCTACGCCAAGGCGCTCTCCGACCGGGTGATCGGCGAGCTGGTGACCGGCTTCGCCCGGTCGTACCTGGCCGAGTTGCGGGCCATCGCGGCCGGCGGGGACGACGCGATCGGCTCGATCACGCTGGAGAACGCCGACGGGGTGCTGCGCCGGGTGCTCCAGCAGGCCCGGCTGAGCACCCGGGTGGACCTGCTCGCCGCGCAGACCACTGTCGACAACTACGAGCGCCGCTTCTCCCTCGGCGACGGCGTGCACGAGATCGACGCGGCCACCCGCGAGCAGGTCTGCGCCGCGTTCGCCGACTACCTCGACACGCTGCCCGAGTCGACCACCCGGCACCGCCCGGTGGCGGCCGGCATCAAGGACGTGGTGCTGCGCAAGGGCGTCGGCATCGGCTCGGCCGGGCTGCCGTCGTACAACCTCCTGCTGGAGGGGCACACCGAGGCGCTGGAGAACGACGTCGTCATCTACATGAAGCAGGCCCAGGTGCCGGCGGTGGCCCGGCACATCGACGACGAGCGGGTCCGGTCGTACTTCCGGCACCAGGGGCACCGCACCGCCGAGTCGCAGCGGGCGTTGCAGGCGCACGCCGACCCGTGGCTGGGCTTCACCGAGCTGGACGGCGTCGGCCAGCTCGTCGCCGAGGTCTCCCCGTACGCGGCGGACCTCGACTGGGCCGACGTCAACGAGCCCGAGGACCTGGCCGGGGTGCTCACCGACCTGGGCCGGGCGGTGGCCCGGATGCACTCGGTGGCCGACGACGAGTCCAGCCACGACCTGGTCGACTACTCCACCGAGGAGTCGATCGTGGCGGCGGTGGATGCCGACGCCGACGGTTTCGTCGGCTACCTGGTCGACTTCGCGCACCGCTACGGCGTCCGGGCGCGCGAGGACCACCAGCTCTTCGTGGACCTGTTCCGCAACGGCCGGCTACCAGGGATCTGAGCGCCCGGCTCAGTGCGTGAAGTCCAGCACCACCTTGATGTCGTCGCCGGTCGAGGCGTACGCCTCGCGGTACGCCGAGACCGGCACCCGGCGGGTGACGAGCGACGTCAGCCACGACTGGTCGGCCCGGGCGAGCGCCTCGGCGGCCAGCTCCCAGTGCCTGCGGCCGGCGTTCACCGAGCCGAACACCACGTTGTTCTCCAGCACCAGCTCCCGGTTGAGCGCGCCCGCGTCGAAGTTGATCGTCCGGCCGCCGCTGGAGACACCGGTCAGGCAGACGATGCCGTTCGGGGCGGCCTTGCACATCGCGTCCAGCACCACGGGCGGCGCGCCGGTGCACTCGACCACCACGTCCGGTTGCAGGTCAAGCTCGGCGACCGTCGAGGTGTGGTAGGTCGCGCCGAGCGCACGGACCAGGTCCGGCTTCGGGCCGGTCGTGGCGCGGTCCAGCACGTGCACGGACAACTCACGCTGGCTGGCCAGCAACGCGGCCAGCAGGCCGATCGGCCCGGCGCCGGTGATCAGCGCGGTCTTCGGCTTCCACTCGGCCCGGCGGCCGATCCGCTCGATGTGGTCCCACGCCTTCGCCACCACGCTCGTCGGCTCCAGCAGCATGCCCACCGACTCCAGCGCCGGGTTCAGCCCGACGGCGAACTTGGGTTGCAGCCGCCAGCGGTCCCGGGCGAAACCGGGCAGCCCCTTGATGCCGTGCTCGGTGTACTGCCCGTTGCGGCACATGTCCCACTCGTCCACCGCGCAGTTGGCGCAGGGGACCGGGTCGGGGCGACGGACCACGCCGGCCACCAGGTCGCCGGGGTGCAACGTGCCGGTCGGATCCTCCAGCACCCGACCCAGCGACTCGTGCCCGAGCACCAGCCGCTCCTGGCCCGGCGGCGCCTCCCCGTACTCCCCGGAGATGATCTCCTGGTCGGTGCCGCAGACGCCCACCGCCATCGCTTCGACCAGGATCGCGCCCTCCTCGGGGGCCGGCTCGGGCCAGTCCTCGGTGAGGCGTAGCGAGTCGGGGACACCAGGGGTCACAGTCACAGCGCGCACGTCGCTCATCTTTCCGCGCCGGCCGGCCGTTCGCTCGGCAACGCGGGGATTCCGGCCCGGGCGGCCCGACCCGGCCCGCAGCCGTCGGCCATAGGATCAGCGCATGACTCCGGAAGAGGTGGGCCGTCGGTTGGTCGCGCTGCTCGCGCCCGTCGAGGCCACCGCGTCTGTCTCCGGCGGTCAGGGGTACGCCCGCGCCACCGTCGACGTACCCCCGGCGAGCTGGGCGGACGCGGTGCGCGCGGCGCGCGACGACGCCGAGCTGGGCTGTGACTTCCTGGACTGGCTGTCGGCGGTGGACGAGTTGGCCGACGGCTTCGACGTGGTCGCGCACCTCTGGTCGGTCCGGCACCGGCACGGGCTGCTGCTGCGGACCCGGGTGCCCCGCGACACACCCGTCGTCGTGTCCGTGGTCGACGTCTTCCCGGGTGCCGCCTGGCACGAGCGGGAGACCCACGAGATGTTCGGGATCGACTTCGCCGGGCACGGCGAGCTGCGCCCGCTGCTGCTGCCGCCGGAGTTCGAGGGGCACCCGCTGCGCAAGGAGTTCGTACTCGCCTCGCGGGTGGCCAAGCCGTGGCCCGGCGCGAAGGAGCCGGGCGAGTCCGAGGCCGGCGGCGGGCGGCGGCCGATCCGGCCACCTGGCGTGCCCGCGCCTGGGGAGTGGGGGACGACGCCCACGCCGGCCGGTGCGGCCGGGGCGGGCGAGGGCCCACGCGGGGGTACGCCGGCCCGCCCGGCCCGCGAGCGCCCGGCGCGCCCGGCACCGGGAGCACGCCCGGCCCGCCCGCCCCGTCCGGAGCCGGGGGCGGGCTCGCGCCCCGAGCCCGAGGCGGGCTCGCGCCCCGAGGCGGGCTCGCCGCGGGAGCCCGAGGCGGGGGAGAGCTGATGCCGGAGTGGGTGGAGCTGGTCCTGCGCGTCGTCGGCGTGCTCGTCGCGTTCCTCACCCTGCCGCTGATCGTCGGCCAGGCCGAGCACAAGGTGATGGCCCACATGCAGGGCCGGCTCGGGCCGATGTACGCGGGCGGCTTCCACGGCTGGGCGCAACTCGTCGCCGACGGGATCAAGTTCGTGCAGAAGGAGGACGTCACCCCGCGTGAGGCGGACCGGCAGGTGTTCCGGCTGGCGCCGGCCGTGGCGCTGGTGCCCTACCTGCTGGTGCTGCTGGTCATCCCGCTCGGCCCGGGTGACCTGGTCGCCCAGCCGCTCGACATCGGCCTGTTCTTCGTGCTGGCGGTGGTGGGCATCGGGGTGCTGGCGGTGCTCATGTCGGCCTGGGCGTCGGCCAACAAGTACAGCCTGCTCGGCGGGCTGCGCGGCGCGGCCCAGCTGCTCGGGTACGAGCTGCCGCTGGTGCTGGCCGCCGCGTCGGTGGCGATGGCGGCGGGCACGCTCAGCCTGAGCGGCATCGTCGAGGCGTGGCGCCCGTGGTGGCTCCTCTGGCAGGCGCCCGCCATGGTGATCTTCTTCGTGGCCGGGCTGGCCGAGATCCGCCGCCCGCCGTTCGACATGCCGGTGGCCGACTCCGAGCTGGTCTTCGGCTACATGACCGAGTACACCGGCCTGCGCTTCGCGTTCTTCCTGCTCGCCGAGTACGTCGGCATCGTGGTGATCGCGGCGCTGACCACGGTGTTGTTCCTGGGCGGCTGGCAGGGCCCGTTCGCCGACGCGCAGCTCGGCTGGCTGTGGACGCTGCTCAAGGTGTTCGCCGTGGCGTTCGTGATCATCTGGCTCCGGGTGAGCTACCCCCGCCTGCGCGAGGACCAGCTCCAGCGCCTCTGCTGGCTGGTCCTGGTGCCGCTCGCCCTCGCCCAGTTGGTGCTCACCGTAGGCATCCGCCTGGCGATGTAAGGCGGGGCCCCCTTTTAACGTTTCCGGTAGAGGAAGGGGCCCCGCTTAACACGTCAGCGCAGCGGGGTGTGGGTGGGCTCGACGCGCTCCTCGGCGGGCGGCGGCGGGGGCGGGGTGCCGTCGCCGAACGGGCGACCGCCCAACTCCTCGCGGCCGTGCGGGGTGAGCCAGTTCGCCAGGTCGGGGCCGAGCGGCACGATGCCGGTCGGGTTGATGTCCCGGTGGACCTCGTAGTAGTGCCGCTTGATGTGGTCGAAGTCGATCGTGTCGCCGAAGCCGGGCGTCTGGAACAGGTCCCGCGCGTACGCCCACAGCACCGGCATCTCGCTCAGCTTCTGCCTGTTGCACTTGAAGTGCCCGTGATAGACCGGGTCGAAGCGCACAAGCGTGGTGAACAGCCGCACGTCCGCCTCGGTGATCGTGTCGCCGACCAGGTAGCGCTGCCCGGCCAGCCGTTCGCCCAACCAGTCCAGCCGGTCGAAGAGCCGGTGGTACGCCTTGTCGTACGCCTCCTGGCTGCCGGCGAAGCCGCACCTGTAGACGCCGTTGTTGACGTCCGCGAAGACGACGGCGTTGACCTCGTCGATCTCGGCGCGCAGCCGCTCCGGGTACAGCTCCGGCGCGCCCGGCCGGTGGTATGCGGTCCACTCGGTGGACAGGTCCAGGCTCATCTGCGCGTAGTCGTTCGTCACCACCTGCCCGGTGGGCACGTCGACAAGCGCCGGCACGGTGATGCCCCGCTCGTAGCCGGGGAACCGGGCGAAGTAGGCGTCGGCGAGCCGTTCGATGCCGAGCACCGGGTCCTTGCCGCCCGGGTCCAGGTCGAACGTCCAGCTCCGCCTGTCGTGGGTGGGTCCGGCCACGGCCTGCGAGATGGCGTCCTCCAGCCCGAGCAGCCGGCGGACGATGATCAGCCGGTTCGCCCACGGGCAGGCGCGGCTGACCGCCAGCCGGTAGCGGCCCGGCTCCACCGGCCAGCCGTCCCGCCCGTCCGCGGTGATCCGGGTGGCGATGTATCGCTGGTCCCGGGTGAACTCGCCGCCCGGTTCCACGTACTTGCCGCCGGTCCGGTCGAGGACCTCGTCGTCGCTGCCGCCCACGCCCACCTCCGAGTTGAGTTCCGTTCCCATCATGGTCGCTCCGGCCGGTCCCGGCAGGTCGAGCGGCTCACCCGGGGGCATAGGCTGCCGGCCGTGACCGATGTGGAGGCGGCGGCCCGACGCTTCATCGCCGACGTGTGGAACGCCGGCCGCGAGGAGAGCGCGTACGAGCTGGTGGCACCGGAGTGCCCGGGGCTGGGTGGCGCCGGGCCGGAGGCGACGCTTGCGTGGCACCGGGACCGGCGGGCGTCGTTCCCCGACCTGCGCTACAAGATCGTCGAGGTGGTGGCCGGCGGTGGGCGGGTCGCGGTGCACTGGCGGGCGGCCGGCACCCAGGCCGGGCAGTTCGGCCCGGTGCCACCGACCGGCCGGGTGGTCAGCTATTCCGGGGCGTCGTTCCTGCGCTTCGACGACGCGGGGCGGATCGTCGACGTGTGGAGCGTCAACGAGCTGTTCCAGGTGCTCCAGCAGCTCGGTGTGGAGATGCTGCCCCCGCTCACCGGCCCCGGGGCGTGATCCGAGCCAGCGGAATGTCGATCTCCCACGGCTCGGGCAGCAGGATGCCGTCGGTCATCCGGGCCTGCTCGACGTAGACCTGCTTGACCGGATCCAGCTTGTAGGCGTGGACCTCGATGCCGGCTTCGGTCTCGATCCGCCAGAAGTAAGGAATGTCTGCCTCGGCATACACGGTGGGCTTGAGCACACGATCGATGCTTCGCGACCCCTCGGAGACGATCTCCACCACCAGCAGCACCTCGTTCGGCTGATACTTGGCCGGGTTGCGGAGGGACGCGTCGAGTTCGGTGACCAGCAGGTCTGGAATGAAGGACCGTCGACGGGACATGCGCACTTCGACGCCTTGGGTTACGTCGAGGTCGGGGGGACAGGTCTCGTTCAGCGCAGCGCCAAGCATGAGGGCGATGGACTGGTGCAGTCGCGTGGGGGAGGGCGACATGATCAGGTTTCCGTCCAGGAGTTCGAAGCGGCGACGGCCTTCGTCGGGCAACCCGTCGAGGTCGTCGGTCGTCCACCCGCCCTCGGGCGAGCGGAAACTCTCCGGTGCGGCGGTCATCGACAGGTCCTTCCCGGTGTGTCGTTCTCCCCGCGCTCACGATACCGCCGCCATAAGTCGGGTGGTGGTCGCGCGCGCCGGGGGCACAGGGCAGGATGGGCGGCATGAGCGAGCACGGTGGAGTGCCCGGCGGCGGGCTGGTGAAGGGCCTGGCGGTCACGTTGAAGACGATGACCCGCCGCTCGACCACCCAGCAGTACCCGGACGTGGCCCCCGAGCTGCCGCCGCGCTCCCGTGGCGTGATCGCGCTGCTGGAGGAGAACTGCACGGTCTGCATGCTGTGCGCCCGCGAGTGCCCGGACTGGTGCATCTACATCGACTCGCACAAGGAGGAGGTGGCGGTGCCCGGCGCCGCCCGCCCCCGCCAGCGCAACGTGCTCGACAAGTTCGACATCGACTTCTCGCTCTGCATGTACTGCGGCATCTGCATCGAGGTCTGCCCGTTCGACGCGCTCTACTGGTCGCCCGAGTTCGAGTACGCCGAGTACGACATCAAGAACCTGCTGCACGACAAGGACCACCTGGGCGAGTGGATGGGCACCGTACCGCCGCCGCCGGCGCACGACCCGCTCGGCGACCCGTCGAAGGAGGAGACCACCGCCGCCCGCAAGGCCGCCGCGCCGGCCACGCCCGCCGCCCGGCCCACCCCGACCCGGGTACGCCCCGACGCCGCCCCCGGGCCGGACGGAGGCGCGGCCTGATGTCCGGTGCGGACGTGCTGCTGCTCGCGCTGGGCGCGGTGGCGGTGGGCGCGGGCGCGCTCGTGGTGGCCACCCGCCACCTGGTCCGGGCGGGCCTGTGGCTCGTGGTGTGCCTGGGCGCGCTGGCCGGCGACTATCTGGTGCTCACCGCCGAGCTGGTGGCCTGGGTGCAGGTGCTGATCTACGTGGGCGCGGTGGTGGTGCTGCTGCTGTTCGCGGTGATGCTGACCCGTGCCCCGATCGGCCCCTCGGACGATCTCGACCGGCCCGGCTGGCCGGCCGCGCTCGTCGGCGCCGGCAGCGGGCTCGGCCTGGCGGTGTTGCTCGTCGACGCGTTCCGCTGGTCGCGGGTGGACCTGCCGGCGGCGGGCACCGCCGAGCGCCTCGGCGAGCAGGTGTTCCGCTCGTGGGTGCTGCCGTTCGAGGTGCTGTCGGTGCTGCTGCTCGCCGCGCTTGTCGGCGCGATCGTGCTGTCCCGCCCGGACATCGGCCGCCCGACCCGGCCCGCCGACGCCGCCGCGCCGTCAGCCGCAGGACCCGGCCCGGCCGGCCCGCCCGGCGCGCATGGCCCGGCCGGGGAAGGCCCGGCCCGGCCCGCACCGGCCACCGTGGCCGCCGACGAGGGCGGGCGCCGGTGAGGCCGGTCATCCCGTACGTCACCGCCGCGCTGCTGTTCGGCCTCGGCGTCTACGGCGTGCTGCGCCGGCGCAACGCGGTGCTGGTGCTGATGGCGGTGGAGCTGATGCTCAACGCGGTCAACCTGGTCCTGGTCACCGCCGACACCACGGTCCGGGCCGCGTTGCCGCACTCCGGTCAGGTGTTCGCGCTGTTCGTGATCGTGCTGGCCGCCGCCGAGATCGGTGTCGGGCTGGCCATCGTGCTCCAGCTCTACCGGTTGCGGGCCAGCGTCACGGTCGACGACGTCCCGCTCACCGAGCGGCCCCCGGCCGTACCCGACGAGGTGGCCTCATGAGTTCAGCGACGCTATGGCTCGCGGCGGTGCTGCCGGGCGCGCCGCTCGTGGCCGGCCTGCTCGGGTTGCTCCTGCCGCCGGCCTCGCACGGGGACCGGGCGCCGGCCCGGCGGCTGGCGGTCGGGTTGGGCGTGGCCGGCGCGGCGGTGGCGCTGCTGGCCGCGCTGGTGCTGCTGGTCCGCGTCGACGGTCCGGTGGAGGCGGCCACCACGTGGGTCGAGCTGGGCGGGCTGCGGGTCACGCTGGGCCTGCGGCTGGACGGCGTGGCGGTGCTGGTGGCCACGGCGGTGACCGCGGTGGCGCTGGCGGTGCAGGTCTACTCGACCGGCTACCTGCGTCGCGGCCCGCACGACGACGTCGACGTGGATCACCGCTACCCGCCGTACGCGGCGCAGCTCAGCCTTTTCACCGCCGCCATGCTGACCGTGGTGGTGTCCGGTGACCTGATCATGTTGCTGGTCGGGTGGGAGGTGATGGGCATCTGCTCGTACCTGCTCATCGCCCACGACCGGCGGCTGCCGGAGGCGCCGGGCGCCGCGGTGAAGGCGTTCCTGGTCACCCGCGTGGGTGACGTCGGTTTCCTGTTCGGCATCGCGCTGCTCGGCGTGGGCGCGGGCAGTTTCCGGATCGCCGACGTGCTGGCCCACGACTGGTCCACCGGCACGCTGACGGCCGCCTGCCTGCTGCTGCTGGCCGGGGTGGCCGGCAAGAGCGCCCAGTTCCCGCTGCACACCTGGCTGCCGGACGCGATGGCCGGCCCGACGCCGGTCTCCGCGCTGATCCACGCCGCGACGATGGTCGCCGCCGGGGTGTACGCGGTGGCGAGGCTGTTCCCGCTCTTCGACCGGGCTCCGGCCGCGCTCGCGGTGCTGGGTGTGATGGCCGCGGTCACCATCCTGCTCGGCGCGTTCGCCGCCACCGCGCAGGACGACATCAAGCGGGTGCTTGCGTGGTCGACGGTCTCCCAGATCGGCTACATGACCGGCGCGCTCGCGGTCGGCGCGCCCGCCGCCGCGCTGTTCCACCTGCTCACCCACGCCGCGTTCAAGGCGTTGCTGTTCCTCGCCGCCGGCGCGGTGATCCACGCGGTGGGCACCACGCTGATGTCCCGGATGGGCGGCCTGCGCGCCGGCATGCCGGTGACGTTCTGGTGCATGGTGGTCGGGCTCGGCGCGCTGGCCGGGGTGCCGCCGCTGTCCGGCTTCTGGAGCAAGGACGGCGTGCTGGCCGCCGCCGAGGCGACCGCGCTGGACGACGCCGGGCCGACCGCGCCCTGGGTGGGCTGGCTGGTCTGGCTGGCCGGGCTGCTCGGCGTGGCGGTCACCGCCTGGTACGCGACCCGCCTGCTGCTGCGCACGTTCTTCGGCGCGGCCCGCATGCCGCTGGTCCGCCCGCACGACCCGCCGGCGTCGCTGCGCCTGCCGGTGCTGCTGCTCGCGGTCCCGGCCGCGCTGCTCGGGCTGGCCGCGTTCGCGCCCTGGTTCGCCGACCGCCTGCGGGTGCCGGGTGACGACACCGGCGAGGCGGTGGAGCTGGTCCATCTCGCGCCGAATCTGATCCTGCCGTTCCTGCTGCTGGCGGCCGGCGCGGGCGTCGCCTGGGCCGGCTGGCGTCGGGATCCGGCCGCCGACCCGGCCCGCTTCCTGGGTCCGCTGCGGCCGGTGTTCGCCCGCGCGTTCCGGCTCGACGACGTCCAGCAGGCCCTGGTCGTACGCCCGACCGGCGCGCTGGCGCGGGCCGTGCGGGCCGGCGACGAGCTGGGGGTGGACGGCCTGGTGGTGGAGGGCACCGGCCGGGCGGCGGTGGAGCTGGGCGACGGGCTGGCCACGTTGCACCGGGCGGCGCTGCCGCGGGCGGCGGCCGGGGTGCTGGCCGGCGCGTTACTGATCGGCCTGGCGGTCGCCCTGATCGGAGCCACCTCATGACGTTCGGGCAGTTCCTGCTGGTCGCCGTGGTCGCGGCCCCGGCGTTGGGCGCGGTCGCCACGGCCGCCGTGCCGGGTGACCGGGCCGGTCGGCTGGTCGGCACCGCCGCCGCCGCGCTGACGCTGCTGGCGACGCTGCCGCTGGTCGGCGGCGAGCACGGCTGGTTCGGGTACGGTCCGCGCCCGGCGGTGCAGCCGTGGCACCAGCTCGACCTGTCCTGGGTGCCGAGGCTGGACCTGCGCTTCCACCTCGGGGTGGACGGCATCTCCTGGCCGCTGGTGGTGCTGACGGCGCTGCTCACGCTGCTGTGCTGCGGCTACACGCTCTGGCGGGCGCCGGCCGGCGGCGGCAGCGGCCGGGCGCTGGTGGCGTTGCTGCTTGTGGTCGAGGTGGGGATCCTCGGCACGTTCCTGGCGCTCGACCTGGTGCTGTTCTTCCTCTTCTTCGAGGTCGTGCTGCTGCCGATGTACGCGATCATCGCCGGCTGGGGCGGCGACGACCGGCGGCGGGCGGCCCGCAAGTTCGCGCTCTACACGCTGTTCGGTTCGGTGCTGCTGCTGGTCGGCGTCTACGTGGTGGTGGCCGCCGCGGGCACCGCCGACCTGGTCGCGCTGACCGGCGCCGCCGGCCTGTCCCGCAGCACCCAGTTGGCCGCGTTCACGCTGTTGGCGTTGGCGTTCGCGGTGAAGAGTCCGCTCTGGCCGCTGCACTCGTGGCTGCCCGACGCGCACACCCAGGCGCCCACCGTGGGCAGCGTGATCCTCGCCGGGGTGCTGCTGAAGATGGGCACGTACGGGCTGATCCGGGTGGCCGTGGGGGTGGCCCCGGAGGGCGCCCGCTGGGCGTCGCCGGTGCTCGGCGCGCTCGCCGTCGCGGCTATCCTGATCGGCGGCCTGGTCTGCCTGGCGCAGAGCGAGCTGAAACGGCTGATCGCCTACTCAAGCGTGGGTCACATGGGGTTCGTGCTGCTCGGGGTGGCCACGCTCACCGCCACCGGCCTCCAGGCCGCGCTGATCGGCAACATCGCCCACGGCGTGATCACCGGGCTGCTGTTCTTCCTGGCCGGGGCGATCAAGGACCGGACGCACACCGGTTCGCTCGCCGAGTTGTCCGGCCTGCGGGAGACCGCGCCCCGGCTGGCCGGGCTGCTCGGCTTCGCGGCGGTCGCCTCGCTGGGGCTGCCCGGCCTGGCCGGGTTCTGGGGTGAGGCGTTCGCCGTGGTGGCGGCCGTGCGGCGGGGCGGTCCGCTGTGGCTGACGCTCGCGGTGCTGGCCGCGTTGGGCGGGGCGCTCACCGCCGCGTACCTGCTGCGGTTGCTGCGCCGGGTCAGCCACGGTCGGCCCTCCCCGGCGGTGGCCCCGGTCGGGCCGGGGTTGGCCGGGGCGGAGCTGACCGCCTGGGCGCCGCTGGTGCTGCTCGCGCTCGCGGTCGGCTTGGCGCCGGCGCTGGTCCTGTCCTACGCCTCCGGCCCGGTGGAGGCGCTGCTGGGGGTCGTGCCATGAGTCTGGTGCAAAGCGTCGACAACGTGGCGCTGCTGCCGGGTTACCTGGCCGCCGGCACGGCCGTGCTGGTGCTCCTGGTCGACCTGCTGGTGGCCCGGCCCGCCGTAACGGTGGCGGTGGCGGCGCTCGGCGCGGCCGGCACCGCGGCTGGCGCGGCGCTCGTCGGCGCGGCCGGCACCCGGCGCACGTTCTGCGTCGGCGTCGCCGACATGCCCGGGAACAGCGCACCGGGCGCGGACTGCTCCTGGGTGTGGAACGGCCGGGCGGCCCTGGTGGCGGCGGTTATCGCCCTGCTCACGCTCGGCGTGCTGGCGATCTCCGGCCCGCTGCTGCGGTCCGGGCGCACCCCGGCCGGCGAATACTGCTTCCTGCTCGCCTGTGCGATGACCGGCGGCGTGGTGCTCGGCGCGGCCGGTGACCTGATCACCCTGCTGGTGGCGGTGGAGACGCTGACGCTGCCGCTCTACGTGCTGGTCGGGCTGCGTCGGGCCAGCCTGGCCGGGGCCGAGGCGGCGGTGACGTTCTTCGTGGTGAGCGTGGTCGCCACCACGGTCACGCTGCTCGGCGCGGCGCTGCTCTACGCGGTCACCGGCAGCCTGCACCTGGACCGGCTCGGCGCCACCCTGGCCGCCCGGGACGACCTGCGCGACCTGCCGCTCACCACGGTCGCGGTGGCGCTCGTGGTGGCCGGGCTGGCGTTCAAGGTGGCCGCCGTGCCGTTCCACGCCTGGGCACCGACCACCTACGACGGCGCGCCGCTGCCGGTGGCCGCCTACCTGTCGACCGCCTCGAAGCTGGGCGGGGTGGTGGCGTTGCTGGCGGTGGTGCAGCGGGCGCTGCCGGCCGGCGTGACCGGTCCGGTGCTGGCGGCGCTGGCGGCGCTGACCATGACCGTGGGCAACCTGGTGGCGCTGCGCCAGCGGCGTACCGTCCGGCTGCTCGCGTGGTCCTCGGTGGCCCAGGCGGGCTACATCCTGGCCCCGCTGGGCGCGCTGGCGCTGGCCGCGGGGCGCACCGCCGACGCGCGGGACGGCGCGTACGCGGCGGCCGTCGCGTACGCCGTCTTCTTCGTGCTGCTGGAGTTGGCCGCGTTCGCCGCGGTGGTGGCGTTGCGGCCGGCGGACGGCGACGGCGGCACGCTCGCCGACCTGCGTGGCGCGGCGCGGCGGCACCCGTGGGTGGGTGGCGCGTTCGCGTTGGCGCTGATCGGGTTGGCCGGGCTGCCGCCGGGGCTGGCCGGGCTGTTCGCCAAGGTGACCGTGGTCCGGTCGCTGCTGGCCGGGCACGCCGGCTGGCTGGCCCTGGTGGTGGCGTTGAACGCGGTGCTCGGCCTGGCCTACTACCTGCGGGTGGCCGCGACGCTCTACGCGGTGCCCAGCGGCGTCGCCGCGACCCGCCCGGCCCGCACCGTGGCGGTCGCGCTCGGGGTGGCCACCGTGGCGGCCGTGGTGATCGGTTTCGCACCGCAGTTCGTGCTCGACGTCGCGGCGCGTTGACCCGGTTCGTGCCCGGCTGGGCGGTCGGTCCAGGAAGCGCACAGGAATCCTCAGCCAACTTTCAGCCATGAGCCGGATGGTTGACGGGTACCGGTGTGTTGAACCGGTCAGCGGGCCACCCGTGTGGGCCCGCGGCACCGAAGGAGCGATCGACCGTGCATCACAACCGTCTCAAGACCGCAGCGCTGCTCGGCCTGTTGACCTCGCTGATCCTCGCGGTCGGCTACTGGTTCGGCGGTAGCGGCGGACTCGTCATCGCCGTGCTCATCTCGTTGCTGATGAACGGCGTGACCTACTTCTTCTCCGACAAGCTCGCGTTGCGCTCGATGAAGGCGCAACCGGTCAGCGAGGCACAGTTCCCCGAGCTGTACCGGATGGTGCGGGAGCTCTCCACCCAGGCCGGCAAGCCGATGCCCCGCCTCTACGTGAGCCCCACGTCGCAGCCCAACGCGTTCGCCACCGGGCGCAACCCGCAGCACGCGGCGGTCTGCGTCACCCAGGGGATCGTGGAGATCCTCGACTACCGGGAGCTGCGTGGCGTGATCGGGCACGAGCTGTCCCACGTCTACAACCGGGACATCCTGATCTCCAGCGTGGCCGCCGGCCTGGCCGGCATCATCACCATGCTTGCCAACCTGGCCTGGTTCATCCCGCTGGGTTCCGACGACGAGGACGGCCCGAACCCGGCGGTGCTGCTGCTCACCCTGATCCTCGGCCCGATCGCGGCCACCGTGATCCAGTTGGCGATCAGCCGGAGCCGGGAATACCAGGCCGACGCGTCCGGCGCCGAGCTGAGCCGCGACCCGCTGGCCCTGGCCAGCGCCCTGAAGAAGATCCACATGGGTACGCAGGCCCGCCCGCTCGCGCCGCAGGGCCAGCTCACCAGCACCGCGCACCTGATGATCGACAACCCGTTCAAGCGGGGCGGCGGCATCGCCGCGATGTTCGCCACCCACCCGCCGATGGAGCAGCGGGTGGCCCGGCTGGAGCAGATGGCCCGCAACTCCGGCCCGGTGCAGTTCCAGCGCTGACCCCGTCCGTCCTCCTCCGCCCGCGTCCGTCGTCCCGGACGCGGGCGGAGCCGCGTTCGGGCGGCGCGGCTCGTCGTCGGCGGCCCGCGTGCGGTCGGCGGCTCAGGCCGGCTCGGGCAGGCGGTCCGGCCGGGTCAACAGCACCGTGGCGAGCAGCACCAGCCCCGCCGCCAGGTAGGCCACGGCCGGGCCGAACAACGCGGCGGCGCCGCCGAGCAGGAAGACACCGACACCGGAGAGCATGATGTTCCCGGCGACGATCGTCGCCTCCACCTGCCCCATCCGCTCCCGGGGCGCCAACCGCGCGAACGTCGCCTGCGCGCCGATCAGCCATCCGCCGCCGGCCCCGATCAGCGCGTTCGCCACGGCGAGCGCCCAGGCCGGGGCGTCGACGGCCGCCAGCAGGGCGGCCAGCAGCAGCGCCGTGGCGAGCGCGCCGGCCGCCACCACCTGGCCGGACACCCGGACCAGCCAGCCGCGACGCCCGACCAGCAGCACGAACACCGCGCCACCGAACGACGAGGCGGCAAGCACCACCGGCCGCCACGCGCCTCCGGACAGGTCCGGTGCGAGCGTCTCCGGCAGCCCGCCGGCCAGCATGGTGGCGAGCGTGAGCAGGGCGACCCCGCGCAGGATCGGATGGGCGGCGATGATCCGGGCGCCGGCGGTGGCCGGTGGTCGTGGGCCGCGGCGCTCCTGCCGGCCCACCCGCAGGCCGGTGAGGACCACGGCCGCGAGCAGGAACGAGGCCAGGTCGATCAGCAGCGCCACCCGGGGGCCGATCGCCACCGTGACGCTCGCCCCGGCCAGCAGGCCGACGACCTGGCCGCTCTGGTTGGCGAAGGCGGCGAGCCCGAACAGCGGCAGGCGCAGCGGGGGCGCCACCGCCTCGGCGATGATCGCCACGTGCACGCTGCCGTACGCGGCCCGGACCGCGCCGAGCAGGCCGGCCGCCACGATCGCCGGCAGCGCCCGGGGAACCGCCGCCGGCACGGCGATGAGCACCGCGCCGGCCAGCGTGAGCCCGATCAGCATGGTGCGTCGGGCCAGCACGTCCAGCCAGCCGCTGAACACGGTCGCGACGAGCAGCGCGGGCAGCGCCCGGGCGGCGTACACGGCGGCCGGCCCGAGCACCGAGCGCGTCTGGTCGTAGGCGAGCAGCAGCAGGGCGGCCAGCCCGACGAAATCGCCCAGCTCGGAGATGCCCCGGGCGACCAGCAGCCGGGACGCGACCGGGTGCCGGAACAGCGCGCGATAGCCGGGGGCGGGCGTCGCGGTGTCAGTCATCGCTTCGACGGGTCCGCTTCCTCGACCCGCAGCGGTGCGACCGCCATGCCGCTCATCCCGACCTCCGCACGCGTCGGCGGCCGATCCCGCCGCCCCAGGCATGGACTCAGTTCGATCAGGAACCTACTCCCTCCCGGCCCGTACGGCAGCCCCTGTCCTTTGCCCCGCAGGTCAGATGGGTGTCACTGTTCGCAGAGCCGCGACTGGGAGAACGACGGTGCCGGGGCGGGCTGGCCCCGCCAGACGGGATTGACGGCCACCGCCAGCGTCGGGGCCTGCCAGGCCGCACCGAGCAACTGGATGGTGCCGTACTCGCGCCGCCGCGACTCGACGTCCCCGCCGCTCAGGAAGCGGATCACCTGTTCGTCGACCTCCGGCTGGCCCAGCAGCCCGCCGTGCAGGCCGGGCATCTCGTAGACGGGGATCCGGGTGTACGGCCCGGGCGGGAGTTCCGTCGCGCTGACCGTGGGCAGGAAGGCGACCATCCGGATCCCGGGGACCGGGCACATGGTCTGGTAGCGGTAGAACGGCGCCTGGGCCAGCAGCGACCGGATGAACGGCTCGTCCGGGCTGTCCCCGCCCCCGCTGACGCGGGCCACCAGCGCGAAGATCCCGCGCAACTGCCAGCCGGGGGCGATGCCCCAGCCCGCCGCCGCGTCCGCCGGCGGGTAGTAGGCGCGGGCGGCGCGGACCAGCGGGCTGAACATCAGCAGCGCGCCGACCGGAGATCGCGGGCGGTCGCGCAGATAGGTCCGTCCCACCATCGCCCCCTCGCTCTGGCCGAGCAGGGCCACCGGGCGGCCGGTCCGGGCGTGCAGCGCGTCCACCTGCCGGGCCAGCAGCACCGCGCTCGACTCGAGCGAGCGATGCGTGTCCCGGGCGTCGTAGGGCAGCGGGCGACCGGTGGCGTCCTGGCCGGCGTAGGAGAACGTCGTCGCCGCCGGGTCGACCGCCGGCCGCCCGTCGTACCGCGAGTTGTGCCCGCCGAGCACGATCACCGCGTACCGGACCGAGGCGGGCAGCCGCCGGTCGAGCAGCGGCGGCCGGAAGTCGATCGTCTGGTACGCCGGGCTGGACGTCACCGCCTGCACCGCCACCGGGATCGCCAGGGCGAGCACGACGACGATCGGGACCGCCGGCACCCGCGGCCAGTGAACCCGGGCCGGCAGGACCGCCGCCCGCACCGACCGGTTCCACAGCAGGCCGTTGCCGGCGCCGGCGAACGCCGCCACGAGCAGCGTCCACCAGCCGGGCACCCGCCAGACGACCGCGCCGGCCAGCGTGATCACCACGAAGTCAAGCAGTGACCAGCCGACGAGCGCCGCCGACGGCAGGCCGCGCATCCAGTCGCTGCCGACGGCCGCCCGTTGCAGGAACGGCGCGAGCAGCAGCATCGGCCCCACCGCGGCGAACACGAACCAGGAGAGGGACACCACCCCCGCGGCGACGGAGAGCGCGGCGAACGGGGAGACGATCACCGCGGTCATCGCCGCGATCCCCAGGTTGCGCAGCAGGATCCGCCGGCGCGCCGGCCGGGGTTTCTCCGCCGGCCAGGCGAGGCCGACCAGACCCGCGGAGAGCAGCCCGCGCAGCCCGATGGCGACCACCAGCCCGATCGCGTACGCCTCCCAGGAGTTGTGGTAGACGAGCAGCCAGCGCATGTCGTTGTACGAGTCGTACGGCCACACGGCCGAACCTTGCGGGGACAGGCCCTCCGCGCTCCGGAACCCGAGCATCTCGAACAGCACGTTCTGCGCCACCGGTACGGCCGCGGCAAGCGCGACGAGCCCGAGCAACCTGCGCCTCGGCTGGCTCACCCGTACCTCCTCGACCCCGACGCCTCCCGTCCCTGACTCTCCGACGCCGGGCGCCCCCGTGGGACGACATTCCGGAATGACGCGCCGCTGTGAGGCAACCGACCGTTTCCCCAGCCCTCGACCGGCGTTAGGGTCGAAGGGCATCTGACTCATTACATCCGGAGGTTGACCGTGGCCGCGCTGCGCCAGTACCTGGGCGTCTGGCGGGTCCCCGGCGCACCGATGCTGCTGATACTCGGCATCGTCGGGCGGCTCGGGATCGGCATGACCCCACTGGCGCTGCTGCTCGTGGTCGCACAGGTCACCGGCCGCTACTCCCTCGCCGCGGTCGCCGGCGGCATCTACGCGCTCTCCGGCGCCGCGCTCAGCCCGATCGCCGGCCGCGTCGCCGACCGGGTGGGCCCCACCCCGGTGCTGCTGGCCACCGCGCTGGCCCACCCGCTCGCCCTCCTCGGGCTCCTCGCCGCCAGCAGCTCCGGCGCGGGCAACCTCGCCCTGATCTACCTGGCCGCGGGCGTCGCCGGCGCCACGTACCCGCCGCTGACCGCCGCGATCCGGGGCGCCTGGAACGACCTCACCGCGCCGGCCACCGGCCGAGGCCACCTGCGCAACACCGCGCTCGCCGCCGAGACCTCCCTGTTCGAGATCGTCTTCGTGCTCGGCCCGCTGCTGGTGGCCGGCTTCGTGCTCGTCGCCGACGCCTCCGCCGCGCTGCTCGGCGCCGCCGTGGTCACCCTGGTCGGCACCGGCTCGGTCGCCCTCGGCCGGGTGATGCGCGCCTGGCGCCCACACCCGCGCGAGCACCACGCCCGAGGACTCGGCCCGCTGCGGGTCGGCGGCTTCCCCGCCCTGCTGGTCTGCGTGGCAAGCCTCGGCATCGCGTTCGGCGCCTCCGGCGTGATCGTCCCGGCCTTCGCCGGCAACACCGGCGCCGAGGACCCGGAGAGCCTGGCCGGTCTGCTGCTCGCCGTCTGGGGCATCGGCAGCGCCGCCGGCGGCTTCTGGTTCGGCGTACGCAAGCCGGCCGTCAACATGACCCGCCAGTTCGCCTGGCTGCTCGGCACCGTGGCGGCCAGCTTCGCCGTCTTCGCGGTCATGCCCGGCCCGGCCGCGCTCGGCGTCGCACTGGCGCTCGGCGGCGCCGCCATCGCCCCCGCGCTCACCCTGGAGAACACGCTCGTCGGGCGGATCGCCCCGGCCGGCATGCTGAACGAGGCGTACACCTGGGTGGTCACCATGTCGGTGGCGGCGAGCGCCGCCGGCGGCGCGGTCGCCGGCCTGATCGTCGACCACGCCGGCGGCGTGCCGTGGGCGTTCGTCTTCGCCGGGGCGGCGGTCGCCGTCGGGGCCGCGGTCGCCGCGCCGCCCCGCGGCCCGATCGCCCGGGCCGAGGCGACCGCGGTACGCGCCGAGCAGTCGCTCGCCGCCTGACGGCAATAGGGGCCGTCGGCTCAAGCTTCAACGGCTGAAAGACGTGCTTGAGCCTCCCGTTACGTCAGTCTCTACGGTCGCTGCATGGACGACATCACACCCGAGGTCACGCGTGACATCTACGGCATGCCGGCGTTCGTCACGTTGACGGTCGCGGATCTTGACCGCACCGTCGACTGGTATGTCAACGGGCTGGATTTCATATCGCTCTTTACCGTGCCCGGCCCCGACGGCGTGCCGGCGCTGGTCCATCTTCGCCGCTGGCGGTACCAGGACATCCTGGTGCGCAAGGGAGCACCACCGGTTGGCGGTGATTGGACCACGAGCTTCATGGCCACCGCCGAGCAGCTGGATACGATCGCCGAGCGCGCGCGGATGCATGGCGGCGGCGTGGTCGACGGACCCTCCGACACGCCGTGGAACACTCGCGACCTGCGGCTCATCGACCCCGACGGGTACACGATCGTCTACACCGCCCGCCGGCCGGCAGGGGAACGTGACGAGCGCTTCACCGCGATGATGGAGCGGGAGGCCCGCCGGCAGCTCAGCGACTAGGGCCTGTGTCGAAGTCCGTGCGAGGGCTTGAGCTGTTGGGTGAGGGTCTTGGCGTGTCGGTGTTCGAGATGTAGCGAGGTCTCCGGTATCTGGTTCAGCGACCAAGCAGAACCCGAACACCGGAGACCTCGTGGACAGCCTAGCGGTGACGAGGCGGCATGACCTGACCGACGCACAGTGGGCGGCGCTGGAGCCGTTGCTGCCTGCGGGGCGTCGGCCAGGTCGGCCGTCGACATGGACGAAACGGCAGCTCATTGATGGGATTCGGTGGCGGGTACGGGTTGGCGCCCCGTGGCGGGACGTCCCGCAGTGTTACGGGTCCTGGGCGGCGGTGTACGCGCTGTTCCGGCGTTGGCAGCGCGATGGGACCTGGGCGAAGATCCTGACCGTGTTGCAGGCCCTGGCTGACGGGGGTGGACGCGTCGTGTGGGACGTGTCGGTGGACTCGACGGTCGCTCGGGCGCATCAGCACGCTGCGGGGGCGCGTAAAAGGGGGATCTGCAGGTCGAGCCGCCGGGCGGGGTCACGGTCGAACCGGACGACCACGCGCTCGGTCGCTCGCGCGGTGGGCTGACCACGAAGGTGCACCTGGCATGTGAGCAGGGGCAGAAGCCGCTGTCGATCGTGTTGACCGCCGGGCAGCGCGGGGACAGCCCGCAGTTCATCCCGGTGCTCGACGGGATCCGGGTGCCCCGCCTCGGCGGTGGCCGGCCCCGGACCCGCCCGGACCGGGTCCTGGCCGACAAGGCGTACACGTCGAAGGCCAACCGCCGCTACCTGCGTCGACGTGGGATCGCCGCGACGATCCCGTCGAAGGCCGACCAGGACGCGAACCGGCGTAAGAAGGGGTCCAAGGGCGGCCGGCCACCGGCCTTCGACCCCCAGCGGTACCGGCAGCGTCACGCCGTGGAGTGCGGCATCAACCGCCTCAAACGCCACCGCGCCGTGGCCACCCGCTTCGACAAACTCGCCGTCCGCTACGAGGCCACCGTGCACATCGCCGCGATCAACGAGTGGCTGTGACCGACTTCGACACAGTCCCTAGGTGCGCGCTTGAGCTGGCGAGGATCCAGGACGCGGGAGGCCCGGTTGCTGTCGACAGCGGTGGTGACGGCAACCGGGCTGGGCGCCGGCGACCGGCAGCGGAGAGCTACGAGACCAGCGCCCAGGGTCGGGTCACCTGTAGTTGGTGAATTGGAGCGCCACCCCGAAGTCCTCGCCCTTGAGCAGCGAGATGACGGCCTGGAGGTCGTCCTTCTTCTTTCCGGTGACGCGGAGCTGGTCGCCCTGGATCTGCGCCTGGACGCCCTTGGGGCCCTCGTCGCGGATCTTCTTGCTGATCGCCTTCGCCTTGTCCATGTCGATGCCCTGGATCACCTTGGCGTCGATCTTGAAGATCTTGCCGGAGGACCTCGGGTCACCGGCGTCCAGCGACTTCAGCGAGATGTTCCGCTTGATCAGCTTCTCCTTGAAGACGTCAAGGGCGGCCCGCACCCGCTCCTCGGTCTCCGCCTGGAGGCTGACCGCCTCCTCACCCGACCAGGAGATCTCGGCACCGGTGCCGCGGAAGTCGAACCGCGTCCCGAACTCCTTCTCCGCCTGGCGGAGGGCGTTGTCGACCTCCTGACGGTCGACCTTGCTCACGATGTCGAAGGACGGGTTCGCTGCCATGCTCATGCTCCTGCTGTCCGGCGGTGTGTCCTGTTCCGTCCCGCACTGACCAGCGTGGGACCTCCTGACGGTACCCCGTTGCGGTGGGGCGGGGGACAACCGCTATCCTTGCTTCCGCCGCCGCGTTGCGACGCGGTGGGGTGCCCTGGCGGGTTGCCCGAGCGGCCAATGGGAGCGGACTGTAAATCCGTCGCGAAAGCTTCAGAGGTTCGAATCCTCTACCCGCCACCAGGTGCAGATGCGGCCCCTGACCAGCAGAGATGCTGATCGGGGGCCGTTGTCGTTGATCTAGCGGAGTCCGGCTGAGTCCAGCCGTTGACGACTGGTTGTGGGCAGATGGTGGGCAGGTCGATCTTGCCGCTGATGGCTCTTCTGGCGCTGCGGACGCTGGGGTTGGTGGCCCTGGATCCGGTCTCGCGGAGTCCGTGTGTGTAGACGAGCGGATGAGGGGTCCGCGGTGAGGTGCCGCCGGCTGTGGGAGAGGGACCGGTGGCAAGTCAGTCCCGGGGTTGGACTGGCGCGGCAGTCGGAAGCCCTGACCGTCGACCAGGCCGACCGGTTCGGCTTCCGTACCGCCTGGCCGTGACCGTGCCGTCAGCCGGATCAATTGGCTCGGGGCGGCGGTCCGGCGGCAGTCGGTGGCTCGCCGCCCCGGCGCCGCAGGCGGCCGGGGCGGCTTGCCGCCGGCCGGGTTACCGCCCAGCGACGCGCGGAGCGCGGCGCCTTGATCCAGAACAGAGCAAATCGGCAGTAATGTGAGGACACGCTATGTGAGGACACGCTAGGACCTAAGAGAGGCTGGGAGCGGAGACGTCTCGCTCCCAGCCAGCCTCCGCAGTCCTTAAGGCGTGCTACGGCCAGATGGCCCAGAGGTCCGCCTCCGCCCGTTCCAAGCGAGTGGTTGAATGCCGTCAGGCATCTATCTCTAAGCGTCTTTGAACGCTAATCTCGGGGCCATGTCAGGAGAAGCCCGCCATCTGGCAGAACTTCGAGCCAGCCGCAACCAAGCGCGTCACGATTTCGCGTCGAAAATAGCGGATTTTAGGCGCAAGCACGGCAATGCAACGCTCGAATACCTTGCTTCAGCAGCTAGAGAAAGCGGGGTGCGTGTCCAGAGAAGCCAGCTCTCCGACATTCTTGCTGGCAAAAAAACAGCTCCGTGGCAGCTTATGCAGATCATTCTTGAGGCCATGCACAAAGTTGATCCCGCCACGCAAGAAAGCTTGGATCTTAAAGAATGGCGGGAAGCCTACGAGCGATTTATCGAGGCTACTCGGGAGGACATAAACGTACCGATTCAAACCAACATCTTTCAGAGTGGTCGAGACTACACGTACATTGCAGGCGGCCAAGTGGTCGTAGGGGCGACGCGAGCCACCTCGGCCGCTGGATCTGCCGAACAGAGCGGAACTCCGGATGAGATCAGCGAATACCTGTCGGAGCTTGAAAACGAGATCACCGCTGTAGCCAAGGCGGCGCGCAGGCGGCTTGTCGTCTACCGCACCTTACGCTTCGCCGCACTTGCCGCATCAGCTGTGACGCCCGCGGTCGCCCTACTCAACGCTGCGACGTGGATAACAGCAGGTGTGGGAACTGTCGCCTTCCTGTCAGAGGGAGCTGTTCAACTAACGCGGCTAAACGAGCGTGCAGTCCTAGACACGCGGCGGGTGTCAAGCCTGAGCCGCGAATTCCGCATGTACAGGATGAGCGTCGGGGACTATGCGAGTGAAAACAATTATACCCTTTTGGTGCAGCGCATAGAGGAAATCAGGGAGAAAAACGATAACGAGCGACTTGATGTTGTACAGCAGTCTTTTGGTGCTCATGTATCGACTCCCGCGGCCGACCAGATCCTGAGACGAACCTAGGTCCACAAATTCATCCGGATTTTCCTATCGGTACACAGCTTCACCTAATTAGTCACCCAGTCCCACTGGAGCCTGGTAGTCCCCACCCAAGCCGGTGACCCCGTCACCCTGAAGGTCGTAGATGGCTAGCCGTGTCGCTCTGCTAGGCCAAGACGACGTCAACCGCCGCGTTACCTCGCGGTGAGTAGCTGATCTTCACACTCACATGGTCGGCGCCGACAGCGAGAGTTGCCGACATGCAGGGCGACTTCAGGTCGTACGGCGGATGATCCGGGAAGCGCCCGCGCAGTTCCTCATAGAAGAAGACGATCCGCTGGTCAAGCTCACCGTCTCTCGGTGGGCCAGGTCAGTGCAGTGATCGACCATCTCGCGCACCATGTGGAGCTAGACGGCAGGCTCGACCGCGAGGATCAGGAGGTCAAAGCTCGCGGCGGCATCGCCCCTCATAATGGCCACGTCGAGCACCACCTCACCGTCAAACTGGAAGGCGTTTGGATGAAGCTGCCGGTTGTACCGTTCAGGTTGCTGAGCAGGAACGCTGTCGGTTGGGGACCCCAGGGACGGTGGAGGCTGGCGCTGCCAAGCTGCTGCTTCTGACCCATGTTGACCCCTGTACCGGGACGGTGCGGGCACGAGTAGTGGGCATGACCAGCACGTCGCGGAAGCGGCGACGAGTGATGCTTGACGACACGGTCACAATGGGTACGTGACGCAGCCCTCTCCCGGATCAACCGAAAGCGCTCACGCTCCGGTCTTCGCCGACTCGATCGTGTATTTTGTGTATAACTTCAGCTCCAAAAAGCCACTCGACATTTACAAGGCGGCAGATCGCCTGCTGGCTGCGGGGTTGGCCGAGACGGTGGCTAGCCCAGCCTCCGACGAAGTGCGGGTAGCTCCTAGATATCTTGAGTTATTGGCGCTATGGAGGAAGGCGCATCAACTCCACGAAGTGGATGAGTTCTTGGACAAGGGAGACCTGGGAAGCGTCTTCCGGCGGCACCCGGGCTTGGGGTTCAGGCTAGCTTTGGCAGCTCTTCGCGCTCGCATGAAGCGAAGTGGTAGCAGTGATGAAGAAGTTGAAGATGCGACCGAGCCGATCACCGAGACAATTCGAATGATCGAGGATTCGGTTGCCCATGCCCAAACGCTCAACGCAATGCAACAGAGGGTGGAGCAAAAGCTTTTCCGCCCGAGCTATTTGAGTGACGAACCGTACCTGCGTCTCCAACTGCGGGACACTATCCAATGGCGAAGCCTGCTTAAGAGGGTGGTTCGGGAGGCTATGTCCGATGCGGACTTGGTGGTTCGTTAGCGGCCCTGGTTGGTGGGGTTACGCGGACGTCGTCGGTGGAGCCAGGGTGAACAGTCCGGCGTCGGGTTCGGTGAGGATCTGGCGGGCGACGAGGCGTTTGAGCTTGGCGCGGAGATTCTCGGTGTCCTTCGCGGTGGTCCCGGCGCCCAGCGCTTTGCAGATGTCCTTGGCGCGCATCGGTGCGGTCCCGGCGTGGAACACGGCGAGGATCTGCTGGTAGGCGGGGCTGGCGATGGTCGGGTCAGCAGGTGCGACCGCGTCGAGTGGGCCGCCCAGGCTCAGCAGCGTCTTGCGGGTGATGGCGAGTTCGGCCACCTCGGTCTCGGCGGCGGTGAGCTGCTCGTCGAGGGAGGCGATCTGGGCGCGGAGCCGTTCGACGGCGAGGCCGGCGGCGGTTTCGCGTTCAGTGAGCAGGGTCAGCAGCGACGGCTGGGTCACCGCTGGTGGCCTGGGTCGCGCCAGGACGTGGTGGCGGTGCCGGTCAGCCGGCGGATGAGGTTCGCTGTCGAGGCCCACCAGGTGTGGGACACCGCGGAGGCGGGTCGGCTTTCGTACTCGCGGACCAGGCGGCGGTGCAGCATCAGCGTGCCGTTGGTCTGCTCGACCACCCACCGCCGCTTGATCGGCACGAACCCGGCGGTCGTGTCGGACCGCAGGACCTGCTCCACGTCGACACCTCGGACCGCGCCGTGGATCTGCACGTCGTCTTTGAACCCGGCGTCGACCCATGCCTTGGTCACCGTCGGCGTGTGCGCGAGGACGTTGTCCAGCAGCTTCACGCCGATCGCGTTGTCGGTGACCGACGCGGCGGTGACCACCACCGCGATGATCAACCCGAGGGCGTCGACCGCGAGGCCCCGCTTACGGCCCGGCACCTTCTTCGCGGCGTCCTTGCCGGTCGTGGCGGCCGGGACGTGGTTGGCCGCCCGAATCGACTGAGTGTCCAGCACCACCGCGGTCGGATCCTCCCGGCGGCCGGCCTTCTCCCGTGCCTGGCAGCGCAGCAGATCGTGAATCACCTGGTCGGTGCCGTCATCACGCCACAGGGCGAAGTAGTAGTAGGTGGCCGACTTCGGCGGCAGGTCGTGCGGCAGGTACGCCCACTGGCACCCGGTCCGGTTCTGGTAGAAGATCGCGTTCACGATCTCCCGCAACTCGTAACGGCCCTGATGCCCCGACACCGACGGGTGCCGGTCCTTCCACGCCTGCAGGAACGGCCCGACCACCGCCCACTGCTCATCGGTCAGGTCACTCGGATACGCCGCACGCTCACCCATGATCAGCCCAACGCGGCCACCACGTCACCGGTTACGACCACGGCTCACCTTCACATGCCGGGCCGAACCCACAATGGACGAAAGCTACCGAACCACCCTCTAAGGGCGGCAGGCGACGGCAGGCGGGTGACCTTGAAGACGGCTTGATTGTCCAGGCGCTTCTTCTTGTTCACAGGTCGGGCGTAATGCAGTTGACAATTGGGGTGCGACTGCCGGAAGACCTCGATCTGCAAGATTTCCGTAGGCTTATCTTCGGCTCAAGTCCCATGTTTGCTGCTTCGAACATCCCTGCCCCCTTAATCGAAAGGGCTGCCAGACACTGGGGGGAAGAGGACGAACGCAGGTGGCTTGGGGCGTGGTCTGAGGAAGTTGAGGCGGGTACTCGCTGGCGAAAAATGATCTTCGATTCTCCATCGAGCACTACCGAGCTCTTCACCCTCTACCAATCCGCCATTATTGATGCCGTTGGCGGCAACTTCTTCGATGAGTGGCAGTGTTATCCGGTCGTTTGTATAGATGCGGTGGGGTGTTGCGGGGGCGTAGAACAGGTCTGGCTTGAGTCCCATTCGGCCGAGCTTGTTCGTCTGGCGGGGGGCGTGGGAGGCGAGACCGCGCTTCGCGATAGTGCCTTGGAGGCCTTGAGGCCCATCGAGAAGTCGATTGTAGACGATAATTCTCTTTTCATTACCCCCTCGAAAGCGATGTGGATTAACTGGCAGACCGATCCAGGAGGAGTGGATTTCTCGGAACATCTCTGGACGCTTCTAGTTGTCGAGTCAACGCTACTCCAATACTGGCAACTCCGGGCGCTGGATGAGCGACTAGCCGATACGCAGGGCCGCGCATCCAGCGTTAAGGACATTCAAGAGCAGGCCATCTACGGCTTGCAGGAGTTCCGCCACTCAGCCCTCTCTTTCGGTACAGCTATCGACATGGCTGATGAAATGCTGAAAGGGTGGCATGCGCATAAACTGCACCAGAGGATATTGGAGGCGTTGAACCAGCTTCAGCAACTGATGGCCGCTGAAGACGCTAAACGGACCGGGCGACGGGCGAACATCTTGGCAGGTATTGGAGTGGTTGTAGCTCTCACCTTCGGCCTGTCAGCGGTTGATGAGACGCTAAAGATTGCGGAAACCGTGCCTGATGCGGGACTCGTTGGATATCTTGCAGAGCCAGTAAAGGCCTTGGCAAAGCAGGGAAGTGCTGGCGCGTGGAAGGGGTACCTTCTCCTATTGCTTCTCTTGGCCGTAGCAAGCGGGGCAATGAGGTATCGCCGATCGCATAGGTTTAGCAGGCCTTCTCATGGAAGTGCTGGCATCGTGTGGCCACTCCGAAGCCTAGATCTTGTTGACGACGATTCCGAGGACGTAGTCGGAGAAGGGCAGTGACTGGCGGATTGCGGGAAACAGGTCAAGGCCTCCTCGACGGCGACGGCGCTTCGGGTGGCAGTGCGGCAAGGCCATGGTGGGGGTGTGGCGCGCCCACTGGGCAGGCCCCTGGCCTGCCGGCAACGCCAGCCCAAGGGGTAGCAGAGGCTCCGGCGTCAAGGTCGGGCCCCGAGGACCGTCGCCTAGCGACGCAAAGCGCCCTTGACCTCGGAAGGACGCCCCCGCGCAGTCCATGCCGCATACCCACCCACGGTCGGCGGTGAGTCGCGCTACGGCGTGGCGGTGCGAGGGTCGCCGCGCCCGGCCGGCTGCCGGCCCACCACCCCATCGGTCAACGGTCCTGTCGTTCTGCGGCGGCCTCCGGGCTTCCTGCTGTCCGCGCCAGATGCCGGGCATCAGGCGTGACGGCCGCAGAGCGGAAGCGGCTGGCGCGCGTCCAGGCGGCGTCTGCGGCCCGTTCCGGGCCGCCTTGGAGAGGTCTTGAAGGTAAGTAAAGACCTACTGCGTCCCTTGGGGTAGCCGATAGATCCTGACGACGGCTCCGACGGCCCCATTCATCAGGGTGATGTTCTGTTGTTCGACCAAGGCTGCACCGACCTCTACAGCGAAGAGTGCTGCAAGCTCCGGATCGGCCGCTACCTGGCGCTCTCGTGTCTCAACCTCGGGGCCTTCGCCTGGTCCGTCTACAAGGCGATATGGGTTGGCGTATGTGCCGCGGCCGTGTTCGGTCTCGACCAAGCGCTCATCCCGCAAGACGGCGATGGCCTGGCGGATTGTTCCGCGACTTGCCCGGAACTCGGCGGTAAGGGCGCTCTCCGTAGGCAAGAGGCTCCCGGACGGGATGGCTCCGCTCTCGATGCGCCGTCTCAATTCATCGGCGATGACGCGATAGCGGGGCTGTCCGTAGTGCGGGGTGGGCACCTGCTCACCGTACCTGGCACTTGTCTTACCAAGTGCCAACCAAGCGACACGTTTCGACGTATAGACAACACGTCCACTTGTAGGTACGTTTCCCGGTGTGCGGCCAGGGTGACGGCTCGCGTCAGGGGTGGTGCCGCGCCAGCCCTGGTCGCACCTGACGCGCGGCGTCCTGTCGGACCGGTTGCGGTAGCCGCGCGTACAAGTTGGCTCGGCGATACCCGGCCCGTCTGTGTCGGACGGTGCGCCGTGCCTTCATTCGGGCCGGTGGCCGGCTGCATTCCCCCGTGGCTGGCCACCGGTCCCCGCCTACCTGTGGAGGTGCGATGTCCGGCTCTCACCGTCGGCGCCGTTGTTTCTCGTCCTGGTGGTCGCGGAAGCGTCCGCCGGCCCTCGCTGCCAAGAGCAACGTCATGCCGAGTCGACGCACGCCGACGAATGCCGTGCCGGCCCATTGGTGGGGTGTGGGGCCGACGCGGGAGTTGCCCACGCTCGGACGCGCGCCGTTGATGACGCCGATGCAGTTCTACCGGGGTAATGGTGGGCGGTGGCCGCGATGAGGCGGACGAACAACCCGACCGAGATCACAAGGCACCCGGACTGGTGTGCGCCGGATCGGTGCGGCCACTTGGTGCCGCCGTTGATGACGCACATGGCCCGGCGGCACCGAGGCCCGATGCACAAGATCGGTGACATTGGGTCGAGCGGACTTCTAGTCACCTACCTCGTCGCTGCTGACGCCTCGGCGCCATTGGTCGCCGTGCACTCGACTTGTCGGGCCGGGAACGCCTGGGCAGAGTTGTCGCTGCCCCAGGTGGCCCAACTGGTCGAGCATCTGCGCGGTCTGTTGGAGCAGGCCGGCGACCATCGGGGAGCCGACGATGAGTGAAATCCAGCCCGTGACCGACAGTGACCCGTCCTCGGTGACGTCGGCCGCATGCCCGGGATGGTGCCGGGGCTGTGGACCGAACGACCCGATGCACCGAGGCTTCCTCGCCACCGTCGGTCAGGAACGGACGGGCTGGGTCAGCGTTCAGATGCTGCTCGACCGGTTCGCGCGACGGGACCTGGTCGTGAAGCTCGACGCCACCCGCAACGGCGCGACGCAGCCCGTCCTGCTTGACCGGATCCGTCTGGACCGGCTCATCTACGAACTGACCTATGCCCGGCTGGTGATGATGACCAAGGGCCAGTATCTGGAAGAGCGCGATGAGCGCCCCTGAGCGCCGGCGTCCGGGGCGGGCCCCCTCGCTTGCTGGGCGACAGACCAAGCGGCCTGCGGCGCCGGTCGCTCCGGTTGCCGAACGCCCGGCCGGGGGGACCACCTGGCAGACGTTGGAACGTCTAGGGGGTACGGTGACCGGTGTGCATGGCCGGGACTGGCGCCCTCGATACCTGCAACTCGCGGAGGAGTTGCGGGTAAAGATCATGAGCGGAGAGATGGCTCCGGGCACCCTGATGCCGAGCGAAACCGAGCTTGCCGAGTCATCCGGCCTCTCCCGCACCAGCGTCCGCAACGCCATCCGTCAGCTCCGGGAATGGGGCCTGGTCCGGGCCGAACAGGGGCGAGGCACCTACGTCCGGGCACCTCGGCAGCGGGTACGCCGTCGCAACAATGAGCGGTACCAGTGGGAGAAGGATCGGGTCCTGCTCGACGAGGACGAGCGGCTGAAGACCGGCGCCACCGAGCACGACACCGGCCTGACCGTCGACGACCTGAAGTTCCACGCTGAATACTCGCGGGTCGAGGCTGATACGGAGATGGCGGCGGCCTTACAGGTCGAGCCGGGCACGCCGCTGCTGCGCCGGGTCTACTGGACCTCTTCCCGCCACGAGAGCGCGCCGCTGACCGTGTCGTACTCCTACCTGCCCTACGACCTGGTGGCCGCGAACCCAGACCTGCTCGACGAGGGCAAGGAACCGTGGCCGGGCGGCACGCAACACCAGCTCTACACGCTCGGCATCGAGCTGGACCGGATCGACGACGAGATCCGAGCGCGTCCGCCATCCCCGGATGAGGCCGAACTCCTGGACATCGATCCGGGCGTCTCCGTCCTCACGGTCCGGAAGACTTCGGTCGACACCACGGGCCGGGTCGTCGAGGTGGCCGACGTGGTGATGCCGGGTGACCGGACTGAGCTTGTGTACTCCCACAAACTCCTGCGGTGGAAAACTTGAGGCAGCTCGTCTCGGTCGTCACTCCGGTCCATGCGCCTAGCATCGAGCACCTTGCGGGCGCCTACGCATCGTTGGCCAAGCAGGAAATGCCCACCGGGTGGGCCTGGCAATGGCTCGTGCAGGAGGACGGGCAGACCGGCGCCCTGGCTGACGCGCTGCCTGACGATCCCCGGATCAGTCTCGGCACCGGCCGTCCCGGTGGGCCTGGCGTCGCCCGTACCCTCGCCCTCTCCCGGGTCTCCGGTGACCTCATCAAGGTCTTGGACGCTGACGACCAGTTGATCCCCGGCGCACTCGCCCGGGACATCGCCGCGTTCGACGCGCACCCGCAGATCGGTTGGACCACCTCGCGGGTACTCGATCTGCTGCCGGACGGGTCGACCGCCGGCTGGGACAAGGATCCAGCCGGCGGGGTCATCGACCGCGGCTCGGTCCTGTCGTTCTGGCAAACCAACGACTACCGAGCATCGGTGCACCCGGCGACCCTGTGCCTGCGACGGGATCTCGTCTTCGCCCTGGGCGGCTGGATGGCGCTTCCCGCCTCCGAGGACACGGGCCTGCTGCTCGCCGCCAACGCCGTTAGCGCCGGCTACTTCACGCGGGAGTACGGGCTGCTCTACCGCAAGTGGCCCGGCCAGGTCACCAGCCAGGCAGCGCACCGAGAACCGGCCGAGTATCAGGCCCGAATGCGGATCATCGAGGCCAGAGCCAACGCCCTGGCCTCGATGCTGCCGAACGGTCTACCGCTCACGCCTCTGGCGTAGCCTCGTGCCCCGGCATGCCGTGGGTACGCCGCCGCTCCTTCATCTCCGCCTCGTAGATGTGCCGCCGGCCTCCGGCTAGCTTCTCCCGTGCGTCCCGCTCGATCTCCTGGAACGCGGCATAGTAGCCATCATCGAACTCCTCCATGATCTGGAAGGTCCAACGGCCGGGGAGCAGGTTGCGCCCCAACAGCTCGTGCTCGATCCGGTCGGCCGTCTCATCGTGCCCGGCCTCGCGGAGCAGCTTCACAACCCGGTCGAGAGTGAGATCCGCACCGCCAACTAGTACTCCAGCAGGAGATCCGTTCTGACCTGCTGCGGCGGTGTGGTTTTGTCCGTGGGCGTGGAGCAGCCACCGCTGAGTCTCGTGGTTGTGTGGACCAAAGATACGGCGGTGGCTGCCGCCTACAGAGTAGACGCCCAGCGATGGTCTGGGCTGTTCGACGAGCTGATGGACGTGGTCGGGTCGCGTTTCGGTCGGCCGGAGCCCCGCCGGCGAGTGCGGGACTTCATGGCCGGGCTGCTGGCGCCGTTGCCGACGAAGAACTGTTGGACGATCGCGGAGCACGCCGGTGACGACGGCCCGGCAGGAATGCAGGACCTGATCGGTCGTGCCCGGTGGGACGACGCGCAGGTCCGCGCCGACGTACGGAACTTCGTCGCGGTCAAGCTCGGGCATCCGGACGGTGTGTTGCTGATCGACGAGACCGGGGATCTGAAGAAGGGTGTGCACACCGTCGGGGTGCAGCGACAGTACTCCGGTACCGCCGGGAAGATCGAGAACTGCCAGCTCGCGGTGCACCTGTCCTATGCCTCACCAGCCGGACACACCCTGCTCGATGTCGCCCTCTACCTGCCGAAATCCTGGACCGACGACCCCGCGCGACGCATGGCTGCCGGGGTGCCCGACACGATCGGCTTCGCCACGAAACCGCAGCTGGCACGACGGCTGATCGACACCGCCTTGGCCGGTGGGCTGCCGTGCCGGTGGGTTGCCGGCGACGAGGCCTACGGCGGTGACCCGCACCTGGCCGCGGCGTTACGCGAGCATCGACTCGGCTACGTCCTCGCGGTCGCCTGCTCACACCGCGTCCCCACCGGGCTCGGCATCCAGCGAGCAGACCAGATCGCCGCCGACCTACCGACGTGGGCGTGGCAGCGGATCTCCGCCGGCCAGGGGGCGAAAGGACACCGCTACTACGACTGGGCGTTCGTCACCCTGCCCCTGGCCGCCGACCAGCACCAGGGTCACCACTGGCTGCTGATCCGGCGCAACCGCAGCACCGGTGAGTTGGCGTTCTACCGCTGCTGGTCACCGCAGCTCGTGCCGCTGCGCCAGCTGGTCGCCGTCGCCGGCCGACGGTGGAGCATCGAGGAATCGTTCCAGGCCGCGAAAACGGGCCTCGGCCTGGACCAGCACCAACACCGCCGCTGGCGGGCGTGGCACCGCTGGACCACCCTCGTCATCGCCGCCCACGCATTCCTCGCCGCCGCCGCAGCGGCCAGCACCACCAGCCCGAACGGCCTGATCCCGATCACCGTCAACGAACTCCGCCGGCTATTCCACGCCCTGGTCATCGAACCCACCCGACGCATCGGCGACGTCATCGCCTGGTCCATCTTCCGACGCCAGCACCAAGCCGAAGCCAAGATCAGCCACTACGCCCGACAAGCCCTCACCGAGCCCTGAAACGGATCTCCTGCTGGAGTACTAGCTGGTGCGCGGAGTATAGGTGACCCCGCACGCGGTGGATCGTCTCCAGCGCTTTGCTCAGCTCGCCCAAAGCTTCGACTGTCGTGTCGTCCAGGCCCTCTGGCCGTCGGTAAAGATCAGGGCCGGACGAAGAATGGTTAACGCTTCGCATGCATGGTTGGTACCCTGTGCAACATAGAAGATAACCCACGGGATGGGATTTCTGGTTGCTGGAGCCGGAGCGCTCTGGCCTCCAATTATCTGCCCGTCAAAGGAATTTCACGCGATGAATTCTCCCATTTCGCCGTCAAGATTGCCGGTCCGAACTTCCAAATTAATAGGAGATCTGGGGTCAAATCGTTGACAATGGGATCGGTCGTTCAGATGGGCCAAGTTCCAATGCTCGAACTCCTGAGCGATGAGAGGTAAGGGGCTGATTACGGCCAATTGGGCATGGCCCACCGCTTGCTCTAGCCGCTCCAATACGGTGAGCTGAGTTTTGGGGTGATAGCCGTCCAGGAACCCATCAAGAGTCAGGAATGTGGGCTCGACCATCGCATGGTGCTGAGCGTGAGCGGCAACTATCTCAACGAGAACAAGGTCTTGTATGAGAGCCGGGTAGCCAGGCTTGTCGGCAGTCGTCCAATAAGTGCGACCGCTGTAGTCAACCATGTATTGGACTGCATCCCTGTTCACTTGGACTTCCTTGACCAGAACGCTCGTTCCGGGTATAGAACCAAGGATGCCCTTTATTGCAGTCGTGTTTATGTCGAGGAACCGGGCGAGCGAGGTCAGGCTGCCGATGTCAGTCCCGTGCCAGTTCGAGAGCATTATCGTTTTGTACGGTCGCGCGACATAGGGGACCGGACGGCCGTCGAGGATATGCGATACCTGTCCCCGTCGACCCTTCGTTGCTACGTGGTGGGTTTGTGGATCAAACCACCGGACAGCAATGTCGACATCTCTCCGTTGCGAGATTTCGGCCACGTAATGAGGGTTCGCGGTGCTGCCGATTAGCCTTGCAAGTAAGGTCTTTCCGCTTTCATTCGGGCCTGCAATGATGTTCCGCATCCCCAGAGCAAACTTGCGCCCGGAAAGAGCTGCCGGTGCCGAGTTGATGGAGATCGACTCCACGAGTCCGTAGTTGTCTAGGGCTACCCCATGCATGTCGAGCGACTTGCGCGCCTCGTGTAGCCGCTTCCAAGCGCGCAATTCTGCTACTGAGAAAGAGTTCCCGCCGTCCGAATCGATTGCCTTGCCGTGGTCGTAGCAGCACCAGATGCCATTTTCTGCCGAACTGCGTTTGTAGGTCGGTAGGCCACCTGTTCCTCGCGGGCCACCTGGGGCTGCAGCATAGATATGTGCCGCCATGCCAATGTCTATGACATCCGCAGTGCCTGGCCCAGGTCCTACCGTTAATCTTCCGCAGTTCAGCACCGAGCATTGAAATCCTGCCCGCTGGGCGATTAGCCGCCGTGTCGCGGCCGAAAAGTCTGCACGCTGTTCCACGTGAGTGGCATCTCCTCGCTGGCCTGGGAGGTGACCCGGTTCACGCTACCTGAACGCGCCGACGTGGCCGGGCCGCGCGCCGTGGTTGAAGGCGCAGCTCAATGGCGACGATTATTTGTTTTGAAATGTGACAATAAAACCCAATTTATGCGATGTTGCGCGGTCTAGCCAGAGCGGAAGAGGGCCACCTGTTGACTTGTCTGCCAAGTGCCGTCTACCTTGGAATCTCAACTTGGCAGACATGCCAACAACCTGGAGGTTGAGCGATGGCTCTGCGTGGCGGTACGAGGTTCGCCGTGCGTTGCGAGGACGTGTTCCCGGCGGGATGCGCCCTGGTCCCCGAGTCCCTGGGTGAGGTCGAGGACTACGACGAGAAGACCGGCCGGCGTAGCCCGGCGAAGGACAAGCTGACCGGCCAGCGGGTGTGGCAGGTCCGCGTGATGGACCTGGACCCGGAGCTTGACAAGCGGTCCCGGGAGACGACGGTCAAGATCTCCGCCGACTACCAGCCGGTCCCGCCGACGGGCGTCCCGTTCGAGGCGGTGGAGTTCGACGGCATGACGGTCACGCCGTACGTGACCAACAACAACCGGATGGCGTACTCGCTGCGGGCGACCGGCATGCGCGCCCCGGCAGGCGTGACCCCGAAGGCGGCGGCGTAGCCGCATCAGATGGGGGCGGGGCTGTCAGGTCTTGGCGGACGGCAGCCCCGCCCTCTGTCTCTTCCCCCTGCTCTGTCGAGAGAGGTAGTGACGTGTCCAAGCGTAGGCGTTCGCCTGCCCCGGCTCAGCCTCGGTGCGGCGTGTGTCAGTCCCGGTTCGACCCGGCCGGCGGTGCGGCTGACCGCTGCCCGCTCTGTGTCGGGCAGCTCGTTCTTTCCTTTCCGCCGGTCCGGGACTCGTCGGGTCGGTTCGTGTCGCTGCGGGGTGCGCGATGATGCGCCGGCCGCGCGGCGAGGTGGTGATGACGACCGCCGGGGATCTGCTGGTGATTCGGCCGAAGCGGTTCGAGCTGCCGATGTGGGCTTCCGTGCTCGTCCTGGTGTTGCGCTGGTTCGCCCGGGGCTGCTGGTGGTGCCTGCGCCACCCGGTCACCGTCGGCCTTGTCATGCTCGCCGCCGTCCTCTACGCCGACTGCGGCTGGGCGGGCCTGGTCGTGCCGCTGGTCCTGGCGTCGGTGGTGTCGGCCGTGTGGCGGTGGCGGGACGAAGCGTCCTGGTGGCGGTGGTGTGCCGGGCCGCTGCTCGGCCGGTTCCGTCAGGTCTTCGTCTACCGGCGAGCGTGGCGCGAGGCCATGACCCTGTGCGGCCTGGCCGAGACGTACGACCATCGGACCGTCCTGCCCGAGCTGCTGCGCGTGCGCTCGGATCAGGCCCTCGACGTGCTGACCATCCGCATGGTCCGCGGGCAGACGCCGGCGGACTTCCAACGGGTCACGGCGAACCTCGCGTACGCCTTCGGCCGGCGGCACGCCCGGGTCTACTCCGAGCGGCCCGCCGACCCGCCGACCCGTATCGGCTACTGGGCGCTGCTGCTGGGCTGGGTGGACCGGGTGCGGTTCCGGGATCGGCCCACGGTGGTCTACCTGGTGCTCGTCCGCACCGACGCCCTGCGGCCCGTCGTGGCCCCGTTCGACGCCCCGGCCGCCCCGGACCTCACCGCTCTGCCGCTGGCCCGGCGGGAAGACCTGGGCACCTGGTCCCTGCACCTGCTCGCCACGCACGTCCTGATCGGCGGTGCCACCCGGTCCGGCAAGGGCTCGGTGCTCTGGTCGCTTGTCCGCTCGCTGGCCGGCGGCATCACCTCGGGCCTGGTGCGGCTCTGGGTGATCGACCCCAAAGGCGGGATGGAGTTCGCCATGGGCCGGCCGCTGTTCGCCCGGTTCGCCTGCAAGTCGTTCGAGGCCATGGCCGACCTCCTCGACGAGGCCGTGACGGTCATGCGGGAGCGACAGACCCGGCTCGCCGGCATGGTCCGGGTGCACACCCCGACCGAGGCTGACCCCCTGGTGGTCGTCGTCATCGACGAGATGGCCGCGCTCACCGCGTACCTGCAAGACGTCGACCTGCGCAAGCGCATCGCCGGCTCGCTCGGGCTGCTGCTGTCCCAGGGTGCCGGCGTCGGCGTCCTGGTGGTGGCCGCGTTGCAGGACCCTCGCAAGGAGGTGCTGCCATTCCGGGACCTGTTCCCGACCCGCATCGCGCTCGGCCTGACCGAGGCGGCTCAGGTCGACCTCGTGTTGGGCGACGGTGCCCGCAACCGGGGCGCCCTCGCCGACCAGATGCCTCGATGGGCCAAGGGCGTCGGCTACGTGATCCTCGACGGCACCCCGGAACCGATGCGGGTCCGGTTCTCCTACGTCACCGACGACCACATCCGGGAACTGGCTCAGCAGTACCCGGCCCCGGCCGACGCCGCGGACATCCTCGCCCAGGTCGGTCGCGAGTCGACGCCGGAACCGGTCCGGCCGGCCCTGCCCCGGCAGCGTCGCGGGCCACTGCTGCCCGACGCGTTGCGCAACATCCTCGACGCCGACGGGGGTGAGCCGCGGTGACCGCCCCGACCTTTTACCGGCTCCGCGCACCGAACCCGGACGGGGCGAGCAGCACGGCGGTGTCCGTCCGCATCGACGTCGACCGGCCCGACCCGTACCCGGTCTATCTCGCCGTCGGCGGTGGCCGACGCCGCATGCACCTGACCCCCGACGAGGCATGGGCGCTGTGGCGCTGCCTCTCAGAAGCGGTCGCGTCCCTCGGCGATCCGCCCGACCACATCCGTACCCGCGTCACCCCGGACCGGAGGTAGCCCCGATGTCCTTGAAGCGCTTCTTCCTCGGCACCCACCGCCTCAAGCCGCTGAACATCGACCTGGACGGCTCTCCGGACCGGCTCGCCGCCGCCCTGCACGGCCTGGCGCACATGGTCCGGCGCCGGGACGACCTCGACGGGCAGCGCATCCGCATCAACGTCACCATCCGCATCCCGGAAGGCGACTTCGAATGATCCGCCACCGAGCCGAGTCCGGCGTCCGGGTGCTGATCCTGCTCGCAATCGGGATCATGGCCGGCGCCGCCGCGTTCACCCACGTCCACGACCTGACCGTGGCCCACGGCCAGCCCGACTGGATCGGCTGGGCCAACGCCGTGGCGGTCGAGCTGATGGCGATCTACCTCGGCCTGGAGCTGCGCGCCCGCCGTCGCGCCGGTCGCCCGGTCGGCCTGGTCGGCGTGCTCCTGGTCGCGTTCGCCCTGCTCTCCCTCGCCGCCCAGGTCGCGGAAGCCGAACCGTCCGTGTGGGGCTGGATCGTGGCCGCCGTGCCGTCGCTGGCGTTCCTCGCCCTGGTCAAGGTCGTCCTGTCCAGCGCACCCGCCCCGGCACCCGAACCGGACCAACCGCCGGTCGACTGGACCTACGAGGTCCCGGCGCAGGCCGTCACCGAGCCCGAGCAGCCGACCGCACCCGCTCCGGCGGTCCGTCCGGCCCCGGCCGCTGTGCTGCCTCCGCTCGGTGTCGTCCAGCCCAACCGACCCCAGGTCGTCGGGATCATCCGATGACCGCTCCCACCCTGCCCGGCCTCGCGCCCGCCGTCCCGACCCCGGTTGCTCCTCGGCCGGGGTCGCGGGCGGCCCGCATGGCGTTGCCCCGCTCAGTCGACGTGCTTAAGGAGATCGCCGCCGAGTACGGCGTCTGCGTGCGCCCCCTCGCCATGCGCCGCACCGACCTCGACACCGGCCTGACCGAGGTCATCGACCTGCCCTGCGGCGCGACCCGCGAGGACAAGTGCGCGCCCTGCGCCAAGAAGAACCGCCGGCTGCGCCAGGCCCAGATCCGCGAGGGCTGGCACCGCGACGACGAACCGCTACCCGGCCCGGAACCCGCGACCGAGGCGCAGAAGTCCCTGATCCTGTTCCGCGCACACCTGGAGTTCTCCCGCGACGAGGCCGTACGCGGTGCCCAGTGGGACCAGGTGACCGACCTCGACGAGGCGATCCGCGAGGTAGAGGAAGCCATCGCCGCCGAAGGTCTGCGTGGGCGTGTCGGGCCACCCCACGCCAGTGCCGACGACGAGCCCGGCCGCCGGCGCAAGCGCTCCACCAAGCGACGTCAGGACGCACCCGAGCTACCTCGGCGCAAGGTCGAGCGGCGCACCGTCGGCAAGACCTACACCGCTCCGGACGGCGCGACGTTCCGGCCGTCGATGTGGCTGACGCTCACCCTCGACTCCTACGGCCCGGTCCGCCCCGACGGCACACCGCTCAACCCCGACCGGTACGACTACCGCCGCGCCGCCTGGGACGCCGTGCACTTCCCTCGGCTGCTGGACCGGTTCTGGCAGAACCTGCGCCGGTGTGAGGGCTGGAACGTCCAGTACGCCGGCTGCGTCGAGCCGCAACGCCGACTCGCCCCACACGCCCACTTCGCCATCCGGGGCACCATCCCCCGCGACGTTCTTCGCACCGTGGCGGCGGCCACCTACCACCAGGTGTGGTGGCCGGCGGTCGACGTCCAGCGGTACACCCTCGACCGGCTTCCCGTCTGGGACGAGCAGGCCGCCGCGTGGGTCGACCCCGACACCCGGGAGCCGCTGACCACCTGGACGGAAGCCCTCGACGCCATCGACGACGACCCGGACGCCGAACCGGTGCACGTCGTCCGCTTCGGCGCCCAGGTTGACGCCCGCGGCGTCATGCCCGGCACCGAGGACGCCGAACGGACCATCCGGTACGTCACGAAGTACATCACCAAGCACACCGGCGACGTCCACAAGGCGACCACCGACCGGCAGCGCAAGCACCTCGACCGGCTCTGGCAGCAACTCCAGCTCACCCCCTGCACCGAGCGGTGCGCCAACTGGCTGCTCTACGGCGTCCAGCCGAAGAAGGCACACGCCAAGCTCAAGCCCGGCCGCTGCAAGGGCAAGGTCCACCAACGGGACACCCTCGGCATCGGCGGCCGGCGCATCCTCATCTCCCGCGACTGGTCCGGCAAGACCCTCGCCGACCACAAGCACGACGTACGGGCCTGGGTGCGGGCCCTGCTCGGCGCCACCTCCGACAGCGCGACGGCCGGGCAGCTCGTCGACGACCAGGGCGCCAACGTCGAACGGGTCCGGCACGCCTGGGAACTCGCCCGACCCGACGACCCCGACGTGGGACCGCTGGCCCACCGGCTCATGCGCTCCATCAGCGAACGCGCCCGCTGGCGGTCCGAACTGCTCGCCGCCAAGGACCGGGCCGCGCAGGGGTCGGCAGATCTTTCGGCAACTCAGCACAGCGCAAAGCACGACGGGGAGGAGCCGCAGTGAACGAGGAGTTGTTGACCGTGCCGGAAGTGCTCGCCGAACTGCGCGTACCGCGTTCGACCTGGTTCTACTGGCGGCAGACCGGCAAGGGACCACGGGTCATCAAGCTTCCGAACGGGCAGCTTCGGGTCCGCCGGTCGGCGCTCGGTCGGTGGCTCGGTGAGCTGGAGCAGGACGCGGCATGAAGAGCTACGAGGTCCAGATCTGGGAGATCGGAAAGCGCGCCGACCGGAAGGCTCGGCCCTGGCGGGTCCGCTGGGCGGTGAGCGGCCAACGCTTCGAGGACATGTTCCGTACCAAGGCCCTCGCGCACTCCTTCCGCGCCGAGCTGGTCCAGGCGGCCAACGCGGGGGAGCCCTTCGACCCGGCCACTGGCCGCCCCGTTTCCGAGGCCAGAACCAAGAACCCCACCACCTGGTACGCGCACAGCCGCGCGTACGTCGAGATGAAGTGGCCTCGGGCGGCGGCCAAGACCCGGCGGTCGATCGTCGAGGCGCTGACCTCGATCACGGTGACGCTGACCCGGCCGGCGAAGCGGGGCCGACCGGCTGACGCGCTGCTCCGTGAGGCGCTGTACCTCTACGGCCTCAACCCGCGCCGCTGGTCCGAAGAGATCCCGCCCGACCATGCGGCGGCGCTGGCCTGGCTGGAAACCGCGTCCCTCCCGGTCGTCGAGCTGGACTCACCCGCGATGGTCCGCCGCGTCCTCGATAGCCTCTGCGTACGCCTCGACGGCAAGCCTGCGGCTGCCTCCACTGTCCAGCGGAAGCGGGCCACCTTCTACAACGTGCTCGGGTACGCCGTCGAGCTGGAACTGATCGCCTCCAACCCGGTCGACAAGGTCCAGTGGACCGCCCCTGAGGTCGCGCAGTCCATCGACCGGCGGGTGGTGGCGAACCCAGCCCAGGTCGCCACGCTGCTGGAGGCGGTGAAATCTCTCGGCAAACGGGCCGACAAGGTCACGGCGTTCTTTGGCTGCCTCTATTACGCGGGTATGCGGCCCTCGGAAGCGGCGGATCTACGGCGCGACGACTGCGACCTTTCGGGCCGGTGCGCTGACTGCGGCGCAGACTTCGACGACCTGGCGGCGGTCAAGCCTTCCCGGTCCTGCGACCACGAGAAGATCGAATATCGCTGGGGCCGTCTGGTGCTCGCCGGCACCTCGCCGCGCGCCGGCTCGCACTGGACCGACGACGGCGGCTCCCACGAGCGACGCGGACTCAAGCACCGGGGGAGGGCCGAGACTCGCACGGTCCCGATCCCGCCCCGGCTCGTCGAGCTGCTGTGCGCGCACGTCGACAACCATGGGGTCGCCCCGGACGGTCGGTTCTTCCGGGGCCTGCACGGCGGTCCGCTCTCCGAGTCGGTCTACGACCGGTGGTGGAAGCTCGCGCGTGAGAAGGCACTGACCGAATCGCAGTTCGCCTCGCCGCTCGTGCGCCGGCCCTACGACCTACGTCACGCGGCGGCCTCGCTCTGGCTGAATGCCGGCGTCCCGCCGACCGAGGTCGCCCGGCGCCTGGGCCACGGCGTCGCCGTCCTGCTCCGCGTCTACGCCAACTGCATCGACGGCGGCGACGACACCATGAACGACAAGATCGGCGACGCCCTCGGATGATAGGAGTTGGATTCATGAGGCGAGGGGACGACGACAGCGTGCGACTGAGCTTGGAAACGCTTGAGCGTGGCCAGGTGGCCACAGGCGTGGTGGTCGAGATCAAGAATTTCGGGGTCTTCGTAGACATCGGCGGTGTCATCGGCATGGTGAACTGTCCGGAGCTGACCTGGAAGCACTTCAGCCACCCGACCGATGTCGTGGGCCTGGGGGACCGGCTCAACGTGATGGTGTTGGACGTCGATCTCGACCGCGAGCGGGTGTCGCTGTCGCTCAAGGCGTTGCAGCCCGACCCGATGGCGGAGTTCGCGCGGATGCGTCTCGGAGCCGTCCTGCGCGGTGAGGTGACTCGTGTCGTGCCGTTCGGTGTCTTCGTCGCGGTGGGGGATGACATCCAAGGGCTGGTCCACAAGTCCGCCCTCGACCGCACTCCTGAACCCGGCGACACGCTGTTGGTAAAGGTCGTCGACATCAACCTTGTCCACCGGCGGGTCCGTCTCCTGCCCACCGGGCACGAGCCGTCGTGATACCTCGGGCACCGAGGCTGGAGCACCTGTCGTGGGCGTGGGCAGATGGTGGGCGGTTGAACGGCAGCGGGCAGGTTCTCAGAGAGAAGCGCCAGCTCAGGCGGCTTCCCTGGCACAAGATCACGGACGCCCTGTAAATCCGTCGCGAAAGCTTCAGAGGTTCGAATCCTCTACCCGCCACCAGGTGCAGATGCGGCCCCTGACCAGCAGAGATGCTGCTCGGGGGCCGTTCTCGTCGGCCCGGCCGGGTCCGGCTCACGTCTCTGACGGCGTCGCCTCGTGCCCCGGCCTGCCGTGGGTGCGGCGCCGCTGCTTCATCTCCGCCTCGTAGATGTGCCGCCGGCCGCCGACCAGCTTCTCCCGGGCGTCCCGCTCGATCTCCTGGAACGCGGCGTAGTAGCCGTCGTCGAACTCCTCCACGATCTGGAACGTCCACCTCCCGGGTAGCAGGTTGCGTCCCAGCAGCTCCTGCTCGACCCGGTCGGCCATATCGTCGTGCCCGGCCTCGCGGAACAGCTGCACCACCCGGTCGAGGGTGAGGTCCGCGCCGCCGACGAGCTGGTGCGCCGAGTAGAGGTGACCGCGTACGCGGTGGATCGTCTCCAGGGCCTCGCTCAACTCGCCGAGTGCTTCGATCGTGGTGTCGTCGACGTCCCGGGGTCGAGCGTGGTGGCCGTCGACGGATGCTTCCTGCTCACGCATGCACCCGGGTTACCCGGTAGGAATGTCCCTTATCCAACGCTGGTGCGGCGATCGGGACGGAGCCGGCGCGATGTCAAGGGGCCGCGGGCGTGGTCGCGGCTCGGCGATGACGCTTCGGGGGTGGTGGCTCGGAGCCGCGAGGCGTCCCGCCGGACCCGATCCACCCGGCCTGGCCGACAGGCACCGCACCGACCGGAACCGCTTGCCGCCGGTTACCACGATGGGTGGATGGCGTGGGAGTGGCTCGGGCCGGTGACGACAGCTGTGGTGGGCGTGGTGGGCGTGACAGGGACCGTATGGGCCGCGCACGCGGGTCGGCGACATCAGCTCGACGCGGTACGGGCGCAGGGCGCGGTGAGTGTGGCCATCGCGCTCGCGGCGGAGAAGCGGTTGGTCTATGCCCGCTTCCTTCAGCTCGCCAGGACCGCCTACGACGAGGCCCGGGCGCTCGTCTCCGCGGGCGAGGCCTGGCCATGGCCGCGTTGAACAGGTGTTATGACGAGGTGGTCATCGTCGGCGGTCCGGGAATCAGAAGACATGCCACCGCCGCAATATCGGATATCAGCCGATATGCGTCAGGGATTAGGGACAACTGGGATGTCGATCGCACCATGAACGAGGTTTCCGCGCTTCTGCACGAGGATGCGACGAAGGTGACGCATGACTGATGATTCACTCGGGTTCGTAGGCGTGAAACCTTGCCTCAGACATCGATGATGGTGGAGGCTGTGCGGGGAGTTGGTCCGCGGGGAGGCGGGTCCTCCACTGTGGTCGTGGGTCGCGACCGGCGGGCCTGACAGGAGAATCAGGTCTTACGCGCGGTTTACGTGTGAAGTCGTTGTGCGCGCTTTCCGTAGCGACCGCGGGGCTGATCGTCACGTCGCGCTGGGCCGGAGGTCGGGGATGGCCTGTCGAACGGATGATTTCCCGGTCTGACCACCCCTAGCAGGGGTGCGCACCGCTGTTGCGGGTGCGTGCCGTGTGGCACGATCGTGGAACCTCCACCATCGCTGTAACTCTCCCGACAGGAGCAATCATGTCTGGTCGAAGGTTGGGCCGGCTGCTTGGCTCGCTTCTCGTTCTCGCCACCCTCCTGGGTGGTGTCGCTGGGGTCGATTTCGATGGCAGCAACGGGGGCATTCAAACGCAGGACTTCGTGTGGAACTGACCGGCTTTTCCGGTCGTTAACCGTTTGGGCCCGGCTGCCGCCTAGCATGTGACGGCCGGGCAAGCGGCTTGCGTCGGCGGCGAAGCGGTACACCGCCAACCCGAAGGAGCGGCATGATCGGTCGCGGCCAGCCACGCCGCCGGTCGTCCGAGGACGCCTGGATCATCACGGCGCCGATGGCGTTGATCGCCGTCGCCTGTTCCGTCGTCACCGGCCTGGTCTCCGATCATCCCGTCGGCAGGTGGCCGCAGGCGGCTCTTCTCCTCGTCCTCATGGTGGTCGCGGGGATGCCCCTGCTGAGCCTGGTCGTGCGCCGGCACTCGGTCGCGATCACCCTCACGGAGCTGCCCCTGGTGCTGGCGCTCTTCTTCCTGCCGCCGCTGACGGTGGTGATCACGTACACCGCGGCGACGCTCATCGCCCACATCCGCCACCGGTTCTCGGCGCCGAAGGTCTGGTTCAACGGCGCCCGCGCGGCCGCCGGCACCTCGCTCGCGGTGCTGCTGCTCCAGGCGCTGCCGCCGATGGTGGGGGTCGGCCCGCGGACCTGGCTGAGCATCTTCGCCGCCGTCGGCGTGGTGATGCTGGTCAGCATCACGGCCGTGGTCGCCGTGCACACGCTGCTGCACGGCTGGCAGACCGGCCGGGGCGCGTTGCGCAGCGCCCGGACGGCGCTGCTGACCGCCGCGATCAACGTGTCCATCGGCCTGATCATGCTGATCCTGGTGCGCAGCAACTGGTGGTCGGTGCTGCTGCTGGCCGGGCTCGGCATCGGCCTGGTGCCGGTCTACCGCTCATACTCCCAGTTCTTCCGGCAGCACCGCACGCTCACCGATCTCTACGAGCTGACGCGGGCCGTGGTGGAGAGCGGCCAGAGCGGCACGCTTGCGGACGCGCTGCTCGTCCGCGTCCGTGCCCTGATGCAGGCCGAGTACGCGACGCTCTGGGTGCCGGCGCAGAGCCGCCACCCGGAGACGTTGCTGACCTCCCGGGCCGACGACCCCGGGCTGCTGGACGTGGCACACACCCCGCAGGCGTTGCGCGACAAGGTGCGCAGCACCCGGCGTACGGTGGCGGTGGGGCACGGCGTGACCACGGACGGCGAGTTCCGGGCGGAGCTGGACGAGCGGCGGATCAAGGACGCGGTCGCGACGCCGCTGCGGTCCGGCCAGGTGGTGATCGGCACCCTGGAGGTCGCCAACCGGGTCGGCGACGGCAACCACTTCACCGCGGCCGACATCGCCCTCCTGGAGACGGTGGCGGCACACGCCGCCGTCGCCCTGGAGAACTCGCGCCTGGTCGACCGCCTCCGGCACGACGCCGAGCACGACGCGCTCACCAAGTTGCCGAACCGTAGGCGGCTCACCGCCGCGGTGGCCGAGGCGGTCAAGGTCGGTGCGCCGGACGAGGTGGTGGCGCTGCTGCTCTTCGACGTCGACCGGCTCCGCCAGGTCAACGAGTCGCTCGGCCACGCGGCCGGCGACAAGGTGCTGATCGAGGTGGCCGAGCGGCTGCGGGCGTGCGCCCCCTCGTCCGCGCTCGTGGGCCGGGCCGGTGGCGACGAGTTCCTGGTGACGCTCCGGTTGGAGAGCGCCGACGCGGCCCTGGAGCTGGCGGCCCAGCTCCGGGAGCAGATCCGGGACGAGATGGTCTTCGACGCGCTCACCCTGGACGTGGACACCGCCGTCGGCGTGGCCGTCCACCCCGACCACGGCAGCGACGCGGTGGCCCTGCTCCAGCGGGTCGACCTGGCCGCCAACGCGGCCAAGTCGGTGCCGGGCAGCGTGCAGCTCTACAGCCCGGCGTTGGAGTCGCGCTCGTTGCGCCGGCTCGGTCTCGCCGGCGACCTGCAACGGGCGCTGGCGGACGGTGAGCTGGAGGTCTACTTCCAGCCGAAGGTCACGCTGCGGGACCGCCGCCTGGTGGGCGTGGAGTGCCTGGCGCGTTGGGAACACCCGGCGCACGGCACGGTCGCGCCGGACGACTTCGTGGCGGTGGCCGCGCACACCGGTCAGCTCGGCCGGCTCACCGAGTTCGTGCTGCGGGAGAGCCTGCGGCGCAGCCGCGACTGGAGCCACGGCGAGCGGGCGCTCTCCGTCTCGGTCAACCTCGCCGCCCGTACGCTCAACGACCAGCACTTCCCGGCGTTGGTGCGGGACCTGCTGGCCGAGTACGAGGTACCGCCGCAGCGGCTCACCCTGGAGATCACCGAGGCCGGTGTGCTGGACGGCACCGAACGTCCCATCCCGACCCTGCGGAGCCTCCGGGACCTCGGGGTCCGACTGGCGGTGGACGACTTCGGCACCGGCAACTCGTCCCTGGCCCAGCTCCGCCGGCTGCCGGTGCACGAGGTCAAGGTGGACCGGTCGTTCGTGCAGGGGATGGCGACCGATCCGGGCGACCTGGCCATCGTCAACGCGGTGGTGACGCTCTCGCAGCAGTTCGGCCTGACCGTGGTGGCCGAGGGGGTGGAGAGCGAGCTGACGCTGGAACTGCTCCAGGACATCGGCTGCGAGATCGGCCAGGGCTACCTGTTCAGCCGGCCGCTGCCGTACGAGCGCCTGGAGGCGTGGTTCGGCGCCCAGGTCGACCCCGAGACGGTCGTCGCCGGCGAGCTGCCGCGCCTGCGTGTGGTGCCCTGAGCAGGTGCGCCACCTGTCGGGGGGATCCGATTTCACCTCGCCGACGCGGTCGTGTACTGTTTCCTCTGCGCGACACCCCTGGGGTGATCGGGCAGGCCCCCTTAGCTCAGTCGGCAGAGCGTCTCCATGGTAAGGAGAAGGTCTACGGTTCGATTCCGTAAGGGGGCTCAGAGGGTCCGGCTGGACCCGCCACGGCGGTGTAGCTCAGATGGCAGAGCAAGCGGCTCATAATCGCTGTGTCGCCGGTTCAAGTCCGGCCACCGCTACTCTCGTCCTCCGGGCCCGCCCGGTGGCCGGTGGGATGGGCGCCACAGGCGCCTACTTTGCATGTCCGCGGCGTCAGCACGTAAGCTGACACGCCGTAGTTGATACCCGTGAGCGAGGAAGGCACTCCGCCGTGGCGAAGGCGACCGATGTCCGGCCGAAGATCACTTTGGCGTGTGTGGAGTGCAAGGAGCGCAACTACATCACGCGCAAGAACCGCCGTAACGACCCGGACCGCATCGAGCTGAAGAAGTTCTGCCCCCGGGACGGCAAGCACACCGTCCACCGCGAGACCCGCTGACGCACGGCCGGCGCCGCCGGCCCGCAGCAGCTTCACCGACGCCGATCCGCCCGGTCGACGGCCCTGAGGGCCAGCCGACCGCTCGGATCGGCGTTCGTGCTTTACGTGTAGGTTCGCGGCATGTCCCTGGACCCGTCCTTCGTCGGCCGGACGTATCCGCCGACCGCCCCCTACCAGGTGGGCCGAGAAAAGATCCGTGAGTTCGCGACCGCCGTCGGCGCGACCGACCCGGCGCACCACGACCCGGAGGCGGCCCGCGCACTCGGCCATCCCGACGTGGTGGCGCCGCCGACCTTCCCGGTGATCGTGACGATGGCGGCCAGCCGGCAGATCGTCGAGGACCCGGAGCTTGGCGTCGACTACAGCCGGGTGGTCCACGGCGACCAGCGGTTCGCGTACACCCGGCCGGTGGTGGCCGGGGACGAGCTGGTGTGCGTGAACACCATCGAGGACGTCAGCAGCCGGGGCGGCCACGGATTCCTGACCACCCGCACCGACGTGCGCACCTCCGACGGTGAGCCGGTGGTCGCGGTCTGGTCCAAGATCGTCGTACGCGGGGAGGCGTGAGGATGGAACTGCCCGTCCAGACCTACCGGGTGACCCGGGCGGACCTGGTCCGCTACGCGGGCGCCTCGGGGGACTTCAACCCGATCCACTGGAGCGACCGGACCGCCACCGGAGTGGGTCTGCCCGGGGTGATCGCCCACGGCATGTTCACCATGGCTCTGGTCGGTCGCGCGGTCGTCGGCTGGGCCGGTTCGCCGGACGCGGTGGTCGACTTCGGCGTCCGCTTCACCCGGCCGGTGGTCGTCCCGGACACCGACGCGGGCACCGAGATCGAGGTCGCCGCGGTGGTCAAGGAGGTCACCGAGGCGGGCCTGACCAGGCTCGACATCACCGCGACGTGCCACGGCGAGAAGGTGCTCTCGCAGGCCCGGGCGCTGGTCCGCGTTTCTCGCTGAGGGGCGACCCGACGCGCGTGGGGTGGACCGGTTGGGAAAGTCGTACGACTACCCGTACACTGGTCCGCCGTGGGGCAAGTGACCCCCGCTCGGCACCTTGTGTCCGGGTGGAGGTGAGTTGCCGCACAGGGGTGTAGCTCAATTGGCAGAGCAGCGGTCTCCAAAACCGCAGGCTGCAGGTTCAAGTCCTGTCACCCCTGCGCCTCAGGCCTGACCGTTCCCGTGGGTCGCGCCGCCGTTCGCGGTGGCGTCCGGCCCGTGGTGGTGGCACCGGTGGGGTGGTTCCGAGGCGTTCGGGGCTCTCCTGACCGGTCCGCCGGCCGCGGCCCGTCGCGGGACGGTTGGTCCGGCCGGCGTGACCAACACGCCGCGCACGCCGCCCGGCGTGCGACCCCATACCCCGCACGGAGGGCGAAGTGGCCGAGAAGAAGCGGCGCGGCGAGGACGACGGCGACGAGCGTCTGAACGACGACGCGACTGTCGACGACGTGGCCGACGATGCCGCCGACGCGGACGAGCCGGTCTCCCGGGGCGGCACGGCGACCCGCAAGCGGGCGCACGCCGAGCCCGCCGAGGGCCGGAAGACCCGTAAGGACACCGAGCGGATCGGGCTCTTCGCCCGCATCGCGCGGTTCTTCCGCGAGGTCGTGGCCGAGCTGCGTAAGGTCATCTGGCCGACCCGCAAGGAGCTGCTGACCTACACGGCCGTGGTGGTCACCTTCGTCGCGGTGATGCTGGCGATCGTGGCCGGCCTGGACTACGGCTTCGCCAAGGCGGTGCTGTGGGTCTTCGGCAACCCCAGCTGACCTGCGGACAGCGATACTGACGGAAGTGAGCGAGCGTGCCTGAGTACGACGAGACCGCCGAGACCCCGGACGAGCAGTCCGCGGTGGCGACGGCGGACAGCAACGAGTCGGTCGAGGCCGCCAGCGAGCCGGAGTTCCCGACCACCGAGCCGGCCCCGGACGAGGACTTCGATCCGGTGGCCGAGCTGCGCCAGAAGCTGCGCTACGCGCCCGGCGACTGGTACGTGGTGCACTCGTACGCCGGCTACGAGAACAAGGTCAAGACCAACCTCGAGACCCGGATCACGTCCCTCGACATGGAGGACTACATCTACCAGGTCGAGGTCCCGACCCGGGAAGAGGTCGAGGTCAAGAACGGTAAGCGGTCGCAGGTCCAGGCGAAGGTCTTCCCGGGCTACATCCTGGTCCGGATGGAGCTGACCGCCGAGTCCTACTCCTGCGTCCGGAACACCCCGGGGGTCACCGGCTTCGTCGGCGCCACCGACCGGGCCGACCGGCCGGCGCCGTTGAGCCTCGACGAGGTGCTCAAGTGGCTCGCCCCGGCGGTCGAGACCGAGCAGAAGAAGGCGAAGCCCGAGGTCAAGGTCCTCGACTTCGAGGTCGGCGACTCGGTCACCGTCACCGACGGCGCGTTCGCGTCGCTGCCGGCGACGATCAGCGAGATCAACGCCGATCAGCAGAAGCTCAAGGTGCTGGTGTCGATCTTCGGCCGGGAGACGCCGGTCGAGCTGAACTTCAACCAGGTCGCCAAGATCTGACGTACGTCCGCACCGGCGGTCGGCCTTCGCGGGCCGGCCGCCGGTGTCGCGTCGGACTGCGCTACTCTTGAACGTCGGCCGTCCGCACCGCGCTGACCGTGCGCGCCCGCGGACGGCGGAAAATCCCGGTTCCAAGCCCCAGGAAGAGACATGCCTCCGAAGAAGAAGCTCGTCAAGACGTTCACGCTTCAGCTGCCGGCGGGCCAGGCCACCCCGGCGCCGCCGGTCGGCCCCGCGCTCGGCCAGCACGGCGTGAACATCATGGAGTTCTGCAAGTCCTACAACGCGCAGACCGAGTCCCAGCGGGGCGACGTCGTCCCCGCCGAGATCAGCGTCTACGAGGACCGCACCTTCACCTTCGTGCTGAAGACCCCGCCCGCCGCCCGGCTGCTGATCAAGGCCGCCGGCGTGCAGAAGGGCTCGGGCGTCCCGCACAAGGAGAAGGTCGGCTCGGTCACCCGCGCCCAGCTGCGCGAGATCGCCGAGAAGAAGATGGCGGACCTCAACGCCAACGACATCGACCAGGCCGAGAAGATCATCGCCGGCACCGCCCGGTCGATGGGCCTGACCGTCGCCGACTGATCTCGCTCCACCGCTCCACCCGATCCGTTCGTGGGAGGGCCGCGATGCCGCGCGCCCGCCAGAGACCACAGGAGTCACCAGAAATGCAGCGCAGCAAGAGCTACCGCAAGGCCGCCGAGGTCATCGACCGGTCCAAGCTCTACGCCCCCGCCGAGGCCGTCAAGCTGGCCAAGGAGAACACCAACGTCAAGTTCGACGCCACGGTCGAGGTCGCGATGCGCCTCGGCGTCGACCCCCGCAAGGCGGACCAGATGGTCCGCGGCACGGTCAACCTGCCGCACGGCACCGGTAAGACCGCCCGCGTGATCGTCTTCGCCGCCGGCGCGAAGGCCGAGGAGGCCGCCGCGGCGGGTGCGGACGAGGTGGGCACCGACGAGCTGGTCGCCCGGATCCAGGGTGGTTGGCTGGACTTCGACGCGGCGATCGCCACGCCGGACCAGATGGCCAAGATCGGCCGGATCGCGCGGATCCTGGGCCCGCGCGGCCTGATGCCGAACCCGAAGACCGGCACCGTGACCATGGACGTCACCAAGGCGGTCGCGGACATCAAGGGCGGCAAGATCACCTTCCGGGTGGACAAGCACTCCAACCTGCACCTGATCATCGGCAAGGCCTCCTTCTCCGAGACCCAGCTGGTGGACAACTACGCCGCGGTGCTGGACGAGGTGCTCCGCGCCAAGCCGTCCGCGGCCAAGGGCACCTACCTCCGGAAGGTCACCCTGACCACCACCATGGGCCCGGGCGTCCCGGTCGACCCGAAGGTGGTCAAGAACCTCCAGGAGGGCTCGGCCGAGGGCTGAGCACGCGCTTCCCGGACGGGGCCCCGCCACCACGCCGTGGCGGGGCCCCGTCCGTCTGTCCGATGTGGCAGGCTCGGCGCATGCGGTTCGACGGGGTATGGCTCCGCTACCACAGGCGCGGTCCCTGGGTGCTGCGGCAGGTCGACGCGGCGATCGGCCCGGGTGACGTCGTGGTCGTGCTCGGCCGCAACGGAGCGGGCAAGTCCACGCTGCTCCAGCTCGCCGCCGGGGTGTTGCGTCCGGGCCGGGGCCGGGTGGTCGACCGGCCGGCCACCGTCGGGTGGGTGCCCGAGCGGTTCCCGGCCGACCAGCCGTTCACCGTCGGGGCCTACCTGGCCGCGATGGGTCGCGTCGCCGGCCTGTCCGGGCCCGCCGCCGACCGGGCGGTGCGTCACTGGGTGGAACGGCTGGGCCTGACCCGGTTCCACGACGTGCGCCTGCCGCAGCTGTCGAAGGGCACCGCCCAGAAGGTCGGCCTGGCGCAGGCGCTGTTGCGCCCGCCCGGCCTGCTCGTGCTCGACGAACCCTGGGAAGGGCTGGACGCGGCAGCCCGCGAGTTGGTCCCCGAGATGATCGGCGAGGTGTTGGCGGGCGGCGGTGCGGTGCTGGTCAGCGACCACCGGGGGGAGACCGTCCGTCTGCCCGGCGCCCGGCAGTGGTCGGTCGCCGACGGCACGCTGGCCGAGGCGGCGTCGTCCGGGGGCGCGGCCGTCGCCGTGGTCGAGCTGGCGGTGCCGGCCGCGCGGCTCGCCACCACCGTCGCCCGCCTGCGCGCCGACGGCCATCAGATTCTTCGGGTACGCGACCACGCCGTCCCCGCCGCAGCCACGTCCCCGGAGCCGGCGCTCGCCGAGCCGTCGGGCGGCCCGGCCGAGGCGCCGACGGGCGTCCCCACGTCGTCGGGCGGCCCGGCTGAGGCTTCGTCTGGCGCTTCGTCCGGGGCTTCGTCGGGCAGCCCGGGCGGCGAAACGCCGTCCGCCGGCCTGGCGCCGGGTGACGATCCGGCCGGGGCAACACCGGCCGTCCGGACCGGCCGGGACGGGACGACGTCGGAGGTGACCCGGTGATCGCCCTGGTGCGGTTGCGGCTGGCCGGCTTCGTGCAGACCGGGCGGGTGCTGGCACCGCTGCTTGCCGGCCTCTTCGCCCTGGGCATCCTCTACGGCGGCGGTGGCGGGGGCCGGCCCGCGGAGGTCTACGGCGTCTCCGCGGTGGTGATCTTCCCGGTGCTGGCCTGGCAGACCAAGATCCTGCTGGACGTCGAACCCGACGTGCAGCGCCGGTTGGCCCGGGTCGTCATCGGGCCGGTCCGGGAACGGGTGGCCGGCCTGCTCGCGGCGCTCGTCGCCGGGCTCGTCCTGGTGCTGCTCGCGCTGGCGATGCCGTGGCCGCTCGGCGCGGTGTCGCTGGCGAGCGGGCCGGAGGGCCGGTCGGCTCTCGTCGGGGTGGCGCTCGGGGTCTGGGCACACCTGCTCGGGTTGCCCGCCGCGGTGGCTCTCGGCGCGCTGTCCAGCCGGGCGATCACCCGCAGCGCCGGCTACGGGGCGGCCGTGCTGGCGGTCGGGCTGATCGGGGTGGTGGTGTGCGGGCTGTCCGGCTCGGTGGTGCCGTGGCTGGTCCCACCGGTGATGGCGACCGCGCGGGCGGTCAACGGGCCGATCGCTGCCGCCACCGGCCTGCTGCTCACCGGCTGGGCGGCGCTCTGGACCGCGGTGGTGCTGGCCGGCTACGCCTGGGGGCGGCGGGACCGGGCCTGATCAGGCGGGTGACCGGGAGCACCCGCAGACGATTTGGCGCTCCGGCCCACGTCACGTAACCTGGTGCGGTAGTTCCACCCAAAGACCGCTGGTCACCGTGCCCTGGCACGGTCGAAGGTCCCGCGACGACGGGCGACCCGCGCAGGGCGGCAAGCGAAACTCGGTGTCACGCACGGTCCGCCGACTGTGCTCCATGATCCCGGCCCTCGCCCCGTGCGCCCCGCGCCGGGGCTCTTTCGTTGTTCACGGTCCCTCCGCCGCCGTCGCGAGCCTCCGCTCGTCGCCGGCGAGCCAGCTCCGAGCAACGAGAGAGGAGGGACATGGCGGACAAGCCGATCCGGGCCGACAAGGCCACGGCCGTCTCCGAGCTGACCGAGAGCTTCCGCTCGTCGGGAGCCACCGTGCTCACCGAGTACCGCGGGCTCACGGTTTCGCAGCTCACCCAGCTGCGGCGCACGCTCGGCAAGGAGACCAGCTACACGGTCGCGAAGAACACGCTGGCCAAGCGTGCCGCGGCCGATGCGGGCATCTCCGGCCTCGACGAGCTGTTCACCGGTCCTACCGCGCTGACTTTCGTTTCGGGCGACGTCGTCGAGGCGGCGAAGGGGCTTCGCGACTTCGCGAAGGCCAACCCGAAGCTCGTCATCAAGGGCGGTGTCTTCGAGGGCAAGGCCATTTCCGCGGCCGAGGTCACGAAGCTCGCCGATCTGGAGTCCCGCGAGGTGCTGCTGGCCAAGCTGGCCGGCGCCATGAAGGGCAACCTGAGCAAGGCCGCGGCCCTGTTCCAGGCCCCGCTCTCCAAGGCTGCCCGCGCGGCGGCCGCCCTGGCGGACAAGAAGCGCGAGCAGGAGGGCGCCGAGGCGGCCTGAGGCCGCACGGCGCACCACATTCTTAGTTTCCACTTGCAGAAAGGACGCCAGACATGGCGAAGCTCAGCACCGACGAGCTGCTTGACGCGTTCAAGGAGATGACGCTGATCGAGCTCTCCGAGTTCGTGAAGCAGTTCGAGGAGACCTTCGAGGTCACCGCCGCCGCTCCGGTCGCGGTTGCCGCGGCCGGCGGCGCCGGTGGCGCCGCCGCCGCTCCGGCGGAGGAGGAGAAGGACGAGTTCGACGTCATCCTCGACGCCGACGGTGGCAAGAAGATCCAGGTCATCAAGGTCGTTCGCGAGCTGACCGGCCTGGGCCTCAAGGAGGCCAAGGACCTGGTCGAGGCCGCTCCGAAGGCCATCCTGGAGAAGGCCAACAAGGAGACCGCCGAGAAGGCGAAGGCGAAGCTCGAGGGCGAGGGCGCCAAGGTCACCCTCAAGTGACCTCGGTTTGACCTGAGGCGCGCTTCCGGCTCACGTGAGCCGGGGCACACCGCGTCGCGGCGGGCGGTGATCCGGAACCGGATCACCGCCCGCCGTGTTCGTGCCGTCCGGCGTCACCGGTGTGAGCAGGGCGTACAGGATCCTCGCACCGATTTCCCAGGGACCCGGGGCAGGTCGTCCCGTCGGGGGAAAGACACCCCGAGCGGTAACCGGCCCTTGACGCGACACGGCCCGGCAGGCACGCTGACATCAGCAAGACCTTCCGCGCTTGCAACGGCCGCCACTCGGGTAAAGGCAACGGCAGCACCGCCGCCGCGGCACCCGGGCGGACCGGCAGGAGCGTCGCGTTCCGAGCGGCCCGGTGGACCCGGTTTTCCGAGGTTCCAGGGCTTGTTCCGCGACGACCTGCGGGGTGGGCTGGACAGCGGTTAGCCTCTCGGCTACACTGCTAGTTTGCGCTGCCTTCCGACTTGACCCCTGCTCGGAAATGTCCGATTGTGGATATTTCTGGTGGGGTCATTGGAGTGCACGCGTACCAGCCGTTCTGCAGCACCGGTCCTCGGAAGGACGCATCTTGGCAGCTTCCCGCCCTGCGAAGACCAGTCGTACGTCGAGCGCTTTCGCGCCCCGCCGAGTTTCTTTCGGTCGGATCACCGAACACCTCGAGGTCCCCAACCTCCTCGCCATTCAGAACGAGTCCTTCGACTGGCTCGTCGGCAACGAGGCTTGGCAGGGCCGGTCGGCGGACGACCCGCACGCACGCTCGGGTCTCGCGGAGATCCTCGACGAGATCAGTCCCATTGAGGACTTCTCCGGCACCATGTCGCTGTCCTTCTCCGCTCCGCGCTTCGACGAGGTCAAGGCCTCGATCGAGGAGTGCAAGGAGAAGGACCTGACCTACTGCGCGCCGCTGTTCGTGACCGCGGAGTTCACCAACAACACCACTGGCGAGATCAAGAGCCAGACGGTGTTCATGGGTGACTTCCCGATGATGACGCCGAAGGGCACCTTCATCATCAACGGCACCGAGCGCGTCGTGGTCAGCCAGCTCGTCCGCTCGCCGGGCGTCTACTTCGACAAGCAGCCGGACAAGACCTCCGACCGCGACCTCTCCAGCGTCAAGGTCATCCCGAGTCGGGGTGCCTGGCTGGAGTTCGACATCGACAAGCGCGACACGGTCGGCGTACGCATCGACCGCAAGCGCCGGCAGGCCGTCACCGTCCTGCTGAAGGCCATCGGGTGGTCCGCGGAGCGCATCCGCGAGAAGTTCGGCTGGTCCGAGCTCATGATGACCACCCTGGAGAAGGACCACATCGCCGGCCAGGACGAGGCGTTGCTGGACATCTACCGGAAGCTCCGTCCTGGCGAGCCGCCGACCCGGGAGAACGCCCAGACCCTGCTCGACAACCTCTTCTTCAACCCGAAGCGGTACGACGTCGCGAAGGTCGGGCGCTACAAGTTCAACAAGAAGCTCGAAGTCGACGTGCCGATGAACACCGGCACGCTGACCGAGGACGACATCGTCGCCACCGTGGAATACCTCTGCCGGCTGCACGCCGGTGAGGAGGGCTACGAGGCCGACGACATCGACCACTTCGGCAACCGTCGCCTGCGCACCGTGGGCGAGCTGATCCAGAACCAGGTCCGGGTGGGTCTCTCCCGGATGGAGCGGGTCGTCCGCGAGCGGATGACCACCCAGGACGTCGAGGCGATCACGCCGCAGACCCTGATCAACATCCGCCCGGTGGTGGCGGCGATCAAGGAGTTCTTCGGCACGTCGCAGCTGTCCCAGTTCATGGACCAGACCAACCCGCTGGCGGGTCTGACCCACCGGCGCCGGCTGAGCGCGCTCGGCCCGGGTGGTCTGTCCCGTGAGCGGGCCGGCTTCGAGGTCCGCGACGTGCACCCGTCCCACTACGGCCGGATGTGCCCGATCGAGACGCCGGAAGGCCCGAACATCGGCCTGATCGGCGCGCTCTCCACCTTCGCCCGGGTCAACCCGTTCGGCTTCATCGAGACGCCGTACCGGAAGGTCATCGACGGTCGGGTCACCGACCAGATCGACTACCTGACCGCGGACGAGGAGGACCGGTTCGTCAAGGCGCAGGCCAACGCGCCGCTGCGGTCGGACGGCACGTTCGCCGAGGATCGCGTCCTGGTCCGCCGTAAGGGCGGCGAGACCGAGGACGTGGCGCCCGGGGCCGTGGACTACATGGACGTGTCGCCGCGGCAGATGACCTCGGTCGCCACCGCGATGATCCCGTTCCTGGAGCACGACGACGCCAACCGCGCGCTCATGGGCGCGAACATGCAGCGTCAGGCGGTGCCGCTGGTCAAGGCCGAGGCTCCGCTCGTCGGTACGGGCATGGAATACCGTGCGGCCGTGGACGCCGGCGACGTGGTCGTCGCCGAGGTCGGCGGTGTGGTCGAGGACCTCTGCGCGGACTACATCACCGTCCACCAGGACGACGGCCACCGCCGGACGTACCTGCTGCACAAGTTCCGCCGCTCCAACGCCGGCTCCTGCGTCAACCAGAAGCCGGTCGTCTTCGAGGGCGACCGCGTCGAGGCCGGCCAGGTCGTCGCCGACGGTCCGTGCACCGACGAGGGCGAGATGGCGCTCGGACGCAACCTGCTGGTGGCGTTCATGTGCTGGGAGGGCCACAACTACGAGGACGCGATCATCCTGTCGCAGCGCCTCGTGCAGCAGGACGTGCTCACCTCGATCCACATCGAGGAGCACGAGGTCGACGCCCGGGACACCAAGCTCGGCCCGGAGGAGATCACCCGCGACATCCCGAACGTCAGCGAGGAGATGCTCGCCGACCTCGACGAGCGCGGCATCATCCGGATCGGCGCCGAGGTCGTCCCCGGTGACATCCTGGTCGGCAAGGTCACGCCGAAGGGCGAGACCGAGCTGACCCCGGAGGAGCGGCTGCTTCGCGCGATCTTCGGGGAGAAGGCGCGCGAGGTCCGTGACACCTCGCTGAAGGTGCCGCACGGCGAGACCGGCACGGTCATCGGCGTACGCACCTTCTCCCGCGAGGACGGCGACGAGCTGCCCCCGGGCGTGAACGAGCTGGTGCGGGTCTACGTGGCCCAGAAGCGCAAGATCCAGGACGGTGACAAGCTCGCGGGCCGCCACGGCAACAAGGGCGTCATCTCCAAGATCCTGCCGATCGAGGACATGCCGTTCCTGGAGGACGGCACCCCGGTCGACATCGTGCTGAACCCGCTCGGCGTGCCGTCCCGGATGAACATCGGCCAGGTCCTGGAGACCCACCTCGGGTGGGTGGCCAAGACCGGCTGGAGCGTCGACGGTGACGACGAGGAGTGGAAGCGCCAGCTCCGCTCGATCAACGCGCACGAGTCCGAGCCGGACACCAACGTGGCCACTCCGGTCTTCGACGGTGCCCGCGAGGAGGAGATCTCCGGTCTGCTGGCGTCGACCCGGCCCAACCGGGACGGCAACCAGCTGATCGGGCGCACCGGCAAGGCGCAGCTGTTCGACGGTCGTTCCGGCGAGCCGTTGCCCGACCCGATCGCGGTCGGCTACGTCTACATCCTGAAGCTCAACCACCTGGTCGACGACAAGATCCACGCCCGCTCGACCGGTCCGTACTCGATGATCACGCAGCAGCCGCTGGGTGGTAAGGCGCAGTTCGGTGGCCAGCGCTTCGGCGAGATGGAGTGCTGGGCCATGCAGGCGTACGGCGCCGCCTACGCCCTCCAGGAGCTGCTGACCATCAAGTCCGACGACGTCCTCGGCCGGGTCAAGGTCTACGAGGCCATCGTCAAGGGCGAGAACATCCCCGAGCCGGGCATCCCGGAGTCGTTCAAGGTGCTGCTCAAGGAGCTGCAGTCGCTGTGCCTCAACGTCGAGGTGCTCTCCAGCGACGGTGTGGCCCTGGAGATGCGCGAGACCGACGACGAGGTGTTCCGGGCGGCGGAGGAGCTGGGCATCGACCTGTCCCGGCGCGAGCCGAGCTCGGTCGAAGAGGTCTGAGGCGGTGAGTCGGGGGTCGGCTCGCCGGCCCCCGCTCCCGCCCGTTAGCTAGCAGTACAGACGACGACATAGGGGACATAGTGCTCGACGTCAACTTCTTCGACGAGCTGCGCATCGGTCTCGCCACCGCCGACGACATCCGTCAGTGGTCCCACGGCGAGGTCAAGAAGCCCGAGACCATCAACTACCGCACCCTGAAGCCGGAGAAGGACGGGCTCTTCTGCGAGAAGATCTTCGGTCCGCAGCGGGACTGGGAGTGCTACTGCGGTAAGTACAAGCGGGTCCGCTTCAAGGGCATCATCTGCGAGCGCTGCGGCGTCGAGGTGACCCGCTCCAAGGTGCGCCGGGAGCGGATGGGTCACATCGAGCTGGCCGCTCCGGTGACCCACATCTGGTACTTCAAGGGCGTGCCGAGCCGGCTGGGCTACCTGCTGGACCTCGCCCCGAAGGACCTCGAAAAGATCATTTACTTCGCCTCGTACGTCGTGACGAGCGTGGACGCCGACGCGCGTCACCGCGACCTCTCGACCATCGAGAACGAGATCCTGGCCGAGAAGCGGCAGTCCGAGAACAGCCGCGACTCGGAGATCGAGAAGCGTGCCGCCAAGCTCGAGGCCGACCTGGCCGAGCTGGAGGCCGAGGGCGCGAAGGCGGACGTCCGGCGCAAGGTCAAGGAGGGCGGAGAGCGCGAGATGCGCCAGATCCGCGACCGGGCCCAGCGCGAGATCGACCGCCTCGACGAGGTCCTCGACACCTTCCGCAAGCTGGAGCCGAAGCAGCTGGTCACCGACGAGCTGCTCTACCGCGAGCTGCGGGACCGCTTCGGTGAGTACTTCACCGGCAGCATGGGCGCCGAGGCCATCAAGGCGCTGGTCCAGAACATGGACCTCACCGCCGAGGCGGAGAACCTGCGCGAGACCATCCGCTCCGGCAAGGGCCAGCGGAAGATCCGTGCGCTCAAGCGCCTGAAGGTCGTCGCGGCGTTCCAGAACACCCGGAACTCGCCGCTCGGCATGGTCCTCGACTGTGTCCCGGTCATCCCGCCGGACCTGCGCCCGATGGTGCAGCTCGACGGTGGCCGCTTCGCGACGTCCGACCTGAACGACCTCTACCGTCGCGTGATCAACCGGAACAACCGCCTCAAGCGGCTGATCGACCTCGGCGCCCCCGAGATCATCGTCAACAACGAGAAGCGGATGCTCCAGGAGGCCGTCGACGCGCTGTTCGACAACGGCCGTCGCGGTCGTCCGGTCACCGGCCCGGGTAACCGGCCGCTGAAGTCGCTCTCCGACATGCTCAAGGGCAAGCAGGGCCGGTTCCGCCAGAACCTGCTCGGCAAGCGCGTCGACTACTCCGGCCGTTCGGTCATCGTGGTCGGCCCGAAGCTCAAGCTGCACCAGTGCGGCCTGCCCAAGCAGATGGCGCTGGAGCTGTTCAAGCCGTTCGTGATGAAGCGGCTGGTCGACCTCAACCACGCGCAGAACATCAAGTCCGCCAAGCGGATGGTCGAGCGGCAGCGGCCGGTCGTGTGGGACGTGCTGGAAGAGGTCATCGGCGAGCACCCGGTCCTGCTGAACCGGGCGCCCACCCTGCACCGCCTGGGTATCCAGGCCTTCGAGCCGCAGCTGGTCGAGGGCAAGGCGATCCAGATCCACCCGCTGGTCTGCACCGCGTTCAACGCCGACTTCGACGGTGACCAGATGGCGGTCCACGTGCCGCTGTCCGCCGAGGCCCAGGCCGAGGCGCGGATCCTGATGCTGTCGTCGAACAACATCCTCAAGCCGGCCGACGGCAAGCCGGTCACCATGCCCACCCAGGACATGGTCATCGGTCTCTACCACCTCACCCACCTCACTCCGGGTGGCACGGGCGAGGGCCGGGCGTTCAGCTCCGACGCCGAGGCGCGGATGGCGTACGACAACGGCGAGCTGCACCTGCAGACCCCGGTCAAGATCCGGCTGCACGACGTGATCGGTGTCGACAACGGCGCCGGCGCGCAGCCGTGGACCGCGCCCGAGGGCTGGGTCGAGGGCGAGCCGGTGACGGTGGAGACCACCCTGGGCCGGGTCCTGTTCAACGAGACGCTGCCCCCGGGCTACCGCTTCGTGAACTACGAGATCCGCAAGGGGCAGCTCTCCGCGATCGTCAACGACCTCGCCGAGCGCTTCCCGAAGGTGGCCCTGGCGGCCACCCTGGACGGGCTCAAGGAGGCCGGCTTCCACTGGGCCACCTGGTCCGGCGTCACCATCGGCATGGAGGACGTCATCGCTCCGCCGCGCAAGCGGGAGATCCTGGAGCGGTACGAGAAGGAAGCCGACCGGATCGACAAGCAGTACCAGCGTGGTCTGATGACCGCCGAGGAGCGTCGCGGCGAGCTCATCGAGATCTGGACCAAGGCGACGAACGAGGTCGCCAAGGAGATGGACACCGCGCTGCCGCAGGAGAACCCGCTGTGGAAGATGATCAACTCGGGTGCCCGCGGTAACCTGCTCCAGCTCCGGCAGATCGCGGCGATCCGTGGTCTGGTGGCCAACCCGAAGGGCGAGATCATCCCGCGGCCGATCAAGGCCTCGTACCGGGAGGGTCTCTCCGTGCTGGAATACTTCATCTCCACGCACGGCGCCCGGAAGGGCCTCGCGGACACCGCCCTGCGTACCGCCGACTCGGGCTACCTGACCCGGCGTCTGGTGGACGTCTCGCAGGACGTCATCATCCGCGAGGAGGACTGCGGCACCGACCGGGCCATCCCGATGCAGATCGGTGAGCAGCTGGACGGCAAGCTGGTCGTGCACGAGCACGCCGAGACCAGCGTGCACGCCCGGACGCTCGCCGACGACATCAAGGGGCCGGACGGCACCGTGGTGGCCCACCGTGGCCAGGACATCAACTCCATCGGCGTCGACGCCATCGTCGCCGCCGGGGTGGAGACGGTCCGGGTGCGCAGCGTGCTCACCTGCGAGTCGAAGCTGGGCGTCTGCGGTGCGTGCTACGGCCGCTCGCTGCCGACCGGCAAGACCGTGGACGTCGGCGAGGCGGTCGGCATCATCGCCGCCCAGTCGATCGGTGAGCCCGGTACGCAGCTGACCATGCGTACCTTCCACACCGGCGGTGTCGCGGGTGAGGACATCACCCAGGGTCTGCCCCGTGTGCAGGAGATCTTCGAGGCCCGGGTGCCGAAGGGTAAGGCGCCCATCGCCGACACCCCCGGCCGGATCCGGATCGAGGACGGCGAGCGGTCCCGCAAGATCGTGGTCATCCCGGACGACGGCAGCGACGAGATCGTCTACGACAAGATCTCCAAGCGGGTCCGGCTCCGGGCGCACGACGGCGACCACGTCGAGGTCGGCGAGAAGCTCACCGAGGGCACCATCGACCCGCACGAGCTGCTGCGCATCCTCGGCCCGCGTGCGGTCCAGGTCCACCTGACCCAGGAGGTCCAGGAGGTCTACCGCTCGCAGGGTGTGCTCATCCACGACAAGCACATCGAGATCATCATCCGGCAGATGCTCAAGCGGGTGACGGTCATCGACTCCGGCTCGACCGAGTTCCTGCCGGGCGTGCTGGTCGACCGGGCGCTGTTCGAGTCGGAGAACCGCCGGCTCGTCGGCGAGGGTGGCGAGCCCGCCGCCGGTCGTCCGGTGCTGATGGGTATCACCAAGGCCTCGCTGGCCACGGACTCCTGGCTGTCGGCGGCCTCCTTCCAGGAGACCACCCGGGTGCTGACGGACGCGGCGATCCACGCCCGCAGCGACTCGCTGATCGGCCTCAAGGAGAACGTGATCATCGGTAAGCTCATCCCGGCCGGTACGGGCATCAGCAAGTACCGCAACGTCCGGGTCGAGCCGACCGAGGAGGCGAAGGCCAAGGTCTACTCGATGACCGGCTACCCGGAGACCGACTACGGCTTCGGGCCGGCCAGCGGCCAGGCGGTGCCGCTTGACGACTTCGACTTCGGGTCGTACCGCTAAACCGCACGAACGACTAGGCCCCCGGCATCCGCCGGGGGCCTCGTCGCGTTCCGGCGGGTGCCGGCGGCTCTTGATCCACTCCAGTACGGCGAGGTGGTGGGGTCAATGCATCCCGGAACCCACCACCTCGGCGGGCTGGTGTGGATCACCGAGTCAGGCCGCCCGGGTGGGAGGCATGATGGAAAGCATGACGACCGTGCCCGGGCAGGTGCCCGTCGTGCCGCAGGCGCACCGCCATCCGCACGACCCGGAGCCGGTCCGCTCCACGAAAGCCCGCGCCGTCTTCGCGCTCGGCCTGATCGGTGCGCTGACCGGCCTCTTTGTCGGCGGGGTGGTGCCGTCGACGATCGCGCTCACGCTGGTCCGGCAGGCCCGCCGGGAGGCGTACGCGTCGGGGGGGTATCTGACCGGCGCGGACCGGCTGCGCCGCGGCGAGCGGCTGGCCCAGGTGGGCCTGGTGCTCGCCGCCGTCGCCCTGGTGGCCGCGGTGGTGATCGGGGTGGTCCGGCACGCCGACGCCTCGTTCGGGCACGACTTCGCCCCGAACATCGACTGACCGGGTGGGGGAGCGGGCTCCGCGCCGGCCACCCGGCGGTGACCCGCGACGGTAGCCTGGCCGGTGTCCGCCGCACGGCGGGTGACCATGGACAGGAGGACCCCGTGACGGAACCGGCTGCGCCGGGCGGCGACCCGACCCGCCCCGGCGCCGGGGCGGACCCCGCCGTGTCCCCGCGGGACCCGGCTCCGACCAGCCCGTGGGCGCCCCCGCCGGCCGCCGGCGGGCGCGTCGACTCGGCCGCCGGCGGGCGCGTCGACTCGCCGGTCGGGGAGCGTGCCGCCCCGGTTGGCGGGGAGCCAGCCGGTCCGGCCGGCGGAGAGTGGGAACGCGCCGACCGGGCTGGCGGGCCGGTGTCCGGGCCGCCCGGCCCTTGGCCGCCGGCGGGACCGTACCCTCCGGCGGTGCACCCTCCGGCGGTGCACCAGCAGCCGTCCGGGCCGGGTGCGCCGCCGTACCACCCGGGGGAGCCCGGGCACGGCGGGCTCGGGGCGTACCCGGTCAGCGGGCCCGGCCACGGCGGTGGGTGGGGGACGCCGGGGAACGCGCCCGGCGGCGGGCCGGTGCTCCCGCCGCCTCCGCCCGAGGCACCCCGGCCGCCGAAGCGGGTGGACGCGGTGCCGGGTACCCCGTTCGGGGTGGTCCATCTCGACGTGCCGCCGGTCACCTCCGGGCTGGCCATTGGCTCGTTGATCGCCGGGATCGCCTCGATCCTGGTGTCGCTGCTGGTCTTCTGCTTCGGCATCGCGGGTCCGAACTACGGCGGCGCCTGGGCGGCGGGCGCCTTCACCGTGCTCGGCGCGCTCGGTGGGGTCGGGGCGATCGTGGCCTGGTTCTTCGCCCGGCGGCAGATCCGGCGGCCGGCGCCGCCGCCCGCGGTCCGGTTCACCGGCACCGGCCTGGCCGTGGCCGGGCTCAGCTGCGGCGCGGTCGGACTGCTGCTGAGTGTGATCGGGCTCGGGCTGGCCCTGGTGGTGCAGATCACGTGAGAACCGCTGGGGGATTCGTCGTTGTTCTGCGGAATGTCCTGCGTCGTCGGACCCGGGGCGTGTCCGGGCCGCCGGGCCGTACGCCGGATCAGCCGGTACACTTGTCACCGTAGGTGCCTGTCGGGGGCGTAACGGCGATCCGGAAGCCGGCCGGCGGGGCTGCGGAGCAGTCCCGACGAACCGTTCCGTTTTGACCGGCGCGCCTGTGGTGGGTACTCTTTCCCCTTGCGCCCGGGCTCGCCCGGGCAATGCGTGCGTGCGCTGGAGCCGGTCATCCCGGTGATCGCGTGGTCGCACCACCAAGACCAAAGATCCCGGGACGACGCGCGAGCGGCCGGCACGGGACCGTGACTCGGGCGACACGCCCGACCGCGGGTGCTGGGGTCCATGTGGCCCCGGTCGAAATGTAGGAGAGCCGTCCATCAGGCCGGCTAGAGCAGACGGCGCGGTCGCCTCGCAGCGGCCGAAGGGAGCGGAGAAACCCGGTGCCCACCATTCAGCAGCTGGTCCGGAAGGGCCGACAGGCCAAGACGACCAAGACCAAGACCCCGGCGCTCAAGGGGTCTCCCCAGCGGCGCGGCGTGTGCACTCGCGTGTACACCACCACTCCCAAGAAGCCGAACTCGGCGCTGCGCAAGGTCGCTCGCGTCAAGCTCAGCAGCCAGATCGAGGTGACCGCCTACATCCCGGGCGTCGGCCACAACCTGCAGGAGCACTCGATCGTGCTCGTGCGTGGCGGCCGTGTGAAGGACCTCCCCGGCGTGCGGTACAAGATCGTTCGCGGCTCGCTGGACACCCAGGGTGTCCGCAACCGCAAGCAGGCTCGCAGCCGTTACGGCGCGAAGAAGGAGAAGAGCTGACATGCCGCGTAAGGGACCCGCTCCGCGGAAGCCGCTGGTCGCTGACCCGGTGTACAACTCGCCGCTGGTCACCCAGCTGGTGAACAAGATCCTGCTGCGCGGCAAGCGTCAGCTCGCCGAGCGCATCGTGTACGCCGCCCTGGAGGGCTGCCGCGAGAAGTCCGGCACCGACCCCGTCGTCACGCTCAAGCGCGCGATGGACAACGTGAAGCCGACCCTCGAGGTGCGTAGCCGCCGTGTCGGTGGCGCCACCTACCAGGTTCCGGTCGAGGTCCGTCCGGCCCGCGCGACCACCCTCGGTCTGCGCTGGCTGGTGACCTACTCCCGGGCCCGGCGTGAGAAGACGATGATCGAGCGGCTGATGAACGAGCTGCTGGACGCGAGCAACGGCCTCGGTGCCGCCGTCAAGCGGCGCGAGGACACGCACAAGATGGCCGAGTCCAACAAGGCCTTCGCGCACTACCGCTGGTAACACCTGAGGTTCCGGCGCCCACGAGGCGCCGGAACCGCCACCAGTTGTGTCGAGACGACGATAAGTAGGGATTGAAGTGGCCGCCGCAGACGCGCTCGCCAACGTACGCAACATCGGCATCATGGCGCACATCGATGCCGGTAAGACCACTACCACCGAGCGAATCCTGTTCTACACCGGCATCACGTACAAGATCGGTGAGGTCCACGAGGGCGCCGCCGTCATGGACTGGATGGAGCAGGAGCAGGAGCGCGGTATCACCATCACTTCCGCCGCCACGAAGTGCGAGTGGAAGGGCCACACGATCCAGATCATCGACACGCCCGGTCACGTCGACTTCACGGTCGAGGTCGAGCGGTCGCTGCGTGTCCTGGACGGTGCGGTCGCCGTGTACGACGGCGTGGCCGGTGTGGAGCCGCAGACGGAGAACGTCTGGCGCCAGGCGGACAAGTACAGCGTCCCGCGCATGTGCTTCGTCAACAAGCTGGACCGGACCGGCGCCGACTTCTTCCGCTGCGTGCAGATGATGATCGACCGGCTCAACGCCACCCCGCTGGTGCTCCAGATCCCGATCGGCCTGGAGGGCGACCACATCGGCGTCGTCGACCTGGTCGGCATGCGCGCCCTCACCTGGCGCGGGGAGACCCAGAAGGGTGAGGACTACGCGATCGAGGAGATCCCGGCCGAGCTGGCCGACTCCGCGGCCGAGTGGCGCGAGAAGCTGATGGAGACCCTGGCCGACGTCGACGACGCGGTGATGGAGAAGTACCTGGAGGGCGAGGAGATCTCCACCGAGGAGATCAAGGCCGCCATCCGGCGCGCCACCATCGCCAGCAAGGCCAACCCGGTGCTCTGCGGCTCGGCGTTCAAGAACAAGGGCGTCCAGCCGATGCTCGACGCCGTCATCGACTACCTGCCGTCGCCGCTGGACGTGCCGGCGATCGAGGGTACGGCCACCGACGGCGAGACCCCGATGCTGCGGAAGCCGTCCACCTCCGAGCCGTTCTCCGGCCTGGCGTTCAAGATCCAGACCGACAAGCACCTCGGCAAGCTCACCTACGTCCGGGTCTACTCCGGCGTGGTCGAGACCGGTACCCAGGTGGTCAACTCCACCAAGGACCGCAAGGAGCGCATCGGCAAGATCTACCAGATGCACGCCAACAAGCGGGAGGAGCGCAGCTCCGCCAAGGCCGGCGACATCATCGCGGTCCAGGGTCTCAAGCAGACCACCACCGGCGACACGCTCTGCGACTCGGCGAACCCGGTCATCCTGGAGTCGATGACCTTCCCGGAGCCGGTCATCGAGGTGGCCATTGAGCCGAAGACCAAGGCCGACCAGGAGAAGCTCAGCACCGCCATCCAGAAGCTCGCCGAGGAGGACCCGACGTTCCGGGTCAAGCTCGACGACCAGACCGGTCAGACGGTCATCTCCGGCATGGGCGAGCTGCACCTGGACATCATGGTCGACCGGATGCGCCGCGAGTTCAACGTCGAGGCGAACTTCGGCAAGCCGCAGGTGGCATACCGCGAGACCATCCGCCGCAAGGTGGACAAGATCGAGTACACCCACAAGAAGCAGACCGGTGGCTCCGGTCAGTACGCCCGCGTCATCGTGAGCGTCGAGCCGCTGCCGCTTGGCAACGACTCGCCGACCTACGAGTTCGCGAACGCCGTCACCGGTGGTCGCATCCCCCGGGAGTTCATCCCGTCGGTGGACGCGGGCGCCCAGGACGCCATGCAGTACGGCATCCTCGCCGGCTTCCCGCTTGTGGGTCTCAAGCTGACGCTGCTGGACGGGCAGTACCACGAGGTCGACTCGTCCGAGATGGCGTTCAAGATCGCCGGTTCGATGGTGATGAAGGAGGCGGCCCGCAAGGCCGACCCCGCACTGCTCGAGCCGATGATGGCCGTTGAGGTCACCACTCCTGAGGAGAACATGGGTGACGTCATCGGCGACCTCAACTCCCGTCGGGGCATCATCCAGGCGATGGAGGAGCGCAGCGGCGCTCGCGTCGTCCGGGCTCTGGTGCCGCTGTCGGAGATGTTCGGCTACGTCGGCGACCTGCGGTCGAAGACCCAGGGCCGGGCTAGCTACAGCATGCAGTTCGACTCCTACGCTGAAGTGCCGCAGAGCGTGGCGAAGGAGATCATCGCCAAGGCGACTGGTGAGTGACGCTCACCTGAGCCGGCGGAGATGATCCGAGGGCGGTCGCGGGAGGGAGTTCCCGCCCGCGACCACCTCGGTCGGGTTGTGTGAATCCGGGCCTGTAGGCTTCATCGCCGCAGAACCCACAAAGGCTCTCCGGCCGTCAGGCCGGAAAGGCTGTCGACAGAGTCCTACGCGCCGACCGGCGCACCGGGGCGAACGAACCAAGAAAGTCCACAGGAGGACACCAGTGGCGAAGGCGAAGTTCGAGCGGACTAAGCCGCACGTCAACATCGGCACCATTGGTCACATCGACCACGGTAAGACGACGCTGACGGCGGCCATCACCAAGGTCCTGCACGACCAGTACCCGGACCTGAACCCGTACACGCCGTTCGACGAGATCGACAAGGCGCCGGAGGAGAAGGCCCGCGGCATCACGATCTCGATCGCGCACGTCGAGTACCAGACCGAGGCGCGTCACTACGCGCACGTCGACTGCCCCGGTCACGCCGACTACATCAAGAACATGATCACCGGTGCCGCGCAGATGGACGGCGCGATCCTGGTGGTCGCGGCGACCGACGGCCCGATGCCGCAGACCCGCGAGCACGTGCTGCTGGCCCGTCAGGTCGGCGTGCCGTACATCGTCGTGGCGCTCAACAAGAGCGACATGGTCGACGACGAGGAGCTCCTGGAGCTCGTCGAGCTCGAGGTCCGCGAGCTGCTCTCCTCGCAGGAGTACCCGGGTGACGACCTGCCGGTCGTCCAGGTCTCCGCGCTGAAGGCGCTCGAGGGCGACCCGGTCTGGACCGAGAAGCTGCTCGAGCTGATGAGCGCGGTCGACACCGCGATCCCGCAGCCGGAGCGCGAGACCGAGAAGCCGTTCCTCATGCCGGTCGAGGACGTGTTCACGATCACCGGTCGTGGCACCGTCGTCACCGGTCGTGTCGAGCGTGGCGTGCTGCTCCCGAACGAGGACGTCGAGGTCGTCGGCATCCGCGAGAAGGGCTTCAAGACCAAGGTCACCGCGATCGAGATGTTCCGGAAGACCCTGGACGACGCCCGCGCAGGTGAGAACGTCGGCCTGCTGCTGCGTGGCACCAAGCGCGAGGACGTCGAGCGCGGCATGGTCGTCATCAAGCCGGGCACCACGACCCCGCACACGGAGTTCGAGGCGACGGTCTACATCCTCTCCAAGGAGGAGGGTGGCCGCCACACCCCGTTCTTCCAGAACTACCGCCCGCAGTTCTACTTCCGGACCACGGACGTCACCGGCGTCGTCACGCTGCCCGAGGGCACCGAGATGGTCATGCCGGGCGACAACACCTCGATGTCGGTGAAGCTGATCCAGCCCATCGCCATGGAGGACAACCTGAAGTTCGCGATCCGCGAGGGTGGTCGTACGGTCGGCGCGGGTCGCGTCACCAAGATCATTAAGTGAGCTGGGTAACCCCGATTAGCGTTGCCGCCGGTCGTGCGGCATACTAGTCAGGTTGCGTAACGACGGTCGGTCACCCGCGTCCGGTTGAGGCCGGACCCCGGGAGGCAGACAGTCTCGCGTAGGGTGGTTGATCGCCATCGGCGGTCAACCACCCTCGCGCGGCGTTCAGGTCGCGGTTCCCGCGACCGGCGTCATGACCCACCGCGTGGTCAAGAGGATCGCTCCGGAGTCTCGGGGCGGAGCTTGGTCCACGGGCGCGACACGCCCGACCGCGGGGGTCGGCGGAAGTGGGCCGGTACCAGCCGGTACAGGCGCCCGCAACACAGCGGCATCGAGAGAAGGAACAGAAGCCACCATGGCGGGACAGAAGATCCGCATCCGGCTCAAGGCCTATGACCACGAGGTCGTCGACTCCTCGGCTCGGAAGATCGTCGAGACGGTGACGCGTACCGGGGCGCAGGTCGCTGGCCCGGTGCCGCTGCCCACGGAGATCAACCGTTTCTGCGTCATCCGCTCGCCGCACAAGTACAAGGACTCGCGCGAGCACTTCGAGATGCGTACGCACAAGCGTCTGATCGACATCATCGACCCGACCCCGAAGACGGTCGACTCGCTCATGCGCCTCGACCTGCCGGCTGGCGTCGACATCGAGATCAAGCTGTAGGGATCGATCAAATGGACAGGCAAGTCAAGGGGATCCTGGGCGCCAAGCTCGGCATGACCCAGGTCTGGGACAACAACAAAGTTGTCCCCGTGACCGTGGTCGAGGCCGGCCCGTGCGTCGTGAGCCAGGTTCGTAACGCCGAGAAGGACGGCTACGCCGCCGTTCAGCTCGCCTACGGAGCCATCGACCCGCGCAAGGTCAAGAAGCCGATCGCCGGGCACTACGCCAAGGCGGACGTCGCGCCGCGCCGGCACATCGTCGAGCTGCGCACCGCCGACGCCGCGGACTACGCGCCGGGCCAGGAGGTCACGGTCGACGAGTTCCCGCCCGGCGTCGTGATCGACGTGACCGGCAAGACCAAGGGCAAGGGCTACGCCGGCCCGATGAAGCGGCACGGCTTCCACGGTCTGCGCGCCAGCCACGGTGTCGAGCGCAAGCACCGCTCGCCCGGCTCGATCGGCGCCTGCGCGACCCCGGGTCGCGTCTTCAAGGGCACCCGGATGGCGGGTCGGATGGGTGGCGTGCGCTACACCGTCCAGAACCTCACCGTCCAGGCGGTCGACACCGAGAACAACCTCCTGCTCGTTCGTGGCGCCATCCCCGGCCCCAAGGGCGCGCTGGTCCTGGTCCGCACCGCGGCCAAGGCGAAGGTGAAGAAGGGCGGTGTGGCCAAGTGACCACCGTTGACGTCCTCGACGTCGAAGGCGGCAAGAGCGGCTCCGTCGAGCTGCCGGCCGACATCTTCGACGCGCAGGCGAACATCGCGCTGATGCACCAGGTCGTGGTGGCTCAGCTCGCGGCGGCCCGACAGGGCACGCACAAGACCAAGTCCCGCGGCGAGGTCTCCGGCGGTGGCCGGAAGCCGTACAAGCAGAAGGGCACCGGTCGCGCCCGCCAGGGCTCGACCCGCGCGCCGCAGTTCGCCGGCGGTGGCGTGGTCCACGGCCCGGTGCCGCGCGACTACAGCCAGCGGACCCCGAAGAAGATGAAGGCCGCCGCCCTGCGTGGCGCCCTCTCCGACCGGGCCCGCGCCGGCCAGGTGCACGTCGTCGAGGCGTTCGTCTCGGGCGAGAAGCCGTCGACCAAGGCCGCTCTGGCCACGCTGGCGAAGCTGACCGAGGCCCGGCGGGTCCTGGTCGTGCTCAGCAGCACCGACGAGCTGAACTGGGTGTCGCTGCGCAACGAGCCGCGGGTGCACCTGCTCGAGGCCGGGCAGCTCAACACCTACGACGTGCTGGTGGCCGACGACGTGGTCTTCACCAAGGAGGCCCTGGACGAGTTCCTGGGCGTGCCAGCCGAGACCACCGAGGAGGGTGGCAAGTGAGCACGATCGCCGATCCGCGTGACGTCATCGTCGCGCCGGTCGTCTCGGAGAAGAGCTACAGCGAGCTGAACCGGAACTGGTACACCTTCCTGGTGCACCCGGACGCGAACAAGACCGAGATCAAGATCGCTATCCAGCAGATCTTCAACGTCCGTGTCCTGACGGTCAACACGCTCAACCGCGAGGGCAAGCGCAAGCGGACCCGCACCGGGTTCGGCAAGCGCAAGGACACCAAGCGCGCGATGGTGAAGCTGGCTGACGGTGACCGTATCGAGGCCTTCGGCGGCCCGGTCAGCTGAGGGGTGTAGACAATGGCTATCCGTAAGTACAAGCCGACGACGCCGGGCCGGCGTGGCTCAAGCGTCGCCGACTTCGCTGAGATCACCCGGTCGACGCCGGAGAAGTCGCTGCTGGCTCCGCTGCCGAAGAAGGGTGGACGCAACGCCCACGGCCGGATCACCACGCGGCACCACGGCGGCGGCCACAAGCGCCAGTACCGCCTGATCGACTTCAAGCGGGTCGACAAGGACGGCGTGCCGGCGAAGGTCGCGCACATCGAGTACGACCCGAACCGCACCGCGCGCATCGCGCTGCTGCACTACGCCGACGGCGAGAAGCGCTACATCCTCGCGCCGAAGGACCTGAAGCAGGGCGACCGCGTCGAGTCCGGCCCGGGCGCCGACATCAAGCCGGGCAACAACCTGCCGCTGCGCAACATCCCGGTCGGTACCACCGTGCACAACGTGGAGCTGCGTCCGGGCGGCGGCGCCAAGCTGGCCCGCTCGGCCGGCGTCGGCATCCAGCTGCTCGGCCGCGAGGGCGCGTACGCGACCCTGCGTATGCCGTCCGGTGAGATCCGGCGTGTCGACGTGCGCTGCCGCGCCAGCGTCGGCGAGATCGGCAACGCCGACCAGTCGAACATCAACTGGGGCAAGGCCGGCCGGATGCGGTGGAAGGGCAAGCGCCCGACCGTCCGTGGTGTCGCCATGAACCCGGTCGACCACCCGCACGGTGGTGGTGAGGGTAAGACCTCCGGTGGTCGCCACCCGGTCAACCCGCAGGGTAAGCCCGAGGGCCGCACCCGTCGTAAGGGCCAGCCGAGCGACCGGCTGATCGTCCGCCGCCGCTACGCCACGCGTAAGCGCGGCTGAGGGAGATAAGACATGCCTCGCAGCCTGAAGAAGGGCCCGTTCGTCGACGACCACCTGCTCAAGAAGGTGGAGACGCAGAACGACAAGGGCTCGAAGAACGTGATCAAGACCTGGTCGCGGCGTTCGACGATCATCCCGGACATGCTGGGTCACACGATCGCCGTGCACGACGGACGCAAGCACGTTCCGGTCTTCGTGACCGAAGCAATGGTCGGGCACAAGCTCGGCGAGTTCGCGCTGACCCGCACGTTCAAGGGTCACGAGAAGGACGACCGGAAGAGCCGCCGGCGCTGACGCCGCGGGCATACGGATAGAGGAACAAGGGGTTACAGCGATGCCAGGAAAGGGCGACGCTCCGGTGCTTCCGGGCGCGCGGGCGGTTGCGCGGCACGTGCGCATCTCGCCGATGAAGGCGCGCCGGGTGGTCAACCTCGTCCGCGGCCTGCCCGCGAAGGAGGCGCTCACGGTGCTGCAGTTCGCGCCGCAGGCTGCGAGCGAGCAGGTATTCAAGGTGCTCGCGAGCGCGATCGCCAACGCGGAGAACAACGAGCGGCTGGACCCCGACGCGCTGCTCGTCAGCGAGGCGTTCGTCGACGAGGGCCCGACGATGAAGCGGTTCCGGCCGCGGGCGCAGGGCCGGGCCTACCGGATCCGCAAGCGGACCTGCCACATCACCGTGGCGGTCGAGGCGGTGGCGCCGGCCGCGCCGAAGAAGTCGGCCAGGAAGGCCGCTCCGGCCAAGCAGGCCGAGTCGGCCGCGCCGGCCGAGGGGCAGAGCACGACGGAGGGTGCCGAGTAATGGGTCAGAAAGTTCACCCCACCGGGTTCCGGCTCGGCATCTCGACCGACTGGAAGTCCCGCTGGTTCGCGGACAAGCTCTACAAGGACTACATCGGCGAGGATGTCAAGATCCGCCGGATGATGTCCAAGGGCCTCGAGCGCGCCGGCATCTCCAAGGTCGACATCGAGCGCACCCGGGACCGGGTCCGCGTCGACATCCACACCGCCCGGCCGGGCATCGTCATCGGCCGTAAGGGTGCGGAGGCCGACCGGATCCGCGGTGAGCTGGAGAAGCTCACCGGCAAGCAGGTCCAGCTGAACATCATCGAGGTGAAGAACCCCGAGTCGGACGCGCAACTGGTCGCCCAGGGCGTCGCCGAGCAGCTCTCCAGCCGGGTCAGCTTCCGTCGGGCGATGCGCAAGTCGATGCAGTCCGCGATGAAGAACCCGGCCTGCAAGGGCATCCGGGTGCAGGTCTCGGGTCGTCTGGGCGGCGCCGAGATGAGCCGGACCGAGTTCTACCGTGAGGGTCGCGTCCCGCTGCACACGCTGCGGGCCAACATCGAGTACGGCTTCTTCGAGGCCCGTACCACCTTCGGCCGGATCGGCGTGAAGGTCTGGATCTACAAGGGCGACGCCGTCCCGGGTCGGGAGACTCCGGCCGAGACCGCCCCGTCGCGCGGCCCGCGCCGCGACCGTGGCGACCGGCCGGATCGGCCGCGTCGTGGCCGCTCGGGCTCCTCGGGTACGACCGCCGGTGGCACCGAGGCCGGCCGGGCTGCCGCGACCACCATCGCGCAGCAGGCGGAGACGCCGGCCGGTGAGCCGGTCGACAGCAGCGCTGTCGCCGCAGCCGCCTCGGCTCCGAACCAGCCGGCAGAAACGCAGCAGGAGGGCTGACAGATGCTGATGCCGCGCAAGCCCCCGAAGGGCTTCCGCAAGCCGCACCACCCGGACCGCCACGGCGCGTCCAAGGGTGGTAACCGGGTGGTGTTCGGCGAGTTCGGGATCCAGGCTCTCGAGCCGGCGTACGTGACCAACCGCCAGATCGAGTCGGCGCGTATCGCGATGACCCGTCACATCAAGCGTGGTGGCAAGGTCTGGATCACGATCTTCCCGGACCAGGCCCTCACCAAGAAGCCGGCCGAGACCCGGATGGGTTCCGGTAAGGGTTCGCCCGAGTGGTGGGTCGCCAATGTCAAGCCGGGGCGGGTTCTCTTCGAGATGTCCTTCCCGAACGAGCAGATCGCGCGAGAGGCAATGCGTCGCGCGATCCACAAGCTCCCGATGAAGTGCCGCATTGTTACGCGCGAAGTGGGTGAATCCTGATGGCAGCGGGCGTCAAGGCCTCCGAGCTGCGTGAGCTCTCCGACGAGGAGCTGGTCACGAAGCTGCGCGAGGCGAAGGCGGAGCTGTTCAACCTCCGCGTGCAGGGCGCAACCGGGCAGCTGGACAACAACCGGCGGCTGCAGGTCATCCGTCGGGAGATCGCCCGGATCTACACGATCATGCGTGAGCGTGAGCTGGGTCTCTCGGCCGCGCCGACTGAGGTGACTGCATCATGAGTGACGAGAACACGACCGCCACCGTGCGGGCCCGCCGCAAGGTCCGTGAGGGCCTCGTGGTGAGCGACAAGATGGACAAGACCGTCGTGGTCGAGGTCGAGGACCGGGTCAAGCACGCGCTGTACGGCAAGATCATGCGCCGTACCAGCAAGTTGAAGGTGCATGACGAGCAGAACTCGGCCGGTACCGGCGACCGGGTCCTGATCATGGAGACCCGGCCGCTCTCCGCCACCAAGCGGTGGCGGCTCGTGGAGATCCTCGAGAAGGCCAAGTAGCGAAGGCTCGAGCTCGGCCGGCATCGGTCGGGCGAACGTTCCGCCAGGCTCCGGCCGCCCTCGGCGGCCGGAGAACCGGCAGACATAGGAGATAGACGTGATTCAGCAGGAGTCGCGACTGCGCGTCGCCGACAACACGGGTGCCCGGGAGATCCTGTGCATCCGGGTTCTCGGTGGCTCCGGTCGGCGCTACGCGAGCATCGGCGACGTCATCGTGGCAACGGTGAAGGACGCGATCCCCGGTGCCGGCGTGAAGAAGGGCGACGTCGTCAAGGCCGTCGTCGTTCGGACCGCCAAGGAGAGGCGGCGGCCGGACGGGTCGTACATCCGCTTCGACGAGAACGCCGCCGTCATCATCAAGGACGGTGGGGACCCGCGCGGTACCCGTATCTTCGGCCCGGTGGGTCGCGAGCTGCGGGACAAGCGGTTCATGAAGATCATCTCTCTCGCGCCGGAGGTGTTGTGACCGTGAAGGTCAAGAAGGGCGACACGGTCGTCGTCATCGCCGGCAAGGACAAGGGTGCCAAGGGCAAGGTCATCGCGGCCTACCCGCGGCAGGACAAGGTCCTGGTCGAGGGCGTGAACCGGGTCAAGAAGCACACTCGCATCAGCACCACCCAGCGTGGCGCCAAGACCGGTGGCATCGTCACCCAGGAGGCCCCGATCCACGTCTCGAACGTGATGGTCATGGACTCCGACGGCAAGCCGACCCGCGTCGGCTACCGGATCGACGACAACGGCCAGAAGGTCCGCATCGCGCGTAGCACCGGTAAGGACCTGTGATGACCACGGCTACCGAAACGAAGACCCTGCCGCGTCTCAAGGAGCGGTACCGCAACGAGGTCGTGGCGAAGCTGCAGGAGCAGTACGCCTACGGCAACCCCATGCAGGTGCCCGGCCTGGTCAAGATCGTCGTCAACATGGGTGTCGGCGAGGCCGCTCGCGACGCCAAGCTGATCGACGGCGCGGTCCGCGACCTGGCCACGATCACCGGCCAGAAGCCGTTGGTCCGGCGGGCGACCAAGTCGATCGCGCAGTTCAAGCTCCGTGAGGGCATGCCGATCGGCGCGAAGGTCACCCTGCGGGGCGACCGGATGTGGGAGTTCCTGGACCGGCTGCTCTCGATCGCGCTGCCGCGTATCCGCGACTTCCGCGGTCTGGACGGGCGCAAGCTGGACGGGCACGGCAACTACACGTTCGGTCTGACCGAGCAGTCGGTGTTCCACGAGATCGACCAGGACAAGATCGATCGCCAGCGGGGCATGGACATCACGGTGGTCACGACCGCCACGACCGACGACGAGGGCCGGGCGCTGCTCAAGCTCCTGGGCTTCCCGTTCAAGGAGAACTGAGATGGCCAAGAAGGCGCTGATCCTCAAGGCGGCCGCGAAGCCGAAGTTCTCGGTTCGCGCGTACACCCGCTGCCAGCGGTGCGGGCGTCCGAAGGCGGTCTACCGCAAGTTCGGTCTCTGCCGGGTGTGCATCCGGGAGATGGCCCACCGCGGTGAGCTGCCCGGCGTGTCCAAGGCTTCCTGGTAATAGCCCGGCGCGCTCCGGCGCGTCAGCTGAACTGTCTCTTCGCCGTAGGCCCCGGGCCTGGCCCGGGGAACCCCGGCGAGAAAGGTTGACGAGTTTTCATGACGATGACCGACCCGATCGCAGACATGCTCACGCGTCTGCGTAACGCCAACCAGGCGTACCACGACCGGGTGACGATGCCCTACTCGAAGATCAAGGCGAACATCGCCGAGGTCCTCAAGGCCGAGGGTTACATCGCCACCTGGTCGGTCGATGACCCCGAGGAGGGCGCCGTCGGCAAGCGACTGGTCGTCGAGCTGAAGTACGGCCAGAACCGCGAGCGGAGCCTGGCCGGCATCAAGCGCGTGTCCAAGCCCGGTCTCCGGGTGTACGCCAAGTCGGACGGGCTCCCGCGGGTGCTCGGCGGACTGGGCGTGGCGATCATTTCGACGTCCCAGGGGCTGCTCACCGACCGGCAGGCCCGCAAGCGGAGCGTTGGCGGGGAAGTCCTCGCCTTCGTCTGGTAACGGGAGACAGGTAGAAATGTCGCGTATTGGACGTAAGTCGATCCCGGTGCCTTCCGGCGTCGACATCACGATCGACGGCCAGACCGTCAAGGTCAAGGGCCCCAAGGGCGAGCTGAGCCACGTGCTGGCCGAGCCGATCACGGCGGAGCGCAGCGAGAACGGCGAGCTGGTCGTCAACCGGCCGAACGACGAGCGCAAGGCCAAGGAGCTGCACGGCCTGAGCCGTACGCTGGTGGCCAACATGATCGTCGGGGTGACCGAGGGCTACCGCAAGAGCCTGGAGATCGCCGGCACCGGTTACCGCGTCACCGCCAAGGGCAAGGACCTGGAGTTCGCGCTCGGGTTCTCGCACCCGGTGCTGGTGCAGGCGCCGGACGGCATCACCTTCACGGTCGAGCGGCCGACGCTGTTCCACGTGGCCGGCATCGACAAGCAGCAGGTCGGCGAGATCGCCGCCAACATCCGGAAGATCCGCCCGCCGGAGCCCTACAAGGGCAAGGGCGTGAAGTACCAGGGCGAGGTCATCCGCCGCAAGGCTGGAAAGGCAGGTAAGAAGTGAGCGCCACGCTGCTCAAGCGCCGCCGCGGCGTCGCCGCCAAGCGTGCCGTCGGGCGTGCGCGTCGGCACTTCCGGGTCCGCAAGAACGTCAGCGGCACCGGCGAGCGTCCCCGCCTCGTCGTCACCCGCTCCCTGCGGCACGTGGTCGCCCAGGTCGTGGACGACACCAAGGGTCACACCCTGGCGTCGGCCTCGACCATGGACGCCTCGCTGCGCGGCGCGGAGGGCGACAAGAGCGCCCTGGCCGGCAAGGTCGGCGCGCTGCTCGCCGAGCGCGCCAAGGCCGCCGGCGTCTCGAAGGTCGTCTTCGACCGCGGTGGCAACCGGTACGCGGGGCGTGTTGCCGCGCTTGCCGACGCCGCCCGCGAAGCCGGGCTCGAGTTCTAACAACCCCGTCACGAGAGAGAAGGAAGGCTGCTGATGCCAGGTCAACAGCGCCGTGGCGGCGGGTCCGGTGGCAACGAGGGTGGTCGCCGCGACAACCGCCGTGAGGGCGGCCGCGGAAACGCGCCCGTCGAGAAGACCCCGCACCTCGAGCGGGTCGTCGCGATCAATCGCGTCGCCAAGGTCGTGAAGGGTGGTCGTCGCTTCAGCTTCACCGCCCTGGTGATCGTGGGCGACGGCGACGGCACCGTCGGCGTGGGCTACGGAAAGGCCAAGGAGGTGCCCGCGGCGATCGCCAAGGGTGTCGAGGAGGCCAAGAAGCACTTCTTCAAGGTGCCGCGGATCGGTCAGTCGATTCCGCACCCGGTCACGGGCGAGGACGCCGCCGGTGTGGTGCTGCTCAAGCCGGCCTCGGCCGGTACGGGTGTCATCGCCGGTGGTCCGGTCCGTGCCGTGCTGGAGTGCGCGGGCATCCACGACGTGCTCTCCAAGAGCCTCGGCTCGTCCAACCCGATCAACATCGTGCACGCCACCGTGGCGGCCCTGCGGGGGCTCGAGTCCCCCGAGCAGGTCGCGGCGCGTCGTGGCCTGCCGGTGGAGGACGTCGCGCCGGCTGCCATGCTGGCGTCGCGTGCGGGGGTGGCGTCCTGATGGCACGTCTGAAGGTCACCCAGGTCCGGTCCGGGATCGGGCGCAAGCAGAACCAGCGTGACTCGCTGCGTTCGCTCGGGCTCAAGCGGATCAACGACGTGGTGGTCAAGGAGGACCGGCCGGAGATCCGAGGCATGATCTTCACGGTCAACCACCTCGTGAAGGTCGAGGAGGTCGAGTAATGACGATCAAGGTGCACCACCTGCGTCCGGCACCCGGCGCCAAGACCGCCAAGACCCGTGTGGGTCGTGGTGAGGGCTCCAAGGGCAAGACCGCCGGTCGCGGTACCAAGGGTTCGAAGGCCCGGAAGAACATCTCGCCGGCGTTCGAGGGTGGGCAGATGCCCATCCACATGCGCCTGCCGAAGATGAAGGGCTTCAAGAACAAGTTCAAGGTCGTGTTCCAGGTGGTCAACCTGGACCGCCTCGCCGAGCTGTTCCCGAACGGCGGCGAGATCGGCCCGGTCGAGCTGGTCGAGTCCGGCGCGGTCCGTAAGGGCCACCCGGTCAAGGTCCTCGGCACCGGCGACCTCGGTGGTGTCTCGCTCCAGGTGTCGGCGCACGCGTTCAGCGCGTCGGCCAAGGAGAAGATCACCGCGGCCGGCGGCTCGGTCACCGAGCTGTAAGGCATGTTCGTGGCGCCCGCTCAGTTGTTCGTGACTGGGCGGGCGCCATGGTCTACCGGCGACGTGTGCGCCGGGTAACATCGGATTCGGTTTATGTAGCCGGGCACATCTGCCCGGACGGGGGTCGGGCTGTTAGAGTCCGTTCCCAGCCATGGATATCGGGCACTGGGCCCGACATTCACCCCGCCCCGCCAGGGATCGTCACCGGCGGCCCGCGTCGCGCAGGAGGAAGAAGTTGCTGTCCGCCTTTCTCAGTGCGTTCCGTACGCCTGACCTGCGCAAGAAGCTGCTGTTCACAGTAGGCATCATCGCGGTCTACCGGCTGGGCGCCACGCTGCCCAGCCCGGGCGTCTCGTACGGCAACGTGCAGAAGTGCCTCGACACCATCCAGGGCAGCACCGGCGTGCTCAACCTGCTGGATCTCTTCTCCGGCGGCGCGCTGCTTCAGCTCTCGGTCTTCGCGCTGGGCATCATGCCCTACATCACCGCGTCGATCATCCTGCAGCTGCTGACGGTGGTGATCCCGCGCCTGGAGCAGCTCCGCAAGGAGGGCCAGGCCGGTCAGGCGAAGATCACCCAGTACACCCGCTACCTGACGCTGGGCCTGGGCATCCTCCAGTCCTCGGCGTTCGTGGCGCTGGCCCGCTCCGGGCAGCTGTTCAACAACCAGTGCGACCAGTTCCCGATCGTGCCCAAGGGCACCGGCATCCCGGACTGGCTGACGCTCACCGTGCTGGTCATGACCATGACCGCCGGCACCGGCGTGGTGATGTGGCTCGGCGAGCTGATCACCGACCGGGGCGTCGGCAACGGCATGTCGGTGCTGATCTTCACGTCGATCGCGGCCCGGCTCCCCAGCGAGGGCTGGAAGATCAAGACCACCAAGGGCTGGGGGATGTTCCTCCTCGTCATCGCCCTGGTGCTGCTGGTCATCACCGCGGTCACGTTCATCGAGCAGGCGCAGCGCCGGATCCCGGTCCAGTACGCGAAGCGCATGATCGGCCGGCGGATGTACGGCGGCACGTCGACCTACATCCCGCTCAAGGTGAACCAGGCCGGCGTCATCCCGGTCATCTTCGCCTCGTCGCTGCTCTACCTGCCGACGCTCGCGCTCCAGTTCTTCGACCAGAACGACCCGGGCAAGACCCAGGCGTGGATCCAGAACCACATCGTGAAGGCGAGCGCGCCGGAGCACATCGCGATCTACTTCCTGCTGATCATCTTCTTCACCTACTTCTACGTGTCGATCACGTTCAACCCGACCGAGGTCGCGGACAACATGAAGAAGTACGGCGGCTTCGTGCCGGGCATCCGCCCCGGCAAGCCGACCGCCGAATATCTGGACTTCATCCTCAGCCGGATCACCCTGCCGGGCGCGCTCTACCTGGGCATCGTCGCGATCCTGCCGAACTTCTTCTTCATCTGGCTGGACAACCAGCAGTTCCAGAACTTCCCGTTCGGCGGCACCGCTGTGCTCATCATGGTCGGCGTCGGTCTGGAGACCGTGAAGCAGATCGAGAGCCAACTCATGCAGCGGAACTACGAAGGGTTCCTGCGGTAGATGCGACTCGTTCTGGTTGGCCCGCCGGGCGCGGGCAAGGGCACACAGGCGGAGTTCATCGCCGCTCACCTGGCGGTGCCGAAGATCTCCACCGGTGACATCTTCCGGGCCAACGTCACCCAGGGCACGCCGCTGGGGGTCGAGGCCAAGCGATACATGGACGCCGGCAAGCTGGTCCCGGACGACGTCACCATCAACATGGTGCGGGGCCGGCTCGCCGAGCCGGACGCCGGCGAGGGCTTCCTGCTCGACGGCTTCCCGCGGACCACGCCGCAGGCCGCCGAGCTGGACAAGCTCCTCGCCGACCTGGGCGGCTCGCTGGACCTGGTGTTGGAGCTGGTCGTCGACGACGACGAGGTGATCCGGCGGCTCTCCGGCCGGCGTACCTGCCGGGGTTGCGGCAAGATCTGGCACGTCGAGTTCGACGCGACCACCCGGGAGGGTGTCTGCGACAGGTGCGGCGCGGAGCTGTTCCAGCGGGACGACGACAAGCCGGAGACCATCGCCGCCCGGCTGCGGGAATACGCGGAGAAGACCGCGCCGCTCGTCGACTACTACGGCGCCCAGGGCAAGCTGGTGGGCATCGACGCGACCGGGCCGGTGGAGGACGTCACCGTCCGGGCCATCGACGCGCTACGGTCGTACGGAGGCTGACCGCCCGCCGCCGCCCGGCGGATAGAGTTCGAACAGCGGGGTACGCGTGACGTGCCCCGCTGTTCCGTGTAACGAAAGGTGTCGCCGTCATGCGCCGTCCCCAGCTGGACATCCAGCTGAAGACCCCCGAGCAGATCGAGCTGATGCGGGCCGCCGGTCTGGTCGTCGCCCGTGCCCTGAGCCGGATGCGGGAGGCGGTCGCGCCCGGCGTGACGACGGCCGACCTGGACGCGATCGCCGAGGCCACCATCCGCGAGGCCGGGGCGGTCCCGTCGTTCAAGGGCTACCACGGCTTCCCGGCGTCGATCTGCTCCTCGGTCAACGAGCAGGTGGTGCACGCCATCCCGTCGCCGGAGCAGGTGCTGCGCTCCGGTGACCTGATCTCGATCGACTGTGGCGCGGTGCTCGACGGCTGGCACGGCGACGCGGCCGTCACGGTTGCCGTGGGCGACGTCGACCCGGCGCTGCTGCGGATGGCCGAGGTCGCCGAGGACGCGATGTGGGCCGGGATCGCCGCCGCGGCCCGGGGGGCGGCCTCCGGCCGGGGGCGGCTCACCGACATCTCGCACGCGGTGGAGACCGCGGTCCGCAAGGGCGGCCGGTACGGCATCGTCGACGGCTACGGCGGCCACGGCATCGGCACCGAGATGCACCAGGATCCGCACGTGCTCAACCACGGCCGCCCGGGCAAGGGTCCGCGCCTGGTGCCCGGCATGGCGTTGGCCATCGAGCCGATGATCACGGCCGGTTCCCCGCGTACGGTCGAGCTGTCCGACGGCTGGACCGTGGTGACGCGAGACCGGTCGATGGCGGCGCACGTCGAGCACTCGATGGCGCTGCTGCCCGACGGCGTGTGGGTGCTGACCGCGGTAGACGGCGGCCGGGCCCGCCTGGGCGACCTGGTCACCGCCCGCCAGCCCGCGGACTCGCCGGCGCGCTGACCCGGCCGGGGACGCCCACCCGGGCCCGGTTGGTCCTGGTTCGGTCCGGCTTCCGGGCCTCGGCTTGCGTGATCAACTCCGTTTCGGCGCTCTGGCGGTATCGGGGTGGGTGTGATGCGGCCACTTCGGCGAACTGGTGTGGATCACGGAGGGCCGGGCGTTTCGTGCGGTGGCGGGGTGGTGGCATCCTTGCCGTCATGGACGGGCACCGGGAGATGCGAGCGGCCGACCGCGACCGGGAGGCCACTGCGGAACGGCTCCGGGTGGCGCTGGAGGAGGGCCGGCTCGGCCTGCACGAGTACGACGAGCGGCTGGCCCGCGCGTACGCCGCCCGGACCTACGGCGAGCTGGACGAGGTGGTCGCCGACCTGCCGGGGGTGGCGCCCGTCGAGCGGTCCGCCCTGGCGCCGACCCCGCCGCCCGCGCCGGTTGATCCGGCGGCTCCCGCCGGCGCCGGAGCGGCCGGGACGCCGGTGAAGTCCGGTGGATCGGAGGCGCCGGAGACCCGCTCCCGGCTGCTCTGGATCTGGATGCCCTGGCTGCGGGTGGCCGCGATCCTGGTGCCGATCTGGCTGATCAGTGCGGTCGCATCGGGCCACGTCGCCGGCGTCTGGCCGCTCTGGGTGCTGGGCCCGTGGGGTGGCCTGGTGTTGATGCAGTCGGTCGGGCTGATCGGTGTGGATCACGGCCGGAAGCGGCGCGACCGCCGGCGCTGAGCGTGGGTGCCCGAGGGCGTACGGCGACGGTCGCGGCCTTCCACCGCTGTGCCACTGGTCACAGTGGGTGCGGAAATTGGCCAGGCGCGGGGCGTCAGGGCCGGCCGGTTTGGCGGCAGCGCTCCGGCCGGCGTACACTTTCTGATCGGCGCACAGCGTCCACTCCGCCATGCCCACCCTGCGCTTCGGTGGGAGTCGGAGCCGCGGCTGGCGCGGGTCAACTGATCTTGATTGGGCGATCCGTGTAAGACGTTGTGAGCCGTCCGGAGTAACCGACGTCAGGACAGCGGAGTACATGCCGAAAAAAGACGGAGCCATCGAGATCGAGGGTCGGGTCATCGAGCCCCTGCCGAACGCCATGTTCCGGGTGGAGCTCGCGAACGGTCACAAGGTGCTGGCTCACATCAGCGGCAAGATGCGGCAGCACTACATCCGCATCCTGCCGGAGGACCGGGTCGTCGTCGAACTCTCGCCGTACGACCTGACCCGCGGGCGCATCGTCTACCGCTACAAGTAAGCCTGACGACGGCCGGGACGTCCCCGTGTCCGTCTTCGACGTCCGGGTCGCGACTCGTCGCGTTCCGGGCCGGATGGGAAGTAAGGCAACCGTGAAGGTCAAGCCGAGCGTCAAGAGGATCTGCAACAAGTGCCGGGTGATCCGCCGGCACGGCCGGGTCATGGTCATCTGCACCGACCCGCGCCACAAGCAGCGCCAGGGCTGACGCCCCACACGTCACAGCTCGTCCCAGCCGCGGACGGTGCGCTTCGCGCGTACCCCCTCGTGGTTGACCCCCGGTCGGAGGCCGGGGCCCGCTCGGGCAGCGGGGTGGGACGGGTCCAGACCTCCGCACACATTTGAGGAGTACGCCCGCACATGGCACGTCTAGTCGGCGTGGATCTCCCCCGCGAGAAGCGGATGGAGATCGCGCTCACCTACATCTTCGGGGTCGGTCGCACCCGCGCCCTGGAGACCCTCGCCGCCACCGGCATCTCGCCGGACAAGCGCGTTCGGGACCTCACGGACGAGGAGCTGGTCGAGCTCCGGAACCACATCGAGGGCAACTACAAGGTTGAAGGCGACCTGCGCCGCGAGGTCGCCGCCGACATCCGCCGCAAGGTCGAGATCGGCTGCTACGCCGGCATCCGGCACCGTCGCGGTCTGCCCGTGCGCGGTCAGCGCACCAAGACCAACGCGCGGACCCGGAAGGGCCCGAAGCGGACTGTGGCCGGCAAGAAGAAGCCCGGCAAGAAGTAATTCTTACCCGGGTGACGGGTCGGCCGCCGCAGAGGTGGGCCAGGCCGCAACCCGTTCCGGAAAGTCAACTAGGAGCGCAGAAGACTTATGCCACCGAAGGCTCGTGCCGGAGCCGCTGTCAAGAAGGTCCGGCGCAAGGAACGCAAGAACGTCGCCCACGGGCAGGCGCACATCAAGAGCACCTTCAACAACACCATCGTGTCCATCACGGACCCGACCGGTGCGGTCATCTCCTGGGCCTCCTCCGGCCAGGTGGGCTTCAAGGGCTCCCGCAAGTCGACCCCGTTCGCCGCGCAGCTGGCCGCCGAGGCCGCCGCGCGTCGGGCCATGGAACACGGCATGCGCAAGGTCGACGTGTTCGTCAAGGGCCCCGGCTCCGGCCGGGAGACCGCCATCCGTTCGTTGCAGGCCGCGGGCCTCGAGGTCGGGCAGATCTCCGACGTCACGCCGCAGCCGCACAACGGGTGCCGTCCGCCGAAGCGTCGCCGGGTCTGAGAGGTTAGAGAGAGATGGCTCGTTACACCGGTGCTGACTGCCGCCGTTGCCGGCGGGAGAAGATGAAGCTGTTCCTCAAGGGCAGCAAGTGCGATGGCCCGAAGTGCCCGTTCGAGTCCCGGCCGTTCCCGCCCGGGCAGCACGGCCGCGGCCGGACCAAGGAGACGGAGTACCTGCTCCAGCTCCGTGAGAAGCAGAAGGCCCGCCGTGTCTACGGCGTGCTGGAGAAGCAGTTCCGCGGCTACTACGAAGAGGCCGTGGGCAAGAAGGCCAAGACCGGTGAGGTTCTGCTGCAGATCCTCGAGTCGCGGCTGGACAACGTGGTCTACCGGGCCGGCTACGCCAAGTCCCGGGACATGGCCCGTCAGCTGGTCAAGCACGGTCACTTCACGGTGAACGGCAAGAAGGTCGACATCCCGTCGTTCCGCGTCAAGGAGCACGACATCATCGAGGTCCGGGGCAAGAGCAAGGAGCTCACCCCGTTCATCGTCGCGCAGGCCGAGGCCGGCTCCAAGACCGTTCCGGCGTGGCTCGAGGCCATCCCCAGCCAGATGAAGGTCCTCGTGCACTCGCTCCCGGCCCGACAGGTGATCGACACCCAGGTCCAGGAGCAGCTGATCGTCGAGCTCTACTCCAAGTAGGGCTCGTTGCGGTGGCCCGTCCTGCGGGGCGGGCCACCGGAACAGTTGTGTCGTGGGCGTCAAATAGCGGGCGCCCCGGAAGAGAAGAGAAAAGATGCTCATCAGCCAGCGACCGTCTCTCTCCGAAGAGTCGATCAACGAGACCCGGTCCCGGTTCACCATCGAGCCGCTGGAGCCCGGCTTCGGCTACACGCTCGGCAACTCGCTGCGGCGTACGCTGCTGTCGTCCATCCCCGGTGCGGCGGTCACCTCGATCAAGATCGACGGTGTCCTGCACGAGTTCACCACGATCCCCGGGGTCAAGGAGGACGTGGTCGAGCTCGTCATGAACATCAAGGAGCTGTGCGTCAGCTCCGAGCACGACGAGCCGGTCAGCATGTACCTGCGCAAGCAGGGCCCGGGCGACGTGACCGCCGGTGACATCCAGCCCCCGGCCGGTGTCTCGGTGCACAACCCGGACCTGAAGCTCGCCACCCTCAACGGCAAGGGCCGGCTCGACATGGAGCTGACCGTCGAGCGGGGTCGGGGCTACGTCACGGCGGCGCAGAACAAGCAGGCGGGCGCCGAGATCGGCCGGATCCCGGTCGACTCGATCTACTCGCCGGTGCTCAAGGTGACGTACCGCGTCGAGGCGACCCGGGTCGAGCAGCGGACCGACTTCGACCGGCTGATCATCGACGTCGAGACCAAGCCGTCGATGGGTCCGCGTACCGCGCTGGCCTCCGCCGGCTCGACGCTCGTGGAGCTGTTCGGCCTCGCCCGCGAGCTGGACGAGACCGCCGAGGGCATCGACATCGGGCCGTCCCCGCAGGACGCCCAGCTGGCGGCGGACCTGGCTCTGCCGATCGAGGAGCTGGACCTGACCGTCCGCTCCTACAACTGCCTCAAGCGCGAGGGCATCAACTCCGTCGGTGAGCTGATCGGGCGCACCGAGGCCGACCTTCTCGACATCCGCAACTTCGGTCAGAAGTCGATCGACGAGGTCAAGATGAAGCTCGCCGGGATGGGCCTGGGGCTGAAGGACTCGGCTCCGAACTTCGACCCGGCGCACGTCGTGGACGCCTTCGGCGAGGCCGACTACGACACCGACGACTACCGCGAGACCGAGCAGCTCTAGTCCGCGCTGCCGCCACACCTGAGGAGCACCAAGCATGCCCACGCCCACCAAGGGCCCCCGCCTCGGCGGCAGCCCCGCGCACGAGCGGCTGATGCTGGCCAACCTGGCCACCGCGCTGTTCCAGCACGGCAAGATCCAGACCACCGAGACGAAGGCCCGGCGGCTCCGCCCGCTGGCCGAGCAGCTCATCACCAAGGCCAAGCGCGGCGACCTCGCCTCGCGTCGGCGGGTGGCGGGCGTCGTCAAGGACAAGGACGTGGTCTACTCCCTGTTCGACCAGATCGCGCCCCGGTACGCCAACCGCAACGGTGGCTACACCCGGATCGTGAAGACCGGTCCGCGCAAGGGTGACGCCGCTCCGATGGCGATCATCGAGCTGGTGGAGGAGCTTGCCGTCGCCGAGCCGAAGGCGAACCGGAAGACCGCCGCCCGCAAGGCCGCCCAGCAGGACAAGGTCGAGGCCCTGGCCCCGGCCGAGGAGGCCCCGAAGGCGAGCGCCGGTGACCAGGACGCGGAGGCTCCGGTCTCCGCCTCCGGCGACACCGCCGCCGCCCGTGAGGACAGCGACGAGGCCACCGAGAACGACAAGGCCTGATCGTAGGCAGCACCGTCGGGCCCGGCATCCCCTCGCGGGGTGCCGGGCCCGACGCCGTCAACGGAGGTACGAGGTGGACGAGCGGACCCGGCTGCGGCTGGACGTCTCGTACGACGGCACCGACTTCTCCGGTTGGGCCCCGCAGCCCACCCGGCGCACGGTGGCCGGGGTGCTCATGCAGACGCTCGATCTGGTCCTCGGCACGGGTACGGCCACCGGCCTGACCGTGGCCGGTCGCACCGACGCCGGGGTGCACGCCACCGGGCAGGTCTGCCACCTCGACCTGCCGACCGAGGTGTGGCGCGCGCACGAGGGGCGGCTGCTGCGCCGGCTGGCCCGGCTCCTGCCCACGGACGCCCGGGTCCGCGCGATGACCGAGGTGCCGGCCGACTTCGACGCCCGGTTCTCGGCCACCTTCCGCCGTTACGAGTACCGGGTCACCGACGCGCCCTGGGGCGCCGAGCCGCTGCGCCGGCGGGACACCCTGGCCTGGCCGAAGCCGCTGGACCTGACGGCGTTGAACGAGGCCGCGGCCGGTCTGGTCGGCGAGCACGACTTCGCCGCGTACTGCCGGCGCAAGGAGAACGCCACCACGCTGCGCGAGGTGACCCGGCTGGACTGGCGGCGCGACCCGGACGGCATCCTGGTCGCCACCGTGCAGGCCGACGCGTTCTGCCAGAACATGGTGCGCAGCCTGGTCGGCGCCATGCTCGTCGCCGGCGACGGGCGGCGGCCGGTCCACTGGCCGGCCGGCCTGCTGACCCGCCGGGAACGGTCGAGCGAGGTCACCGTGGCGCCCGCGCACGGCCTGGCCCTGGTCGAGGTGGGTTACCCCACCGATCCGGCCGGGTACGCCCGCCGCGCCGATCTCACCCGCCGGCTGCGGGTCCCGGTCGCCGAGGGCTGAGCCCGCCGCCGGCCGAGCGGCCCGCCACCGGATCAGGTGACGGGCCGCTCGGCCGGCGCGGGTCAGTCGTCCGAGCCCTGCTGGCCAGCGCTGTCGTCGGGGTCGTCGGTGGGTTGGCCGGCCGTACCGCCGGAGGCCCGGCGTTCCAGCACCCCCCGGTTGAGGTGCAGCTCGATCAGGTCGTACATGATCTCGCGAGCGGTCGCGTCGTCGGTCGGGATCCGCTCCCCGTCGGTGCGGGTGACCAGGCAGAAGGCGAGGTAGTGGCCGCGTACCTGCCAGCCGACGCGGGCGGCGGCCTTCTCCACCACCTCGGTGTCCTCGCCCGCGGCCATCCCCCGGAACCGCCCCTGCCGGTCGTCGAGCAGCGGCCGGAGCCGGTCGCGTACCCGTTGGGCGCTGGCCAGGTCGGTCAGGTTGAACAGTCCGGCGGTGAGCAGGTGGTCGCCGTCGGGGGAGCGGAGCGTGCCCCGGACGACCTGGTTGCAGCCGAGTCGCGTCAGCAGGTCGGCGATCTCGCCGGTGGCCGACACCGCGCAGTTCGTACTCGCCTGGGTCTTGAGCACCTGGTAGGCGGGCTTGCCGTCGGTGATCACCAGTTGCTTGCCGGGGAAGAGTTCCTTGGTGGTGAGCGCCGCCTGGTCGGTGTCCCGGGAGTCCAGGTCGGACCGGTCGGGCCTGTTCGGGTCGGCCTCGCCCGGCGGGGTGGTCGGCGCGCTGGCCGGTGGCGTGGTGGCCCGGTCGTCGAGCAGCGCCGCCACGGCCAGCCCGGTGAGCGAGAGCAGGAGCAGCACGGCCGCGCCCCCGATCAGCGTCCGCCAGAGGCCGCCGCCGCGTCGGTCGACCCGTCGGCCGCGGGGCAGCTCGGACACGTTCGTGGCGCGGAAGGACGGGCTGGCCGGGATCGGCACGGTGGGCCGTGCGGTGGCCGCCGGTACCGGCTGCGGCACCGGTGGCGCGGGCTGCGGAACCGGAGCGGGCGCCGGCGGCGGCGCGGGTCGGCCCGGCGTCGGGGCGGGCGGCGCGGGGGCGGGCGCGCGGGCGGCGTCGGGGGCCGGGCCGGCGCCTCGGGCCGGCGGCAGCGACGGCGTGGGGAATCGGGAGGGCGACGGGCCCGCCGGCGGCGGCGTCGGGGTCGCGGGCCCGGTCGGGGCCGACCCGGGCTGCGGGTACTCCAGGAAGGCGTCCTCATCGGACTCGTACCGATACACCATGCGAGATAGAGTAGGGCCGATTGTCCCTTTCAGGGGGAATATCGGGAAATTCCGGCAGAGTGGCGTGCGCCGACGGCCCCTCGCCCGGCCGGTGCGAGAATGCCGGCGTGACCGGCGACCACTACTTCACCGCTGAACCCGCCACCCCGGCCCGCCCGCGCGAGGTCGAGTTCTCCGTCGCCGGGCGCGACTACGCCCTCAGCTCGGCCAGCGGCGTCTTCTCCGCCGACCGGCTCGACCCCGGCACCGCCGTGCTGCTGCGCAAGGCCGACCTGCCGGGCCCCGACGTCACCGGCCCGCTGCTCGACATCGGCTGCGGTTTCGGCCCGATCACCTGCGTCCTGGCCACCGTCGCGCCGACCGCCACCGTCTGGGCGGTCGACGTCAACGAACGGGCCCGCGCCCTCACCACCGCCAACGCCGACCGGATCGGCGCCGCCGACCGGGTCCGGGCCGTCGCCCCCGACCAACTGCCGCCGGACGTCACGTTCGCCCAGATCTGGTCCAACCCGCCGATCCACATCGGCAAGGCGGAACTGCACGACCTGCTGTTGCGCTGGCTGCCTCGGCTCACCCCGGACGGCGTGGCCTGGCTGGTCGTCGCCCGCCACCTCGGCGGCGACTCGCTGCACCGCTGGCTCGTCGAGCAGGGATGGCGGGTCGAGCGGCACGCCAGCCAGAAGGGCTACCGGGTGCTCCGGGTCACCCGGTAATCGGGTGTCGCCCGCACCACTGCCTCGGGCAGGATGCCCGGGTGGGATACGTGGACGTGGCAGGGGTCGGGCACATCCTCCCGGACGGGCGGCAGCTGTTCGGCGAGGTGTCGTTCCGGGTCGGTGAGGGCGCCAAGGTGGCGCTCGTCGGCCCCAACGGCGCCGGCAAGACGACCCTGCTCCGGATGGTCGCCGGCGACCTGCCGGTGCGCAGCGGCGCGATCGCCCGCTCCGGCGGCCTGGGCGTGATGCGGCAGTTCATCGGCATGATCGGCGACGAGTCGACACTCGCCGACCTGGCCCTGTCGCTCGCCCCGCCGGCGCTGCGCGACGCCGGGCGCCGGCTCGTCGAGACCGAGGCGGCCATGCGCACGGCCGAGGTCCGCGGCAAGTACAGCTCCGCCGCCGGCAAGGCCCAGCTCGCGTACGCCGACGCGCTCGCCGCCTGGGGTGAGAGCGGCGGGTACGACGCCGAGGTGCTCTTCGACACCGTCACCACGATCGTGCTGGACCTGCCGTGGGACGACGCCCGCGACCGGCCGGTCCGGACCCTCTCCGGCGGCCAGCAGAAACGCTTCGCCCTGGAGCTGCTGCTACGCGGCCCGGACGAGGTGCTGCTGCTCGACGAGCCGGACAACTTCCTCGACGTGCCGGGCAAACGCTGGCTGGAGGCCCGGCTGCGCGAATCCGGCAAGTCGGTGCTCTACGTCTCGCACGACCGGGAGTTGCTGGCCCAGACCGCCGACCGGGTGGTGGCCGTGGAGGGCGGCAGCGCGTGGGTGCACCCCGGCGGCTTCGCGAGCTGGCACGAGGCGCGGGTGGCCCGGCACGCCCGCCTCGACGAGCTGCGCCGGCGCTGGGACGAGGAACACCAGAAGCTGCGCGAGCTGATGCTGATGTACAAGCAGAAGGCCGCGTACAACGACGGGCTGGCCTCCCGCTACCAGGCCGCGCAGACCCGGTTGCGCAAGTTCGAGGAGGCCGGGCCGCCGCCCGTACCCCCGAAGGACCAGGACATCCGGATGCGGCTGACCGGCGGGCGGACCGGCAAGCGCGCGGTGATCGCCGAGCAGCTCGAGCTGGACGGCCTGACCTATCCCTTCGACCTGGAGATCTGGTACGGCGACCGGGTCGCGGTGCTCGGCGCGAACGGGACCGGCAAGTCGCACTTCCTGCGGTTGCTGGCCCGCGGTGGCACCGACCCCGACCCGGGCAACACCCCCGTCGACGGCGCCGCCGCGCTCACGCCTGTCGCGCACGACGGTGTGGTCCGGCTCGGCGCCCGGGTCCGGCCCGGGCACTTCTCGCAGACCCACGACCGGCCGGAACTGATGGAGAAGACGCTCGTCGAGATCCTGTGGCGGGGCGACGAGCACCGGGCCGGCATGGACCGGCACGCGGCCATGGGGGTGTTGTCCCGCTACGAGCTGGCCGGGCAGGGCGACCAGCGGTTCGGCACGCTCTCCGGCGGCCAGCAGGCCCGCTTCCTGGTGCTGCTGCTGGAGCTGTCCGGGGCCACGCTGCTGCTGCTCGACGAGCCGACCGACAACCTCGACCTGGCCTCCGCCGAGGCGCTTGAAGCCGGCCTGACCGCGTTCGACGGCACGGTGATCGCGGTCACCCACGACAGGTGGTTCACCCGCACCTTCGACCGGTTCGTGCTGTTCCGCGGCGACGGGGACGTGGTGGAGACGCCGGAGCCGGTCTGGGACGTCGGGTGATCGACGCCGAGCTGGTCGACCGGCTCTGCGCGGTCGACGGCGTGGTCGCGGTGGCGCTCGGCGGCAGCCGGGCCCGCGGCGACCACCGGCCCGACTCCGACTGGGACGTCGGCCTCTACTACCGGGGTACGCCGGACGTGGCCGGGCTGCGGGCGGTCGCCGCCTCGATCGCCGACGGCCCGGCGGACCTCACCGCGCCCGGCGGCTGGGGGCCGTGGGTGGACGGCGGTGGCTGGCTGCGCGTCGGCGGGGTCGCGGTGGACTGGATCTACCGTGACCTGGACCGGGTACGCCAGGTCTGGGCCGACTGCCGGGCCGGCCGCTACACGGTGGCGACGCAGGCCGGGCACCCGCTCGGGTTCTACTCCCACGCGTACGCCGGGGAGGTGGCGCTCGGCCGGGTGCTCGGCGACCCGACCGGCGAGCTGACCGCGCTGCGGGCCGAGACCGTCGACTACCCACCGGCGCTCGGCGCGGCGCTTCTGGCCGGCGGATGGGAGACCGGCCTGCTGCTGGACGCCGCGGCCAAGGGCGCGACCTCCGGCGACGCCGGGTACGTGGCCGGCTGCCTGTTCCGGGCGGTCGGCGTGCTGGCACAGGCGCTGCACGGGCGGGCCGGCCGGTGGCTGGTCAACGAGAAAGGCATGATCACCTCCGCCGGCCGGTTGCCCGGTGCGCCGCCGGAGTTCGCCGGACGCGCGCAGGCGCTGCTCGGCGCGGTGGGGCGTACCCCGGCGGAGCTGTCGGCGACGGTGGCCGACGCCCGCGCGTTGGCTGTCGACGTGCTCGGCTGAGCCGCCGTCGCCGGCCGGTGTGGGCCGGTGGCGCGGAATGGGCCGGTGGTGCGGGGTGGGCCGGTGGTGCGCTGTCGGGCCGGCGTTCCGGCGTCGGCCGGCGGGCTGGTGTGGCCGGTGGTGTCGGCGGGCGGGCTGGTGGGCCGGGGGCTGGCGGGGCTGGCGTCGGATGGAGGGTTCGACGTCCGGACGGTGGGTGGTGAGGCGGCTAGGAACTTGATGTCGGGGATGACTCAGCTCGGCGATGGTCCGCTCGCCGGGCATAGGGTGGATCTCGTGAGTGAGATGACCTATCGCCGGCTGGGCGACTCCGGGCTCGTGGTGTCCGTGGTCGGCATCGGCTGCAACAACTTCGGCCGCAAGCTCGACCTCGACGGCACCCGGGCGGTGGTGGACGCCGCGCTCGACGCCGGGATCAACTTCTTCGACACCGCCGACATCTACGGCGAGCCGCAGGGCGGCTCCGAGGAACTACTCGGCCAGGCGCTCAAGGGCCGCCGGGACGACGTGGTGGTCGCCACCAAGTTCGGCATGGAGATGAACGGGGCGAACGGGCCGGACCACGGCGCCCGGGGCGCCCGCCGCTACATCGCCCGCGCGGTCGAGGCGTCGCTGCGCCGGCTCGGCACCGACCACATCGACCTCTACCAGATGCACGAACCCGACCCGGGCACGCCGATCGACGAGACGCTCGCCGCGCTCGACGACCTGGTGACCGCCGGCAAGGTGCGCTACCTCGGCAACTCCAACTTCGCCGGCTGGCAGATCGCCGACGCCGACTGGACCGCGTCGTCGGCGGGCCGCACCCGGTTCATCTCCGCGCAGAACCACTACTCGCTGCTGGAGCGGGGCGTGGAGGAGGAGATCATCCCGGCCTGCGAGCGGTTCGGCCTCGGCATGCTGCCGTTCTTCCCGCTCGCCAACGGGCTGCTCACCGGCAAGTACAAGCGGGGCCAGGAGCCCCCGGCGGGCAGCCGGCTCGCCGGCGGCGGCCGGTACGCCGAACGGCTGGCCGCAGCGCGTTGGGACACCATCGAGGCGATCGAGGCGTACGCGGCGGAGCGCGGGGTGAGCATGCTGAAGGTGGCCATCGGCGGACTCGCCGCCCGACCCGCGGTGACTTCGGTGATCGCCGGCGCGACCACGCCCGAGCAGGTACGCGCCAACGCCGACGCCGGCACCTGGCAGCCCACCGCCGAGGACCTGAGCACCCTCGACGCCCTCCTCTAGCCCTTCCCACCCGCGCTGCCCTCCCACCCGCGGCAACTCGTGAGTGGAACGTCATGGACGTCTCCGGGCGGTTTTGACGTCCATGGCGTTCCACTCGTGGGCGGAGACGCCGGTGAGTGGAACGCCAAGGACGTCTGCGGGGCGGAGCCTGGCCAAGCCGCGAGACCACTCGGCACCGAAGTCAGCACGTGGGACGTGCGTCGGCGTGCTCGGGCCAGCACCGGCACAGCCGGCGCGGGGCCGGCCGTGCGGCGGTCCGGGGCCGGGCCGCGCGGCCGTGCGGCGGTGCGGGGTCAGCGGGGCCGGGTGGTGGCGCGGCGTTCCGTGAGGGCCTGGTGGACCAAAGGCGACCGTGGCCTCGGGGCGGCGCAGCACGTCGTCGGCGGTGAACCGGAGGACGACCCACCCGGCCGAGCGGAGCGCGTTCAGGCGTGCCACATCCCGCCGGAACTGTGTCCGTTCCCGGTGGTGGTCGCCGTCGTACTCGACCGCGATGCGCAGCGCCGGCCAGGCCAGGTCGACCCGGGCCACGAAACGCCCGCCGTGGCGCACCTCGTGCTGGGCGGTCAGCGGGCCGAGACCGGCGTCGAGGAGGAGCAGCCGGAGCCGCGTCTCCATCGGAGACTCGCTCGCCGGCTCGGCCAGCGTCAGCACCTCGCGCAGCAGCGACGAGCCCGGCCAGCCCGGGCGTTCCGCGGCATAGGCGCGTAGCGCGGTCAGTTCCACCATCCGGCGACGCAGCAGCGCGTCGACGGCGACCAGCGCCTCCGCCCGGGGACCATGGCGACCGAGGTCGAATGCGGTGCGCAGCGCGGTGGTCACCGGCAGCCCGGCGAACCGGGTGCGATCCCGCTCGGACACGGGTGACCGCACGATCGACAGCCGGGGATGTGCGCGCAGCCGGGCGGTCGTCGGCAGGAGCACGGTCACCGGATCGCCCCGGGTGAGCAGGTCGACACCGAACAGCCAGGCGGCGCTTCGGCCGGCCACGGCGGCGCCGGGCGGTAGTCGCAGCGCGGCTGCGTCGCACCACATCCGGGGGTCGTCGGCGCGGTGGGCGTCCCGGTGCACGTACACGTCCGGCAGCAGGCGGACCCACGTCGGGCCGCGCAGCATCCGCCGCGTGATGCGTCCCTCGGCAACTGCTCGGCTGGCTCGGAACGGACACGCGGACAGGTCACGCGGGACGCGGGCGCGGGTCGACATCCGGACAGCGTGTCGTGCTGCGACGCCCACCCGCCGACCCGATCCGCCGAGTGGCGTGGTCCTGGGAAAAACGTCACCCGCTCTTCCGTACGGCCGGGGGAGCGTCGTACGGTAGGCCGCAAGTGACCCACGGGAGCCCGGTGTGGACCGGGCTGAGAGGGGGGCTGCCAGCCCCCGACCGTCGAACCTGATCCGGGTAATGCCGGCGCAGGGAGGAGCGTTGCCGTGCCGTCCCTGGGACGACTGCATCTCATCACCGACACCCGACCGGGGCGGGATCCGCTCGCCGTGCTGCGTGCCGCCCTGCCGGTGGCGCGCGCCGACCTCGTCGTGCAGGTGCGCGTGACCGACGACGCCACCGACCGGGAGGCGTACGACCTGGCTCGTCGGGTGGTCGGGGCGTGCCTGCCGTACCGGGCGCGTTGCCTGGTCAATGACCGGTTGCACGTGGCGCTCGCGGTGGGCGCGGCCGGCGGTCACGTCGGGGCGGACGACCTGCCGGTGGCCGCCGCCCGTCGGGTGCTCGGCGCCGACGCGGTGCTCGGCGCGACCGCCCGGGAGCCGGGCGCCGCCCGCGCGGCTGTCGACGCCGGGGCGACCTACCTGGGCGTGGGCCCCTGCCACGCCACCACCACCAAGCCGGGCCTGCCCGCGCCGATCGGCCCGGACGGGGTACGCGCCGTCGCCGGGTCGGTGACCGTGCCGGTGATCGCCATCGGCGGGGTGACCGCCGCGTCGGTGCCGGCGTTGCGGGCGGCCGGCGCGTACGGGGTGGCGGTGGTGGGCGCGCTCAGCGGGGCGGCGGATCCCGCGCACACCACCGCCGAGTTGCTGCGGGCGCTGACGTGTTAAGCGGGGCCCCTTCCTCTACCGAAAGCGTTAAGCGGGGCCCCCGCCTTACCGATGTGGGGGTGGTGGGGGGCGGGCCGGTGGGGTGGGCGATCGCGTGGCGGTGTGCGCAGCGCGGGCTGCGGGTGGTGGTGCACGACGACCGGCCCGGGTCGGGCGCGTCCCGGGTGGCCGCGGGGATGCTCTCCCCGGTCGCCGAGGCGTACTTCGGCGAGCACGAGCTGACCGGGCTGCTCGTCGAGTCCGCCCGCCGCTGGCCCGGCTTCGCCGCCGACCTGACCGAGGCGAGCGGCGTCGATCTCGGCCACCGCACCGACGGCACGCTCGTGGTCGGGCTCACCGCCGACGACGTGGCCGTGGCGGGGCGGCTGTGGGCGTACCAACAGGGGTTGGGGCTGCCGATCACCCGGCTGCGCCCCTCGGCGCTGCGCGACCTCGAACCGGCGATGACCACCCGGGTGCGCGGCGGCGCGGTCGCGCCCGGCGACCACCAGGTCGACCCGCGGCGGCTGGTCGCCGCGCTGCGCACGGCGGCCGAACGGGCCGGCGTGACGCTGCGGCCGGCGCACGTCGGCGCGTTGTCCGAGGTGGACGCCCGGGTCACGGTGGTCGCGGCCGGCTGCGGCGCGGCCCCGCTCACCGGGCTGCCGGTGCGGCCGGTGAAGGGTCAGGTGCTCCGGCTCCGCGCGCCCGGCGGCGGTCCGCCGGGCTTCCGGCACGTGATCCGGGGGTACGCCGACGGCGAGCCGGTCTACCTGGTGCCCCGGGACAGCGGCGAGGTGGTGGTCGGCGCGACCGTGGAGGAACGCGCGGACACCGAGGTCACCGCCGGCGGGGTGCTGACGCTGCTCCGCGCCGCCGTCGAGCTGGTGCCGGAGCTGACCGAGTACGAGCTGGTGGAGACCGTCGCCGGGCAGCGCCCGGGCACGCCGGACAACGCGCCGATCCTCGGGGCGCTGCCCGGACGGCCCGGTGTGCTCGTCGCCACCGGGCACCACCGGCACGGCATCGTGCTCACCCCGGTCACCGCCGACCTGGTCACCGACCTGATCGTCACCGGCGAGCCGGATCCGGCGCTCGCCCCCTTCAGCCCCGACCGGTTCGGGAAGGAGCGCACGTGGAACTGATCGTCAACGGCGCGGAACGGACGCTGCCCGACGGCGTCACGGTCGCCGACGTGGTGCGTACGGTCACCGGGCAGCAGCGCGGCCTCGCGGTCGCGGTCAACGGCGAGGTGGTGCCGCGCGGCGGCTGGCCGGTGAGCGTGCTGCGCGACGGCGACCGCGTCGAGGTGCTCAGCGCCGCGCAGGGCGGGTGAGCGGGATGCCCCTGGAGATCGGTGGCGTCGCGTTCGGCTCCCGGCTGGTGCTCGGCACCGGCGGCGCGGCAAACCTGCACGTGCTGGAGGCGGCGATCCACGCCTCCGGCACCGAGTTGGTGACGCTCGCGCTGCGCCGGGTGGGCAGCAGCACGCCGGGCGGGCTGCTCGACCTGCTGGAACGCTGCGGGGTGCGGCTGCTGCCGAACACGGCCGGCTGCCGGACCGCGGTGGAGGCGGTGAAGGTGGCGCGCCTGGCCCGGGAGGCGTTCGACACCGCCTGGGTGAAGCTTGAGGTGATCGGCGACGAGCGCACGCTCCTGCCCGACGGGGTGGAGCTGCTGCGCGCCGCCGAGGACCTGGTGGCCGACGGGTTCACCGTGCTGCCGTACACCTCGGACGATCCGGTGCTGGCCCGGCGGCTGGCGGACGTGGGCTGCGCGGCGGTGATGCCGGCCGGCTCGCCGATCGGCTCCGGCCTGGGCATCGGCAACCCGCACCACATCCGGCTGATCCGGCAGGCCGTGGACGTGCCGGTGATCCTCGACGCGGGCATCGGCACCGCCTCCGACGCCGCGCTCGCCATGGAGCTGGGATGCGACGGGGTGCTGCTGGCAAGCGCCGTCACCCGGGCCGCCGACCCGGTGGCGATGGCCACCGCGATGCGCCACGCGGTCGAGGCCGGTCACCTGGCGTACGGCGCGGGTCGCATCCCCCGCCGCGACCACGCCCTCCCGTCCACCCCCGACGAAGGCCGACCGGACCTGTGACCGGCCCCGCTGCCACCGATCCCGGCGAGCACCCGCCCATCGAGAGCGATCTTGATACGCGCACGCCCCTCCAGGGGCGGATGCGTACCAAGGTCCGCCGGCGTCCGAGCGGATTGGTGCTGCTGACGGATCGGCGGGTGGCTCGGGGGCCGCTCGTCGAGGTCGTCGCCTCGGCCGTGGGTGGGGGAGTGCGGTGGGTGGTGCTGCGGGAGAGGGACCTGCCGCGCGCCGAGCGCCACGCCCTCGCCGTCGAGCTGCGGGCGGTGCTCGCCGACGTCGACGGCACGCTTGTCGTCGCCGGCCCCGACCCGCTCGACGGGGACGCCGTGCACCTGCCCGCCGCCGGCCCGTACCCGCCACCGCGCCTCGGGTTGGTCGGCCGCTCCTGCCACGACGCCGACGAGCTGGCCCGACTGACCACCGAGGACTACGCGACCCTGTCGCCGGTGTTTCTCACCCGGACGAAGCCCGGCTACGGCCCGGCGTTACGGCCGGAGGGGTTGCGCGCGCTCGTCGACGCGAGCCCGGTCCCGGTGCTCGCCCTCGGCGGCATCGAAACGCCGGAGCAGGTGTGGGCCTGCGTCGCGGCGGGTGCGGTTGGTGTCGCCGTGCTCGGCGCGCTCATGCGCGCCGAGTCCCCGAGCGATACCGCCACGACCCTGGGCAGTGCTTTCAATGAGGCGTCCACCCCGGTGTCGCGCCCCGCACCCGACGGCGGAGATCTCCCCGAGAAGGGCTGCGGCCGACCGTGACCACGGAGGGATCAAGCCTGACCGCCCGGAGTGGGCATGGTCGGCCGCAGCCCTCACCGCAACCAGAGAAGGAAAGACAGTGACGCCGACGACCATCCTCACCATCGCCGGTTCCGACTCCGGGGGTGGCGCCGGCATCCAGGCCGACCTCAAGACGTTCGCCGCGCTCGGGGCGTACGGAACGAGCGTCCTCACGGCGGTCACCGCGCAGAACACCCGGGGCGTGGACGCGGTGCTGCCGCTGCCCCCGCAGACCGTGCGCGACCAGCTCGACAGCGTGCTCGGCGACTTCGACGTGCGCGCGGTGAAGACCGGGATGCTCGGCACCCCGGCGGTCGCCGAGGCGGTGGCGGAGGCGGCCCGGGACGGCCGCCTGCCGCGGCTCGTCGTCGACCCGGTGCTCGTCGCCACCAGCGGGCACCGGCTCGGCGTGGTGGAGGCGGTCGAGCGGCTGCTCCCGTACGCCCAGGTGGCGACGCCGAACTGCGCGGAGGCCGCGGCCCTCACCGGACGCCGGGTGGAGACGGTCGAGGAGATGGTCGCCGCGGCGGAGGCGCTTGCGGCGCGCGGCCCGGCGTTCGTGGTGGTCACCGGCGGCGACGTCGACGCGGCAGGTGAGTCGGTCGACGTGCTTGCCGGCGGTGGGACGACGCGGCTGCTGCGCGCGCCCCGGGTGGCGACGCGGCACAACCACGGCACCGGCTGTTCGTTCGCGGCAGCCGTCGCGGTCCGGCTGGCGGCCGGCGACCCGGCGCCGGTCGCGGTGGCCGCCGCCAAGGAGTACGTGACCCGCGCGCTGACCGGCGCGCGGGGCTGGGAGTTGGGCGCGGGACGCGGCCCGCTGGACCACTTCGGCTGGTCCGCTTGAGCGACAGGGAGGCTGTCATGCAGGCACGTCGCAAGGTGTACGTGGAGGGGACCCGGCCTGATGTCCGGGTGCCGTTCGCCGAGGTGACACTGACCGGGGACAACCCGCCGGTGCGGCTCTACGACACCTCCGGCCCCGGTTCGGACCCGGAGGTGGGCCTGCCCGCGCTGCGCGGGCCGTGGATCGCGGAGCGGGGGGACGTCGCGCCGGTGCGGGGCGCCGGCAGCCCGCTCGCCGGAACCCGGCCGACCCAGCTCGCGTACGCCCGGGCCGGGACCGTCACGCCGGAGATGGAGTTCGTGGCGATCCGGGAGGGGGTGACGCCGGAGTTCGTCCGGGACGAGATCGCGGCCGGCCGGGCGGTGCTGCCGCTCAACGTCAACCATCCGGAGTGCGAGCCGGCGATCATCGGCAAGGCGTTCCTGGTGAAGGTGAACGCCAACATCGGCACCTCGGCGGTGACGTCGTCGGTGGCCGAGGAGGTGGAGAAGCTCACCTGGGCCACCCGGTGGGGCGCGGACACCGTGATGGACCTGTCGACCGGCAGGCGGATCCACGAGACCCGCGAGGCGATCGTGCGCAACTCGCCGGTGCCGATCGGCACGGTGCCGATCTACCAGGCGCTGGAGAAGGTCGGCGGCGATCCGGTGAAGCTGAGCTGGGAGGTGTTCCGCGAGACCGTGATCGAGCAGGCCGAGCAGGGCGTCGACTACATGACGGTGCACGCCGGCGTGCTGCTGCCGTACGTGCCGCTGGCCGTGGACCGGGTGACGGGCATCGTCTCCCGAGGTGGGTCGATCATGGCGGCCTGGTGCCTGGCGCACCACGAGGAGAACTTCCTCTACACCCACTTCCGCGAGCTGGTTGCGCTGCTCGCGCGCTACGACGTGACGTTCTCCCTCGGCGACGGGCTGCGTCCCGGGTCGATCGCGGACGCCAACGACGAGGCGCAGCTCGCCGAGCTGCGGACGCTCGGCGAGCTGACCACCGTGGCCTGGGAGCACGACGTCCAGGTGATGATCGAGGGGCCGGGGCACGTGCCGATGCACAAGATCAAAGAGAATGTGGACCTTCAGCAGGAGTGGTGCCACGAGGCGCCGTTCTACACGCTCGGCCCGCTGACCACCGACATCGCTCCCGCGTACGACCACATCACGTCCGCGATCGGCGCGGCGATGATCGGCATGTTCGGCACCGCGATGCTCTGTTACGTCACGCCGAAGGAGCACCTGGGCCTGCCGGACCGCGACGACGTGAAGGCCGGCGTGATCGCCTACAAGATCGCGGCGCACGCGGCCGACCTGGCCAAGGGGCATCCGGGCGCGCAGGGCTGGGACGACGCGCTGTCGAAGGCCCGGTTCGAGTTCCGCTGGGAGGACCAGTTCAACCTGGCGCTCGACCCGGAGACGGCGCGGGCCTACCACGACGCCACGCTGCCGGCCGAACCGGCGAAGACCGCGCACTTCTGCTCGATGTGCGGGCCGAAGTTCTGCTCCATGAAGATCACCCAGGAGCTGAAGGACTACGCGGCGCGGGGCATGCGCGGCAAGTCCGAGGAGTTCGTCGCCGGCGGCTCCCGGGTCTACCTGCCGCTGGCCTGAGCACCCGTCCGTCCGCCCGTGGGGTGGCCGGACGCCCGTTCGGCGAAGTGGCGGTATCCGGCCGGCAGGGATGCCACCACTTCGCCGTCGTGGCGTCGATCATTGACCGGAACTCGCTACCCACCCTGTCTCGCGTTCCTTCGCCTGCGCGGCGTCCCGAGTGGACCTGCTACTTGGTCCGCAATGTCCCCCTGGAGGAGCCGTTTCGGACCAAGATCTGGGCACCGGCCTCAGTCGCGGTGGTGCCGGCCGGTGCGCAGGGAGCGGGCGTCGTCGGCGTTGTCGTCGGCGGCGAGGCCGGCGACCCAGTCGACGTACTCCTCGTCCGGCGTGGCGCTCGGCCCGGCCGCGTCGTCGGCCGGTTCCGAACCGCTCCGGTCCCGGTTGCGCCGGAACAGGCCGCGTCGGCCCTTCGACTTCCCGCCGGCAGCCTCGGCGTCGTCCGGCCCGGCGTGCCGGCCCGGCGTCGCCTCCCGGTCGGAAGGCTCCGCACCCGGACCGGTCGTGGCCGTTCCCGCGTCGCCGCCCTGAGCCGGCACGGTCGCGCCGGATCCGGTCCGACCGGCGGAGCGGGCGTTGGTGGCGAGGGCGTCCCATCCTGTGCTCCGGCCCGGCTCGGGGGGGCCCTGGTGGCGCGGACGGGGTGCCGACTCGGCCCGGCCCGTCGCGCCGTCGCCGTCCCGCTCGGTCACGGCGCGGCCCCGTGCGCCGGCCGGCTCACCCGGCGCGGCCGGCTCACCCGGCGCGTTGGTCGGCTTGCCTGGCGCGTTGGTTGGCTTGCCTGGCGCGGGCGGCTTTCCGGGTCCGGTCGACGGTTCTCCCGGTGCGGTGGCGTCGGCCGGGCGGGTCGGGCGGCTCGCCGCCGGGGGGATCGGCCAGGCCGGCCGCACGTCCCCCGGTCGTTCGGGCACGTCGTCGAAGATGGAGAACCGCGGCCGGGGCGACGCGGGCGGGGTGGGGCTGTCGGCCGAGTCGGCGGCGAAGAAGAAGCTGCGCGGGCGGCGGGCCGGCTTCGGTGCCGCGGTCGGCGGCTCGGCCGGCGCGATGGGGTCGGCCTGGGCGATGGGATCGGCCTGGGCGATGGGGTCGGCCGGCGCCGGGACGGACGCACCGGCCGTGGCGGCTCCGGCTGCCGGCCGGGTGGCTGCCGGCGGGGCCACGGGCTGCGGGGCGGCTGCCGGCGGGGTCACCCGCTGCGTGGCGGTGGGCGGCGGGGCCACGGGCTGGGGGGCGGTGGGCGGCGGGGCCACGGGCTGGGGGGCGGCAGCTGGCGGGGCCACCGGCTGGGGTGCGGCGGGTGGTGGGCTCACGGGCGACGGAGCGGCGGCCGGCGGGGCGACGCGGCGGCCGGCGGGCCGCCGGGCAGCGGTCGGCGTGCCGTCGTTCCCGATGGGCGCCGGAGCAGGGCCGCCGGCCGGCCTGTCCCCGTCCACCGCCGGCTCCGCGGGGCGGTCCGTCGGCGTCGGCCCGTCCGCCGTCGGCGTGGACCGGGCGGCGGTGCGGCCCCGCCGCGGCCGGGTGGCCCGCGGCGTCGCGGCCGGCTTGGCCGCGTCGACGGGCGCGGCGTCGGCCGTCGCCGGCGCCGTGCGTGGCTCGGCATCGATCGGCGGCGTGCGTGGTTCGACGTCGATCGGCGGCGTGCGTGGTTCGACGTCGGTTGTCGGCGTGCGTGGCTCGGCGTCGGTTGCCGGCGGGGCCGTCCGGGGCTCGGGTCCGGTCCGGACCGGTTCGGCCGTCGCCGGTGGCTCGACTCCGGCCGGCCCGCCCGCCGGCGCCCCGGTGCCGCTGCCGAGCGGATCCGGCCCGGTCGGAGGCTGCGGACCGGGGCGACCGGCGGCCAGGACGTCGATGGCCGAGGTCCGCCGGCCCGGCGGCAACAGGCCGGGCATCGGCAGGCCGCGGGTTGCGCTCTCGTCGTTCGACCCGCCGGCCTCCGGCCAGTCCCAGTGCGCGGGTGCCGGCGCGCCGGCCGAGGTCGGGGTCGGGGTCGGGGTTGCGACGGCGGAGGCCGGGGTGGGCGGGGTGGCCGAGGCGGTAACCCCGGCCGGCAGCGGCGCGAGGATGTCGGTGGGCTCGACGGCGCCGGTGCCGCCGGGGACCGGCCGGCGCAGCACCGAGGTGGCGGTCGAGCCGAGGGCGCCGGCGACGATCGCGATCAACGCGCCGTAGTAGGGCGCGAGCTGGTAACGGTCGGCCGTCGTGCCCGGCCCCGCGGTCAGGTAGGCGAACGCCACGAGCACCGGCCCGGCCGCCCCGGCCGCGCCGCCGACAAGCGGCGGATGCCCGGCCCGACGGGCCAGCAGGCCGATCGCGCCGCCCGCGAGCAGGGCCAGCGTGGGCAGCAGCAGCATCGACAGGCGTTGCGCCGCGGCGGCATCCAGCCAGGACGGCTCGAGGACGCCGAGGCGTACGGTGGTCAGCGGCCGGTTGGCGACGACCGTGGGGGCGACGGAGAGCAGGGCCAGCAACCAGACGACCCCGGCGGTGCACGCGACACCCCAGCCGAACGGCGGCTTGAGCAGTACGGCGATCGCCGCGCCGGCGCCCACCACCGCGCCGAGGACGGCGCAGATGCCGGCGGCCCAGGCCGGGTCGACGGAGCCGCCCAGCTCGGCCGCGCGGGCCGGCTGCATGCAGAGCGGGGCGACGACGATCGCGCCCAGCGCGCTGACGCCGGCGACGGCGAGCAGCTCGGTGGTGCCGCCGGGCCGGTCGTCCCGGCGGCCGAGACGTTCGGTGAGGACGGCCCCGGCGACGGCGGCGACCGCGGCGACCCAGGCGACCCAGGCGAGCTGGGCGGGCCACCTGTTGACCGAGCCGTCGACGAACGCGCCGTCGAGGCGGACGACGCCGAAGCCGTACGCCACGCCCAGCTGGCCGGCGCCGGCCAGCACACTCACCCCGAGCGCCGTGAGCAGCAGCCTGCCCCACGTCCGAAAGGCCATGTCGGGCACGTTACGGCCCGGTGGGGTGGTTCGCCACCTTGCCACCGCGCGGCGCGCTGAACGGCGTCGGCGTGGCTACTTCAACTCGACCAGGCGGGCGAGGTAGGTGGTGTCGCCGACGTTCGTCAACATGTGCACGGCGCCCGGGTCGCGGTAGACCACCCCGCCGGTGGGCTCGTCGGCGTCGATCGTGGTGCCGTCGACCGTCTGCACCACGTTCTTCGCGCCCTCGACCGCCACGACGAGGTAGGGGTGGTCGTGGCGGTGCAGCGGCTGGCGTTCGCCCGGCTCCAGCCGGATGTGCCAGACGCGTACCCGGTCGTTCTCGTAGACGATCTCCTGGCCCACCGGGCCGAGTTCGAGGTCGGTGTGCGGGTGGGTCATCGCGGTCCGTCCAGGTGGGGGAGCACCTCGGCGGCGATGAGCTCCACGTGGTCGAGGTCGTCGAAGTCGATCAGCCGCAGGTGCACCCGGGTGGCGCCGATCGCGGCGAACTCGCCGAGCCGTTCGACGAGCTGGGCGGGGGAGCCGACCACCGGGTCCTCCGGCGGGAGGGCACTCGTGACGTGCAGCGGCGCGGCCCGGCGTCGCGCCTCGGCGTCGGTGCGCCCGATGGCCACCACGATGCCGGCGGAAAGCGTCAGCGGCGCACGTCCGGACGCGTCGCGCCCGAAGCGGTCGCACGCCTCGCGAACCCGCTCGTACGCGGCGGCCGTCTCGTCGACGCTCTTGAACGGCATGTTGAACTCGTCGGCGTACCGGGCGGCCAGCTCGGGGGTGCGCTTCGGTCCCCGGCCACCGATGATCACCGGCGGCCCGGGTTGCTGCACCGGCTTGGGCAGCGCGGGCGCGTCGGTCAGTTGGTAGTGGTCGCCGCGGAAGCTGTACGTCTCGCCGGGCGGGGTGCGCCACAACCCGGTGACGATCTCCAGTTGCTCGGCCAGCCGGTCGAACCGCTCGCCGACGGGCGGGAACGGGATGCCGTACGCGGTGTGCTCCCGTTCGAACCAGCCGGCGCCGATGCCCAGCTCGACCCGTCCGCCGCTCATCCGGTCGACCTGGGCGACCATGACGGCCAGCGGCCCGGGGAGCCGGAAGGTGGCGGAGCTGACGAGCGTGCCGAGCCGGATCCGGGTGGTCTCCCGGGCCAGCGCGGCGAGCGTCAACCAGGCGTCGGTGGGGCCGGGCAGCGCCGGCTCGTCCCCCATCGCCCGGTAGTGGTCGGCGCGGAAGAAGCCCTCGAAGCCGGTCTCCTCGACCAGCCGGGCGAACCGGAGCTGGTCGTCGTAGTCCGCTCCGCGGTGGGGTTCGGTGAAGACCGAGACCCGCATGCTCACCGTCCTCCCGCCGCCGCGGCCCGCGACGGCGTCTCGGTCGACGCGGGTACGCCGGGGGCGTCCCGCTCCATCAGGAGTTCGTGCAGCTCGGCGCTGATCCGCGCCACGTCGGCCAGGTGCGCGTGCCGGCCCAGGGTGCGGGGCCGGGGGACGGCCACCTCGACCACCTGGCGGATCCGGCCGGGACGCGGGCTGAGCACGACGACGCGGTCGGCGAGCAGCACCGCCTCGTCGATCGAGTGGGTGACGAAGACGATCGTCGCCTTCGTGTCCATGTGCACCCGCTGGAGCTCGCCGGAGAGTTCCTCCCGGGTGAGCGCGTCGAGCGCGGAGAACGGCTCGTCCATCAGCATCACCCGGGGGGAGCCGATCAGCGAGCGGCAGAGCGAGACGCGCTGCTGCATGCCGCCGGAGAGCTCGTGCGGGAGGCGCTTCTCGAAGCCGCCCAGCCCGGCCATCTCCAGCAGCTCGCGGGCGCGGTCGCGGTGCTTCGCCCGGCTCCAGCCGAAGATCTCCACCGGCAGCAGGACGTTGTCGAGCACCGTGCGCCAGGGCAGCAGCGCCGGACGTTGGAACAGCATGGCGACGTCCTGGCGCGGCTTCGTGATCGGCGTGCCGGCGACGGTGATCTCACCGGCGGTGGCCGGCAGCAGGCCGGCGATCATGCGCAGCAGGGTGGACTTCCCGCAGCCGGAGCGGCCGAGGACGGCGACGAACTCACCGTCGGCGACGTCGAGGTCGATGCCGCGCAGCGCCTCCACCCGCCCCGAGCGGCCGTCGAAGGTGCGGGACACCCCGGACAGTCGGATCATCTCCCGCCGGCTCCCTTCCACCGTCGTCACGATCGCGAGCCCGGCCAGCCTAGCGGGAACCGTGCTTATAGCACCGTCCGGGGTGGACGTCAGTCCGCTTCCTGTCACGCGACTTCGTTTCCTTTCCGCAACCCGGACGGTTGCGGCACGTCATCAGCCTTCTCGTACGCTGTTGCGCGCGAAGAGTCCCCTCGCGACGGTCCAGTCGGTCGATCCCCCCTGCCGACCCCGTCGAACCCACGACCCGACCGGCGTAGATGTCCTGGTCGGAAAGGACATGGTGTACAGATGAGAAGGTTGACCCGTACGGTCGCCGCCGCGGCGCTGGCGACCGCCCTCGCCCTGGTGGGCGGCTGCAGCAGCGACTCGGATTCCTCCGACGGCGACGGCGGCAGCGGCGGGGCGACGGAGAAGGTGACCTACCTCACCTCGTTCGGTAACTTCGGCCGTGACTCCTACGCCTGGGTGGCGAAGGACAAGGGCTTCTTCAAGGAGGCCGGCTTCGACGTCGACATCAAGCCCGGTCAGGGCACCGGTTCCGTCATCCAGACAATCACCGGCGGCCAGGCCGACTTCGGTCCGATCGACCTGACCGGTGGCATCCTCCAGCTCGGCAACGGCGAGGCCAAGGACTTCGTCGCGGTGGCGGCGATCCAGCAGCGCACCATGGCCGCCATCGTCACGGTCGAGGGCAAGAACATCGCCACCCCGAAGGACCTCGAGGGCAAGAAGCTCGCCGACACCCCGACCTCCGTCGTGCGCAACCTCTTCCCCACGTACGCCCGGCTGGCCGGCATCGACGGCAGCAAGGTGACCTGGGTCAACGGTGACGCGCAGGGCCTCATCGGCCTGCTCGCCGCCGGATCGGTGGACGGCATCGGCCAGTTCGTCGTCGGCCAGCCCACGGTCGAGACGGTGGCGAAGAAGAAGCCTGTCGTCCTGCCCTACAGCAACGTGATGCAGGACCTCTACGGCAATGCGCTGATCACTTCCACCAAGATCGCCAAGGAGAAGCCGGAAATGGTGAAGAAGTTCACCGCCGCGCTGCTCAAGGGTCTGGAGTACTCGCTGGAGCACCCAGACGAGGCGGGCGAGATCCTGAAGAAGAACGTGCCGGCCGCCATCCCGGCCGCCGCCTCCGCCGAGCTGAAGCTGATGGCCGCCTACGTCCGGTCGAGCAACTCCGGCACCGCGATCGGCACGCTCGACAGCGGCCGGGTGGCCAAGAGCATCGCGCTGCTCCAGGGCGCGGGCGCGCTCAAGCAGAACCTCACCCCCGACCAGATCATCAACTTCGACCTCGCGCCGAAGGCCTGACCGGTCGGCTCGGGCACGGGGGTGCGACCGGCCGGACCTCCGGTGGGTCGCACCCCCTTCGCGTGCCGGTCGTCCGACCGGCCGAAGAAGGAGGACACGTTGACGCAGTTGACCGAGGCCCGGCCCGGGGCGCGGGAGGAGCCGGCTCCGGCGGCGACCGCCCGGCGCGGGCCTGTCGTACGCCCGGCCGTGGTCGCCTTGCCGGCGCTCGGGCTGGTCATCGCGGTGGCCGTCTGGTGGCTGGTCACGTCCGTGCTGCACCTGGTGCACCCGGCCGCGTTGCCGCCGCCGCAGGCGGTGACCCGTTCGCTTGCGGACACCACCGACGTGCTGCTGCCCGCCCTGGGGTTCACCACCTGGATGACCCTGTCCGGCTTCCTGCTCTCGTCGATCGTCGGCGTGCTGATCGGGATGGCGCTGGCCGCGTCCCGCCGGGTGGAGCGAATGTTCGCGCCGCTGCTGGTGGCGGTGAACGCGGTTCCGAAGATCGCCTTCGGCCCGCTGCTCGTGGTGGCCGTGGGCTTCGGGCAGAAACCCATCCTGACCATGGTGTTCCTGCTCTGCTTCTTCCCGATCGTGCTCTCCACCGCCACCGGGCTGACCACCACCCCGGCCGACCTGGCGGAACTGGGCCGGTCGCTCAACGCCTCCTGGTGGCAGTCGTTCCGCAAGGTGCGCCTGCCGGCCGCGCTGCCGCAGATCTTCGTCGGCCTCAAGGTGTCCATGCCATTGGCCGCGATCGGCGCGGTGATCGGGGAGTTCTATTCGGACCGGCCCGGCCTGGGCTATCAGATCCTCCAGTACAACGGCGTCGGTGACACCGCGACCGCCTGGGCGGCCATCATGCTCGTGGCGCTGATGAGCATCGTGCTCTACGCGGCCCTGAGCGCGATCGAGCGGCTCGCTCTGCCGTGGGTACGGGCCACCACCTCGGCCCGCTGACCACCGCGGGTGTGGCCCCGTCACGCCCGGGGGCCACACCCGCGGTGGTGACTAGCCAGCCAACCGCCAACGACCGCCCCGCGCGACCAACGTGGTCAACGCCTGCGGCATCAGCCCCGAGTGGTTGTCCGGCGTCAACCGGATCGGGCCGGAGAGGCCGTCGAGCTGCGCCGTCTCCAGCACGTCGCGCAGCGCGTCCCGGTTGATGTCGCCCGCCTCCCCGCCGGCGCGCTGCTCGGCGTCGGCGATCAACTGGATCGCGTCCGCCGCGAACGAGGAGAAGCCGTTGTAGCCGCCCCACCGGGCGGTGTAGTCCTGGAACCACTGCCGGCGGGCCGCCTTGGCCGGGGTGGTGGCGATGACGTCGTCGATCACCATCGTCTGCGTGAAGATCAGGGTGGCCTGCTCGGTGGAGCGGGCCGACGGGCCGAGGAACAGGTCACCGGCGGCCGAGGCGTCGAAGAACAGCGACCCGTTGAACTTGTCCTGCCGGGCGGTGGTGGCGGCGAGCGTCGCCTGCTCCGGGGGCGTCCAGAGGATCAGGGCCTGCGGCTTGCGGTCGGTCAGCTCGTCGATCTGCGTGCTCACCTCGGTGTCGGTGGCCCGCACCGACTCGGCGGCCACCAGCCGCACCGTGGTCTTGTCGAACTCCCGACGCAGCGCGGAGAGCCCTTCCTGGCCGTACCCGTCGGCGCTGTGCAGCACGGCCACCTTCCGGATGCCGCGCCGGGTCAGCTCGGTGGTGAGTGCGGCTGCGCTGTCGACCGCGTTGGGGGCCAGCTTGAAGACGTACCGTCGCTGGTCCACCGGTTCGGTGACGGCGCCGGCGGCAGCGAGCGCGATGGTCGGAATGCGCTTGTCGTTGATCGTGCGGGCCGCGCCGACCGCGCATTCGTTGCAGCCGCCCATGATGACGGCGCTCACCTGTGAGTCGCCGCTGAAATCGTTGATGTTCCGCAGGGACTCGGCCGCGTCCGAACGGTTGTCCTTGATCCTCAGCTCGATCTTCCGGCCGCCAAGCGCGCCGGAGGCGTTGAGCTGCTCCTTCTTCAGTTCCAGAGCCCTCTGGTACACCTTGCCGATCGACGCGGAGGCGCCCGATAGTTCGAGGTCGGCGGCGATGACGATCGGGCTGGTGTCCTGCGGTTCCCCGCCGATCCCGCAGCCGGTGAGCGTGGTGGCCAGCACGGCCGATGCGAGCACCGCGATGCTCGCGGAGCGGATGGGGCTCAACTCAGTCCTCCAGGGTGCGGCGCGGGCCGGCGCCCGATCACCGCCGCTTGTCCGTCCTCAGTGGAGGAACGGGATTGGGGTGCCGTACGGTGTGCGCGAAGCCTGCAAAACCTTGCCAATGCCGGGCCCTGCGGTCAAGCGGAGGATGCGGGATGCCGTTTCGGGACGCTCATCCCACATGGTGGGGACACGAAACCTTAACTGACAATTACTGCCCAGATACGTGTGGCCACTCTGGAGTGACATCCCCTGTTCAGGGGGTTGGAGAAAAGAAGGTATTAGGTGACCGGATCACGGGTTGAGCCGCCCTCGACCGATTCCTGCCTCACCGCGGCTTCCCAAAAAGGATCTCGTCTGATGAAATCGCGGCCGTGCCGCGCGTGGCGGTGGCCGCTGCATCAGGCACGGGTCAGCGGGTCGCGCGTGGAAGAAACGACGGAGGCGATGTCGTGAGCACCCGACCTACGACCCTGCCCGGGAGCCCAAACGCCGACCAGCGGAACCGGCGACGGCGCCTGCCCAGGCTGCGTGACGCGCGGATCCGCTCGAAACTCGCCCTCATCCTGGTCGTCCCGGTGGCCGCTGTCATCGCACTGGCAACAATCCGACTCATTTCGGTGGGTCAGGGCGCGTACGACGCAAACCAGGTCCGCGCGCTGACCGCGGTGTCGGTCGACGTCTCGGCGCTCACCCAGGACCTGCACAAGGAGCGCATGGCGGCGTCCGCCTTCCTCGTCGACCCGAACCAGAAGCCGGACGCCTACAACCTGCGGGTGCGACAGACCGACGAGCGGATCGCGGCGTACCGGGAGGAGCGCGGCACGCTCGGCGACCTGCCGGCTGCGGTCCGGGACCGGCTCAAGGTGATCGACGACCATCTGGAGACGCTCAACGGCACCCGCCAGGAGGTGCTCGACCGGGCGCAGATGCCGGTGGCCGAGGCGAGCCTGCGCTACGGGATCGTCCTCGACGACCTGGTGGCGTACGGCGACACGCTGGCCCAACTGCCCGGTGCGGAGGACCTCGCCGACGCCCGCCGCGCGGTCGCCGCGTTCGCCCACGCCAAGGCCGAGGTGGCGGAGGAGCAGGCGGTCGCCTTCACCGCGCTCGCCGCCAGCAAGCGCATCGACGAGGAGCAGTTCTCCTCCTTCGTGGCCACGCTCACCGGCCAGCAGGAGGCGCTGCTCTCCTTCTCCCGGGCCGCCGCCCCGGACCAGCGGGCCCTGGTCGACCGCACGGTCTCCGGCGACGCGGTCCAGCTCGCCGACCGGATGGCCGCTGACCTGACCCGGTCGGTCGGGAAGGCCGCGCTCGTCGACCGGGACGAGGTGTCCGCCGCCGTCGGCGCGGTCGACGACCTGATGCGGTGGGCCGAGATCCAGCTCCTGGACGAACTGCTCGCCGACGCCGACGCGGCGCGCAGCGACGTGATCCGGCAGGCCATCGTGGAGAGCCTGCTCGTGCTGCTCACGCTGGCGGTCGCCGTGACGCTCGCGGTGGTGCTGGCCCGCTCGCTCAACGACTCGCTGCGCCGGCTGCGTGAGGGCGCGCTCGCCGTGGCGAACCACGACCTGCCGGACGCGGTGAGCCGGCTCCAGAACGTCAACGCCATCGGCGACGGCGGCGTGGACGAGATCGTCCAGCAGGTGCGGGACCCGATCAAGCTGACCAACCGCGACGAGGTCGGCCAGGTGGCGGTGGCCTTCAACGTGGTCCACCGGGAGGCGGTCCGGGTGGCGGCCGAGCAGGCCGCGCTGCGTACCAGCGTCTCGGCGATGTTCCTCAACCTGGCCCGTCGCTCGCAGAGCCTGGTCGACCGGATGATCGGTGAGCTGGACGCGATCGAGCGCGGCGAGGAGGACCCGAAGCGGTTGGCCCAGCTCTTCGAGCTGGACCACCTGGCCACCCGGATGCGCCGCAACGACGAGAACCTGCTGGTCCTGGCCGGGGCGGACTCGGCCGTGCCGCGTCGCGACGATGCGCTCCTGGTCGACGTGCTGCGCGCCGCCCAGTCCGAGGTGGAGCTCTACAACCGGATCGAGTTCGGCACCGTCGACACCGACATCTCGGTCGCCGCGCACGCCGTCAACGACGTGGTCCGGCTGGTCGCGGAGCTGCTCGACAACGCCAGCCGGTTCTCGCCCCCGAACACGGTGGTGGTGGCCGACGGCCGGCGGATCCGCGACTACGTGCTGATCCAGGTCGAGGACCGGGGGCTCGGCCTCACCGACGACCAGCTCGACTCGCTCAACCGTCGGCTGGCCGCGCCGCCGACGGTCGACGTGGCCGCGTTCCGGCTGATGGGTCTGGCCGTGGTCAGCCGGCTCGCCTCCCGCTACGGCATCCGGGTCGAGCTGCGCCGCAATGTCGAGGGCGGCACCGTGGCCCAGGTCACCCTGCCCAACTCGACGGTGGTGCTGCCGGCCAACCGGGGGCAGGCCCCGCTGACCCGGCCGCGTCAGCCGCTGGCCGTCGAGCCGTCGCCGCTCAGCCAGGTCGGCGCCGCCGACGCGCTGGCCGGCGCCGGCCGGGGCGGCACCGCCACCCTGGCCGACCAGTGGCGCGACGTGCACACCCCGCAGCCCGCGCGCTGGCAGGCGCCCGCCGAGGTGCGGGACGACACCCCGGGTGTCCAGCTCGGCGGAGCGACCGGCGCGCGGCCCCCCGCGCCGGGCACCGCCGCACCCGCGCCGGTCTCGGGCGCCGGTTGGTCGGCGGGCGGTCCGACCGTCGCCTACCCGGCCGTCGATCCGCTGCCCAAGCGGACGCCGGGCAGCGAGGCGACGCCGTCCGCCCTCTCGGCCCCGCCGGCCTACCAGCCGCTCGCCGCGCCGCCCACGGTCGAGACCACCCCGGCGGCGCCGGTCATGGCCCGGCCGGACCGGCCGGCGGAGGCACCGATATTCCGGGAGATGGAGGCGGTCTGGTTCCGCTCGCACGGAGAGGACGAGACCACCATCTTCACCCGGCCCCGGTTCGACGAGCCGCCGCCCGCACCGGCGCAACCCGCCGCGTCGGCACGGCCACCGCTGCCCACCCGCACCCCGGGTGCCCAGGCGTCCGGGCTGACCACACCGGCCGCGTACAGCTCGCCCGCGGTGCCGGTCACACCGCCCGCCGCGGCGGCGCCGCCCGCGCCGGCCCCTATCCCGACGCCGACCCCGGGGCCGGCTCCGGAGCCGGCCGGGGCGCCTGTCGACGCCGACGCCTGGCGGACCGCGGCGGACGAGGGTTGGAACCGGGCCAGCCGGGCCGCGGAGCCCACCACCGGCGGCACCACCCGTTCGGGCCTGCCCAAGCGGGTGCCGCAGGCGCAGCTCGTGCCCGGCGGGATCGAACCGAAGAGCGGTCGCGACCGCAGCCGGCGTAGTCCGGACGAAGTGCGGGGCCTGCTCTCCGCCTACCACCGTGGCGTCCAGCGGGGCCGCACCGCCGGCACCGATCTGAACAGCACCTCGACCAAGGAGACGAACCGATGAACAGGCCGGCGGCCATGCAGGACATGGGTTGGTTGCTCACCAACTTCGCCGACAGCGTGGCGGGAATCGCCCACGTGGTGGCGGTGTCCGCGGACGGGTTGCTCCTCGCCTCCTCCCGGGACCTGCCCCAGGACCGGGCCGACCAACTCGCCGCGATCACCTCCGGCGTGGTCAGTCTCACCGAGGGCGCGGCGCGGATGTTCAGCGCCGGCGGGGTGTTGCAGACCGTGATCGAGATGGACAGCGGATACCTCTTCCTGATGTCCATCAGTGACGGCTCGTCGATGGCCGTACTCGCGGCGCGTAGCTGCGACGTCGGCCAGGTGGGCTACGAGATGGCGCTGCTCGTGGAACGGGTCGGCCAGGCGCTGGTGCCGCTGCCGAGGGACGCCGTCCGGTCCTGACCGGCCGTTGACCTGGGGATCCGGGGCCGGTCCGGCTCCGTACGAGGGGAGGTGATCGCGAGATGGAACCGCGACGTGATCCGCGCGGCGCGCTGGTGCGACCGTACGCGGTCACCCGGGGCCGCACCGAGCCGTTGCAGAACATCGCGCTCGAGGCGGTGCTGTCGAGCACGGCCACCCAGTCCGCCGAGGCGCGCTTCGCCGGGCACGACAAGTACCGCATCTCCTCGGTCTGTGAAGGCCGGGCACAGTCGCTGGCGGAAATCGCCGCTTACACCCGGATGCCGCTGGGCGTCACCCGGGTGCTGGTCGCCGACATGGTGGCCGAGGGCCTGCTGACGCTACACACTGCCGCTCCCGCGACGGGTTTCGCGGCGCGCATGAACCTGCTTGGAAGGGTGCTAAGTGGACTTCGCGAACTATGACCCCGACGGGGCGAACCGCGGCCGGGAGATCATCTCCGCGAAGATCGTGATCGCGGGTGGCTTCGGCGTGGGTAAGACCACGCTCGTCGGGGCGATCTCCGAGATCCAGCCGCTGACCACCGAGGCGTTGATGACCGCGGCCGGCGTGGGCATCGACGACGCGTCGAAGGTGCCGGGCAAGGAGACCACCACGGTCGCCATGGACTTCGGCCGGATCACCATGGCCGAGGACCTGATCCTCTACCTGTTCGGCACGCCGGGACAGACCCGCTTCTGGTTCATGTGGGACGAGATCATCCGGGGCGCGGTGGGCGCGGCGGTGCTGGTGGACACCCGCCGGATCACCGACGCGTTCGCGCCGCTCGACTACTTCGAGAACCGCAAGCTGCCGTACGTGGTGGCGTTGAACCGCTTCGGTGACGCGCCGCACTACGAGCTGGAGGAGGTCCGGGAGGCGCTCGCCATTCCGCCGGACGTGCCGATGGTGATGTGCGACGCGCGGCGACGGGACTCGGTCAAGCAGGTGCTGGTGACCGTGGTGGAGCACGCCATGCTCCGGCTCCAGGCGGAGCACGGCTACGCGACGTCGGTGGGCTGAGCCGGATTTGTCGTTGTTCGCGGCGGTGCCCGTAGTGGTCGGGTGGCCCGGCGAGCTGCGGCTATTCCGCCCCTGACCTGCGAAAACTTAGGATTCCCCCGAGCGTCGTCACGCTACGTGAAAGTTTGTTCACGGCGCGCTCAGAGGAGAGGGGAAATCCGATGCGGACAGTTCGAGGCATCACCGCGCTGGTTGCCGGCGCCGCGCTCGGCGTGGGGCTGGTGGCGGCGCCCGCCCAGGCGGCGGTGACGAACGACACGACCCGGGCCAACACGCTCACCGCGATGCACGGGGAGGCGTTCGCCAACGCCAGCTACCTGGCCTACGGGGCGGAAGCGGGCCGCAACGGCCACGACGACATCGCCGCGCTCTACGCCGCCACCGCCGACACCGAGCTGAACGAGCACTTCACCGAGGAAGCCGTACTCATCGACTTCGTCGGCACGGACGTGGCGAACCTGCGCACGTCGATCGCGGGCGAGTGGCACGAGGCCACCGTCGTCTACCCGGGGTACGCCCGGCAGGCCCGCCGGGACCGCTGACCTGGAGGCGACGCTGCACGGCGAGGCGTTCGCGAACGCCTCGTACACCCTTTACGCCCGGCACGCCCGTGACGGCGGCCGGCCGCGGCTGGCCCAGCTCTGGGAGAACACCGCCGGCCAGGAACTCGGTGAGCACTTCTCCGAGACGGCCACCTTGGCCGGGCTGGTACGCAGCGACGCGGAGAACCTCCGCAAGTCGATCGACGGCGAGGTCTACGAGGCGACCACGATGTATCCGTCCTTCTCCCGGCAGGCCGCGTCGGTGGGCGAGGACGAGGCGGCGGACCTGTTCGCCGAGATCGCCCACGACGAGGCCCGCCACGCCTCGGCGTTCCTGCTCGCCCTGGTCGACCTGGAACTCGGCGGCACGGGCGGGGAGCAGCAAGGCCGGCGGAGCTGAGCCGGGCGTTCAGTCCACCCGCAGGCGGTAGCCGCGCTTCACCACGGTCTGCACCACCCGGGGAGCCTTCAGCCCCACCCGCAGCCGGGCGACCGCCATCTCGACCGCGTGCTCGTCCGCACCGCGCGGCAGCGTCCGCAGCAGCGCGGTGCGGGAGAGCACCTTTCCCGGGGACGCCGCCAACGCCCGCAGCACGGCCATCGGGGCCGGTGCCAACTGGCGCAGCTCCCCGTCCACCACCGCGGCGTGGCCGCGCAGCGTGAGCAGGTGCCCGGCGGCCTTCACCGAGACCGTCCGCCGGGGCAGCTCCTCGACGATCGTCCGGACCAGCGCGCCGAGCCGGGCCCGGCTCGGCGCGCTCACCGGCACCCCCCGCCGCACCAGCGGCTCGGCGGTGACCGTGCCCACGCACCCGGCCAGCACGTCGCCGCGCAGCGCCTGAAGCACCGTCTCGGTCCGGTCCCCGGCCGCCCGCAGCAGCGCCTCGGCCGCCGGGGCGGAGGTGAACGTGACCGCGTCGACAAGCCGCCCGGCGACCAGGTCGATGAGCCGGTGCAGCGGCGCCGGGTCGGCCGGCGGCGCCCACCGGTAGACCGGCACCTCGATCACCGTGGCCCCGGCCGCGACAAGCGCCTCGGTGCACTCCGGCTGCCGGTCCCCGTGCAGTTGAAGCGCCACCACCTGACCGGCGATGCCGCGCCGGACCAGGTGCTCGACCACCTCCTCACAGCTCTCCGAGCTGGGGGACCAGTGCTCACGCAGGCCGGCGGCGCGAATCGCCCCGGTCGCCTTCGGCCCCCGCGACACCACGTAGGCGCGGGCGATCGTGGCGCGCAGCGGCTCGGCCAGCCCCCAGCCCTCGGCCGCCTCCAGCCAGCCCCGCATCCCGATGCCGGTGTTGGCCATCAACACGTCCGGCGGGTGCTCCAGGCAGGCCCGGGTCGCCTCGCGCAGGTCGCTGTCGTCGGCCAGCGGCACGATCCGCAGCGCCGGGGCGAGCACCACCCGGGCGCCACGTCGCTGGAACAGGGCGGCCAGTTCGTCGCGCCGCCGGTCCGCGGTGACCCCGATGGTGAAGCCCGCCAGTTCGTCCCGCATTCACTCCTCCTGCCGCAGCCGCACCTCGACCAGGCCGTCCCGGCAGCGCACCCGGTGCCGCCGCAGCGTCACCCCGGGAAGGTCCAGGCAACGGCCGGTGGTGAGGTCGTAGACCTGTTTGTGCAGGGGGGAGGCGAGCGTCGGCACGCCGCCCCGGCTGCCCACCAGCCCCCGCGACATCACGTACGCGCCGCCGACCGGGTCCAGGTTGTCCACCGCGAACAGCCCGGCGGCCGTCCGGAAGAGCGCGACCTGCACCCCGTCCACGAGGGCGGCGGCGCCCCGGTCGAGGTCCAGCCGGTCCAGGGGGCAGACCGGCGTCCAGCGCAGCGTCACGGTCGGGCTCATCGCCGTACCTCCGGCAGGCCCAGCGTGACCGGCTGCCGGCGGTGCCCGGAGCCCGGTGGCCCCCCGCGGGCCGGCACCGGCTGGCCGCGTTCCACGGCGAAGGTGATGGACGGGTCCGGCACGTCCGGTGCGTTGACGAAGGAGGTGAAGCGGCGTAGCCGCTCCGGGTCCTCAAGCACGTCCCGCCACTCGTCGGAGTAGGCGGCGACGTGCCGGGCCATGGCCGCGTCGAGGTCGGCGCAGAGCCCGAGCGAGTCCTCCACGATCACCGACCGGAGGTGGTCGAGGCCGCCGTCCATGGCCTCGATCCAGGCGGCCGTGCGCTGCAACCGGTCGGCGGTGCGGACGTAGTACATCAGGAACCTGTCGATCACCGTGATCAGCGCCTCGGTCGACAGGTCCGTGGCGAACAGGTCGGCGTGCCGGGGCCGGAAACCGCCGTTGCCGCCGACGTACAGGTTCCATCCGGTCTCGGTGGCGATGACGCCAAAGTCCTTGCCGCGGGCCTCGGCGCACTCCCGGGCGCAGCCGGAGACCGCGGACTTCAGCTTGTGCGGCGCGCGCAGGCCGCGATAGCGCAACTCCAGCGTGACCGCCAGCCCGACCGCGTCCTGCACCCCGTATCGGCACCAGGTGTCGCCGACGCAGGACTTCACCGTGCGCAGCGCCTTGCCGTACGCGTGGCCCGACTCGAAGCCGGCGTCGACGAGCCGGCGCCAGATCTGCGGCAGCTGGTCCACCCGCGCGCCGAACAGGTCGATCCGCTGTCCGCCGGTGATCTTGGTGTAGAGCCGGAAGTCCCGGGCCACCTCGCCGATCACGATCAGCTTCTCCGGCGTGATCTCCCCACCCGGAATGCGGGGCACCACCGAGTAGCTGCCGTCGCGTTGCAGGTTGGCCAGGAAGTGGTCGTTGGTGTCCTGGAGCGACGCCGCCTCGCCGTCGAGCACGTGGCCGCTGCCGAGGGAGGCGAGGATCGACGCCACCACCGGCTTGCAGATGTCGCACCCCCGCCCGCGCCCGTGCTCGGCGACCAGCCGGGAGAAGGTGCGGATGCCCCGGACCCGGACCAGGTCGAACAGCTCCTGCCGGCTGAGGTCGAAGTGCTCGCACAGCGCGGTGGACTGCCGCACCCCGGCGGCGTCCAGCAACTGCTTCAGCATCGGCACGCAGGACCCGCAACTCGTGCCGGCCCGGGTGCACGCCTTCAACGCCGGCACGTCTGTCGCCCCGTCGGCGATCGCCGCGTCCAGGTCCGCCCGGGTCACCGCGTTGCAGGAACAGACCTGGGCGGCGGCCGGCAACGCGCCCGCTCCGGCGCCCGGGCCGCCGGCCGGGGCGAGCAGCGCGAGCGGGGGAGCGGGCAACGGCCCGCCGACGCTCGCCCGCAACGTCGGATATGCGCTCGCGTCCCCGACCAGCACGCCGCCGAGCAGCGTCCGCGCGTCGTCGGAGAGGACCAGCTTCGCGTACGACCGGGTGGCCGGATCGGTGTACGTCACGTCGAGGCAGCCGGCGGTGACACCATGCGCGTCACCGAACGAGGCCACGTCCACGCCGAGCAGCTTGAGCTTCGTCGCGGTGTCCGCGCCGGGGAACGTGGCCGTCCCACCGAGCAGCCGGTCGGCGACCACCTCGGCGGTCGCGTACCCGGGCGCGACCAGGCCGTGACACGTGCCGTCCACCGCCGCGCACTCGCCGACCGCCCAGATCCGCTCGTCCGCGCTGCGGCAGGCCGCGTCCACGAGCACCCCGCCGCGCGGACCCAGCGGCAGCCCGGCCGCCCGGGCCAGCTCGTCCCGGGGCCGGATCCCGGCCGCCACCACGACCAGCTCCGCGTCGACCGTGCGACCGTCGGCGAGGTCGAGCGACGCCACCGTGCCGTCCGGTCCGGGCCGCAGCGCGGTGGTGGCCACCCCGAGGTACGGCGTGACGCCCAACTCCTCCACGTACCGGCGCAGCATCGCCCCGCCCGCGTCGTCCACCTGCACCGGCATCAGCCGGGGCGCGAACTCCACCACGCTCGTCGCGAGCCCGAGCAGGCGCAGCGCGTTGGCCGCCTCCAGGCCGAGCAGCCCGCCGCCGATCACCGCGCCGGTCCGCCGGCCCCGGGCGTGCGCCCGGATCGCGGCCAGGTCGTCCAGGGTCCGGTAGACGAAGACGCCCGGCAGGCCGGCGCCGTCGACCGGTGGGACGAACGGGTACGACCCGGTGGCCAGCACCAGCGCGTCGTACCGGTGCTCCCCGGTCGCCGTGGTCACCACCCGCCGCGCCCGGTCGATGCCGGTGGCCGGCTCGCCCAGCCGCAGCTCCACCCCGTCGTCGGGGGTGTGCAGGCTCAGCTCCTCCGCGCTCACCCCGTCGAAGACGGCCGAGAGCCGCACCCGGTCGTACGCCGGGCGTCGCTCCTCGGCGAGCACCGTGACCCGCCACCGCCCGTCCCGGTCGCGGGCGCGCAGCGCCTCGACGAACCGTTGCCCGACCATCCCGTTGCCGACGACGACGACCCTGCTGACCGACTCGTTCATCACGCCACCTCCACCGCTTCGCGCTCCGTCCTCGCGCCTCGTTCGCCCGCGTCCGCGGGTGGGTCCGCCTCGGCCAGCCAGCCGGCGATGCCGGCCACCGCGTCCCGGCAACCGCCGCATCCGGTGCCGGCCCGGGTCGTCGTGGACAGCGCCGCCGCGGACCGGGCGCCGGCCCGCCAGCACGCCACGAGCGCGCCCTTGGTCACGTCGTTGCACCGGCACACGGTGGCCGCGTCGGGCATCAGCGCCGGGGAGGCGGCCGGCTCGGCCACCGCGCCGACCGCCCGGCCGAGCAGCAGCGAACGCCTGTCGGCCGGCACCGGCGCGCCCCGGTCGAACAGCTGCACGACGGTGCCGACGGCCGGGTTGTCGCCGAGCAGGATCGCGCCGGTCAGCCGCTCGTCGCGGATCCGCAGCCGGGCGTAGGTGCCCCGGGCCGGGTCGGCGAACGTCAACTCCTCCACCGCGCCGTCACCGGCCGGGCCGTTCCCGGCCGGGGCGCCGGCCATGTCGCCCATCGCGGCCAGGTCGATGCCGGCGGCCTTGAGCCGGGTCACCACCGGCCGGGGCCGGTAGTGGACCAGCGGTCCGGCGCCGGTCAGCACGTCCGCCACCACCCGCGCCTGGGCCCAGGCCGGCGCGACCAGCCCGGTCAGCGCCCCGCCGTGCTGGGCGCAGTCGCCGATCGCCGAGATCCGCCGGTCGCTGGTCCGCATCCGGTCGTCCACCACCACGCCCCGGTCGACGGTGAGCCCGGCCGCCCGGGCCAGCGCGGTGTCGGGGCGTACGCCGCAGCAGAGGACCAGCAGGTCGGCCGCGAGCGGCGCACCGGCGTCCAGGTGCAGCCAGACCCCGTCGCCGTCGGTGGTCACCCCGGTCGCGGTCACGCCGAGCCGGACCCGGACGCCCAGCCCGGCGAGCGTGCCGGCGAGGACCGTGCCGGCGGCCGGGTCGAGCTGCCGGTCCATCAGGTGCCCGACCGGGTGGACCACTGTCACGTCGAGGCCCCGGGCGGCGAGGCCGCGGGCCGCCTCCAGCCCGAGCAGCCCGCCGCCGAGCACCAGGGCGCGGCGCGCGCCCCGGGCGGCGGCGAGGATCCGCCGGCAGTCGGCCAGGGTGCGGAAGGGGATCACCCGGGCGGGCAGCGGGTCGAGCCCGGGCAGCGGCGGCACCACCGCCCGGCTGCCGGTGGCGAGCACCAGGTGGTCGTAGCCGTGCCGGCCGCCGTCGGCGGTGCGTACCTCCCGGGCGTCCCGGTCGATCGCGGTGACCGGCGTGCCGGTCCGCACGTCGACGGCGGGGCCGACGGCCTCGACCAGCTCCACGTCCGGCTCGTCGATCTTCCCGGCCAGCAGCGTGGAGAGCATGATCCGGTTGTACGCCCGGTGCGGCTCCGCCCCGAGCACGGTGATCCGCCGGTCGCCGCCGCGCGCGTGCAGCTCGGCGACGAGCCGGGCGCCGGCCATGCCGTATCCGACGACGACGGTCCGCCCGGTCATGCCCGCTCCACCCGGACCGCGCAGATCTTGAACTCGGGCATCCCGGAGACCGGGTCGAGGGCGTCGTTGGTGACCGAGTTGGCCCGCGCCGCGCCGGGCCAGTGGAACGGCGCGAAGACGGTGTCCGGCCGGATCGCCGGGCTGAGCCGGGCCGGCGCGCGCAGTTCGCCCCGGCGGGAGACCACCCGCACCGGTGTCCCCTCGGTCACGCCGAGCCGGGCGGCCAGGTCGGGGTGCACCTCGACGAAGCCCTCCGGGGCGGCCCGGCGCAGCGCGGCGACCCGTCGGGTCTGCGCGCCGGACTGGTAGTGCGCCAGCACCCGGCCGGTGGTGAAGTGCAGCGGGTAGTCGGCGCAGACCGGCTCGGCGGCCGGGCGGTGGGTCACCGGGTGGAAGCGGGCCCGGCCGTCCGGGGTGGGGAACCGGTCGGCGAAGAGGCGGGGACGGTCCGGGCCGTCGGGGTCCGGGCAGGGCCAGAACACGCCGGTGTCGGCGTCGATCCGGTCCCAGGTGATCCCGGCGTAGTCGGCCGGGCCGCCGGCCGAGGCCCGCCGCAGCTCCTCGAACACCTCCCGCGGGTCGGTCGGCAACGGCGCGTCGGCGGTCAGCCGGGCGGCGAGCCCGGCGAGGATCTCCAGGTCGGTCCGGACCCCGGCGGGTGGTACGCGGACCGCGCGCCGGCGCAGCACGCGACCCTCCAGGTTGGTCATCGTGCCGTCCTCCTCGGCCCACTGGGTGACCGGCAGCACCACGTCGGCCAACTCGGCGGTCTCCGAGCGGAGGAAGTCGGCGACCACGAGCAGGTCCAGGTCGCGCAACCGGGACTCGATCCGGGCCGCCCGGGGCGCGGAGACGACCGGGTTCGAGCCGAACACCAGCAGCGCCTTCGGTCCGGACGGGGTGCCGAGCGAGTCGAGCAACTGGTAGGCCGGCACTCCGGGCCCGGGCAGCGTCGCCGGGTCTACTCCCCACACCCGGGCCACGTGCTCCCGGGCCGCCGGGTCGTCGATCCGCCGGTAACCGGGGAGCTGGTCGGCCTTCTGCCCGTGTTCCCGGCCGCCCTGCCCGTTGCCCTGCCCGGTCAGGCAGCCGTAGCCGGAGCCGGGGCGGCCGGGCAGGCCCAGGGCGAGCGCCAGGTTGACGAAGGCGGTGACGGTGTCCACGCCCTTGGCGTGCTGCTCGGCCCCCCGGGCGGTGAGGATGATCGCCCGGTCCACGGCGGCGAGCGCGCGGGCGGCGTACTCCAGATCGGCCACCGGCACCCCGGAGAGGCGTTCCACCTCCGCCGGCCAGTAGCCGGCCACGGTACGCCGGACCTCGTCGAACCCGGTGGTCCGCGCCTTGACGTAAGCCCGGTCCAGCCAGCCCTCGGTGAGCGCGATGTGCAGCAGCGCGTTGGCCACCGCCAGGTCGGTGCCGGGCAGCGGTTGCAGGTGCAGGTCGGCCTGGCGGGCGGTGGCGGTGGCCCGGGGGTCGACCACGATCAGCCGGCCGCCGCGTGCCCGTTGGTCGGTGACGTGGCGCATCAGCGGCGGCATGGTCTCGGCCGGGTTCGCGCCCACGAGCATCAGCGTGTCCGCCCGGCCCAGGTCGGCCAGCGGGAACGGCAGCCCTCGGTCGACGCCGAAGGCCCGGTTGCCGGCCGCGGCGGCCGACGACATGCACCAACGTCCGTTGTAGTCGATGTGCCGGGTGCGCAGCGACACCCGGGCGAACCGGCCCAGCGCGTACGCCTTCTCGTTCGTCAGCCCGCCGCCGCCGAAGACCGCTACCGCGTCCGGCCCGTGTCGGTCGGTGACCGTGCGCAGCGCGGCGGCGATCCGGTCCAGCGCCTCGTCCCAGCCCGTCGGGCGCAGCTCGGCGCCCTTCCGGTCCCGCACCAGCGGCGTGGTGAGCCGTTCCGGGTGGTCGAGCAGCTCGGCGGCGGTCCAGCCCTTCTGGCAGAGCCCGCCGCGGTTGGTGGGGAAGTCCCGCGGGGCGACCTCGACGCCGCCGCCGACCGCGCGCAGCACCATGCCGCACTGCAACGCGCAGTACGGGCAGTGCGTGGCCGCTTCCCGGGGGCGTACCCCGGATTGTGTCGCCACGTGCGCACCGTCTGTCATGTCGGAAAAGCGTGCCGCCGGGGGGTTTCCGGCCCGGGTCCCTTCTGTTTCGGTCCTGTCAAGAGCGCCTCACACCGCACGGGGGTGACGGGTCGGACCGCGAGGTTTAGAATGTGAGAAAATCGTCTCACATAACGGGAGACTCGATGAGCGTGACGGATGCGTTCGACGCCGTGGCCGGCAGCTACGACCAGGCCCGACGCCGACTGGTGCCCTGCTTCGACGCCTTCTACGGCACTGCGGTCGAGGTGGCCGCACCGCCGCTGCGGGCGGCGCTCGCCGCCGGGCGTACCCCCGAGGTGCTGGACCTGGGCGCGGGCACCGGCCTGCTCTCCCTGTTGCTGACCGCCGCCATTCCCGGCGTGCGGCTGACGCTCGTGGACGGCGCGCCCGGCATGTTGGCCGTGGCCGCCGGCCACCTGTCCGCGCGCGGCGTGCCGCACCGCACGGTCCACGCCGACCTGGCCGACCCGCTGCCCGCCGGCCGGTACGACGCGGTGGTCTCCGCGCTCGCCATCCACCACCTCGACGACGACGGCAAGCGGGCGCTCTACCGGCGCGCGGCCGAGGCGCTTGCGCCCGGCGGGGTGTTCGTCAACGCCGAGCAGGTGGCCGGGCCGACGCCGGCGCTCGACCGGCGCTACGACGAGGTGTGGACGGCACGGATCACCGAGCTGGGCTCCGACGCCGAGGAGATCGCCGCCTCCCGGGAGCGGATGCGGCACGACCGGCCCGCTACGGTCGCCGACCAATGCCGCTGGCTGGGCGAGGCCGGGCTGGTTGACGTGGACTGCTTCTTCAAGGAGTGGCGCTTCGCCGTCTTCGGCGGCCGTGCGCCGGCCCTGGCTGACCGATGAGCCCGCGGTCAGCGTACGGGTGGCTCGGGCAACTGTTCCTCCAGCCGCCTGGCGAACCTGGGCGCTCCCGCCTTCCGGAGATAAGCGATCAGCTCGACGGCATCCCGATCCGGGGCCACCAGGCTGCGCCGGTAGTAATCGATCTGGCGAGTCGTCACTCGTTGCACCAGGCTCACAGAACGGTCGGCCACCCAGTTGAGAAAGTCGTCGCTCGTGAGCACCGAAAGGCGTTCTCGCACACACTCCGGAGGGAAGGCGCGTTGGTCATCGGTGACCAGGATGTCGACGGCGCCGTGGATCGCCGCGGCAAGTACGTGCCGGTCGTCCGAGTCCGGCGGGCAGGGCACGTCGCTGGGGGAGTAGCCGGTGACCAGGCCGTAGGGAAAAGCCTCGACGAACCTGCGCCGCTGCCCTCCAATGGCCTGCTCGGAATGTTCGGGTCGCTTCCGGCGTAGCCGATACATCCATTCCGCCAGGACATCCTCGCTGTACCGGAGATCGAAAACGTTGCAGTCGCTCTCGAGCGCCAGGAGGCTGATCCAATCGCGAAGCGTCCTGGAGAAGAGCACATTGGCATCCAGGAACACCAGGGGGGCGCCGGGGATCACAGTGGACACCCTACCCAGCGCCCCCGGTCCCGGCCGGGATCTACTCGTCGTCGTTGAAACCCAGCGCGTCGGATTCCCACATGAGGGCCTCGTACGACTTTCGCCGCTCCTCCATCTGCCGTTGTCGAAAGGCGAGGACATCGGCCAGGAAAACGCGTCGGTGGCTACCGACCCGGTGGGAGGCGATGGAACCATTCTCCAGGAGGCGGACCAGCGTGGGGCGGGACATGCCGAGCAGTTTCGCCGCCTCGGTTGTCGTCAGCTCGCGGGCGATGGCGCTGACCGCAACACCGTCTCCGCGGGAGAGCGTCGCGGTGATCTGCTCCAAAAGGTCGAACAGTTGGGCCGGGACGTCGACCTCCTCCCCATCCGACATGACGAGGCGAGCGGTCTTCCGTCCCGCAGCGTGGTGCCGCATGAGGAATGCCGCCATGGCGGCCAGCTTCTTGTGCTCAGCCCCTTCGGCGGGCGCGACCGAAGCGGTCCTCGTGGCGCCGAGGCTCATGATGCTTCCCCCTGACCGCTCTGCGTTGCGTGCGCCGGGTGAATGACCCTCACGCTCCGTGTGCTGACCGTTCGGACCAGTCTTCCCCAGCAAGCGCAACATCCGCAAGCGAGTTCGGTTGTTGCGCTTGACTCCTGTCCAATCTCTCTGTTGACGCCGCACGGGATGACTAGAGGTCATACCGATGGGTAGTCTGCTTGGCATGACCGCCAAGGTGACCCTGTCGTTCTCCGACGAGACGATCGAGGAAGCGCGCCGGTTCGCCAAGCGGGAAGGGCTCTCCCTCTCCGCCTGGATGGACCAGGCCGCCCGGGAGAAGGCGCTGCGCGAGGTGTTCACCGCGCACGCCGCCGCGGTCGGCCGCGCCGGCCTGGACCTGGAGGCCGACGCCCTGGCCGACGACCAGGAGGCCGCCATGGTCGACGACGCCCTGTTCCGCGGTGGTCGCCCGCGTGCTGCGTAGGGGGGAGATCTGGCGCATCTCCGGCGCCCGGGAACGGTTCGGCCTGGTCATCAGCTCCGACGTCTACAACTCCACAGCGGTGCCGATCGTGATCGTGGCGGAGGTGGTCGACGAGTCGTTGCTGCGCGACTCGCCGCTTGCCGTACGCATGGGTGGCTTCGTGGTGATGCCCGACCGGCTCTCCTCGCCGATGAAGAAGTGGTTCACCGAGTGCGTGGACGTGGCGGACACCGAGACCATGCAGCGGGTCGGGCGCGCGTTGCGGATCCTTCAGGAGCTGTGACCGCCTCACCGCCGCCGTCCGGCGGACGTGCGATCTCCGTATCCGCGCCGACGTGCATGGGGCACCTGACGGAAACCGCCGGTTCCTAGCGTCCCCCTCGTCACCGACGAGGAGGAGTCGCCGTGAGCACGCTCGCTTCAGCCAGCACCCCGGCGCCGGTCGCCACCGACCGGCCGGGACGGATCACCGAATGGCGTCCGGAGGACCCGGCGTTCTGGGCCGCAGGCGGCGCCCGGATCGCCCGCCGCAACCTGTACGTGTCGATCTTCGCCGAGCACGTCGGCTTCTCCGTGTGGAGCCTCTGGTCGGTGACGGTGCTCTTCCTCGGCCCGGCGTACGGCATCGACCCGGCCGGGAAGTTCCTGCTCACCGCCGTGCCGGCCGCGCTGGGCGCGGTGCTGCGACTGCCCTACACGCTTGCGGTGGCCCGGTTCGGCGGCCGGAACTGGACCATCGTCAGCGTGTTGCTGCTGCTGGTGCCGGCGGTGCCGATGACGGTGCTGATCGAGCCCGGGGTGTCGTACACCACGCTCATGGTGCTGGCCTGCCTGTCCGGCGTGGGCGGCGGCAACTTCGCCTCCTCGATGGCGAACATCAACCTGTTCTTCCCGGAGCGGCTCAAGGGCCGGGCGCTGGGGCTCAACGCCGGCGGCGGCAATCTCGGCGTACCGGCGGTGCAGCTCGTCGGGCTGGCGGTGCTGGCCACCGCGGGGGCCGCGTACCCCCGGCTCGTGCCGGCCGTCTACCTGCCGCTGATCGTGCTCGCCGCGCTGGCCGCGGCGCGCTGGCTGGACAACGTGCCGGGGGCGCGCAACGAGCCGGGGGCGCTGCGCGAGGCCGCCCGCGACCCGCACACCTGGGTGATGTCGCTGCTCTACGTCGGCACGTTCGGCTCGTTCATCGGCTTCGGCTTCGCCTTCGGTCAGGTGCTCCAACTCCAGTTCCACGACCGGTTCCCCACCCCGGTCGACGCCGCCTGGCTGACCTTTCTCGGGCCGCTCGTCGGCTCGCTGGTCCGGCCGTTCGGGGGTCAGCTCGCCGACCGGCTCGGCGGGGCCCGGGTCACGTTCTGGAACTTCGTCGCGATGGCCGGCGGCGCCGGGCTGGTGCTCCACGCCGCCCGGGAGCACTCCTTCCCGCTCTACCTGGCCGGGTTCCTGGCGCTGTTCGTGTTCTCCGGGATCGGCAACGGCTCGACGTACAAGATGATCCCGGCGATCTTCCGGGCCCGGGCCACCGCGGAGGCCGAGCTGACCGGGGACCGGGAGGCGGCGCAGCGGCGGGCCCGGCGCTTGGCCGGCGCGTTGATCGGCATCGCCGGCGCGGTCGGCGCGTCCGGCGGCGTGCTGGTGAACGTGGCGTTCCGGCAGTCGTTCCTGACCTCCGGCACCGCCGACGCCGCCTACCTGGCCTTCATCGGCTGGTACGCGCTCTGCTTCCTGGTGACCTGGGCGATCTACCTGCGGCCGGGGCCGCGTAGGCTGGCCGGCGTGTGACCTGTGCCATGAGCGCACACCGGGCCACCCCGTTTTGACCAGCCGCCGGGCGGCCGGGTATCGTTGCCTGCTGTTGTACGACATTCTTAGGCGTGCCGCATCAGGTACGCTTGGTCGTTCGTGCGCGCTGGTTCGACTGGGAAGCCCCGGTTACCTCGGCGCGCGACCCCAGACCGACGACGAGACAAGGTAGACCTGTGCGTACGTACAGCCCGAAGCCGGGTGAGATCGAGCGTCAGTGGCACGTCATCGACGCCTCTGACGTCGTGCTGGGCCGCCTCGCGACCCACGCCGCCACGCTGCTGCGTGGCAAGCACAAGCCGACTTTCGCGCCGCACGTCGACACGGGCGACTTCGTCGTCATCGTGAACGCGGGCAAGGTCGCGCTGACCGGCAACAAGCGTCAGACCAAGGTTGCCTACCGCCACTCCGGCTACCCGGGTGGCCTGAAGCGGGTCGGCTACGACGAGCTGCTCACCAAGCGGCCCGAGCGGGCCGTCGAGCTGGCTGTGAAGGGGATGCTCCCGCACAACAAGCTGGGCCGTCAGATCCTCAAGAAGCTGAAGGTCTACGCCGGTGCCGAGCACCCGCACAGCGCGCAGCAGCCGGCGCCGTTCGAGATCAAGCAGATCGCGCAGTGAGCGCGGGCGAAGGAAGCAGCATGACCGACATCACCGAGACCGAGGTCGCCCCCGAGGCCACCGAGGCGCCGGCGCCCGTCGCGCGCGCGCCCCGCGGTGACCGCCCGATCCAGACCGTGGGCCGTCGCAAGGAAGCCATCGTCCGGGTCCGGATCGTCCCCGGCAGCGGCAAGATCACCTGCAACGGTCGCGAACTCGAGGCCTACTTCCCGAGCAAGGTGCACCAGCAGCTCATCAAGGACCCGCTGGTCACCGCCGAGAAGCCCGAGTCGTTCGACGTGATCGCCAACCTGCGGGGCGGCGGCACCACCGGCCAGGCCGGCGCGCTGCGGCTCGCCATCGCCCGGGCGCTGATCGTCAACGAGCCCGACGACCGCCCGGCCCTGAAGAAGGCCGGCTTCCTGACCCGTGACGCCCGGGTCAAGGAGAGCAAGAAGTACGGCCTCAAGAAGGCCCGTAAGGCTCCCCAGTACTCGAAGCGCTGATCTCCAACAGCGTCTTGTACTTCTGACGGACGGCCGGGTCCGCCTCCCTTCTGCGGGGGCGGCCCGGCCGTTCCGCGTTTCTCTCCTCAACGGCAGTTCCACGGAGGTTGGCGGGTATGGGCCGGTTGTTCGGCACGGACGGCGTACGCGGGCGGGCGAACGCGGATCTCACCCCGGAGTTGGCGCTCGCGGTCGCGGTCGCCGCGGCACACACGCTGGCCGAGACCGACCGGAGCCATCCGCCGCTCGCGGTGGTGGGCCGGGACACCCGGGCCAGCGGCGAGATGCTCGAAGCGGCGGTGGTCGCCGGCCTCACCAGCGCGGGCGCCAACGTGGTCCGGGTCGGCGTGCTGCCCACCCCGGCGGTGGCGTTCCTCACCGCCGAGATCAAGGCCGACCTCGGCGTCATGCTCTCCGCCTCGCACAACCCGATGCCGGACAACGGCATCAAGCTCTTCGCCGCCGGCGGGCACAAACTGCCCGACGAGATCGAGATGCGGATCGAGGCGGCCGTCGAGGCGAACGCCACCACCGCCTGGAAACGCCCGACCGGCGCCGGTGTGGGCCGGGTCAACGACCTGCTCGACGGCGCCGACCACTACGTCCAGCACCTCGTCGGCACCGTGCCGCACCGCCTCGACGGGATCAAGGTCGTGGTCGACTGCGCCAACGGGGCGGCGGCCGACGTCGCCCCGGTGGCCTACCGGGAGGCCGGCGCCGAGGTGATCGCCATCCACGCCGAGCCGGACGGGCTCAACATCAACGACGGGTGCGGCTCCAACCACATCGAGGCGCTGCGCGCCGCGGTGGTCGAGCACGGCGCGCACCTCGGCCTCGCCCACGACGGCGACGCCGACAGGTGCGTCGCGGTCAGCGCCGACGGCACGGAGGTCGACGGCGACCAGGTGATGGCCATCCTCGCCCTGGCCATGCGCGACGCCGGCGAGCTGACCCAGGACACCCTGGTCGCCACCGTGATGAGCAACCTCGGCCTGCGGCTGGCCATGTCCGCGCACGGCATCCGGTTGGTCGAGACCAAGGTCGGCGACAGGTACGTGCTGGAGGAGCTGCGCGCCTCCGGCCTGGCCCTGGGCGGCGAGCAGAGCGGCCACATCGTGCTGCCCGCGTTCGCCACCACGGGCGACGGCGTGCTCACCGGCCTGCACCTGATGGCCCGGATGGCCGCCACCGGCACCTCCCTGGCCGAGCTGGCCGCCGTGGTCACCAAGCTGCCCCAGGTGCTGATCAACGTGCCGGTCGGTGACCGTACCGTCGGCGCCGCCGCGCCGGCCGTCCGCGCCGAGGTCGAGCGGGCCGAGGCCGAACTGGGCGAGACCGGCCGGGTGCTGCTCCGCCCGTCCGGCACCGAGCCGCTGGTGCGGGTCATGGTCGAGGCGGCCACCGAGGCCACCGCGCGCGAGGTCGCCGAGCGCATCGCCGAGCAGGTCCGCTCCGCCAGCCCGGTCGCCTGACCAGTCCGGTCGCCTGACCAGCCCGGTCGCCTGGCCGGTCCGGCGGCCCGGTCCGGCGATCCGCCGGTCAGGTCGTCGGCAGGCGGCGCAGGAAGCGGGCGGCCAGGTCGGTGACCGCGCCGGCGTCCAACTCCAGCGCCGGCCCGGCGACCGTCACCTCGGCCAGCGCCAGCCCCGGCACCTCGCTGTCCCGCCAGCCGCCGACGAACCACGCCCGCTCCCGCTCGGCGAGCGCCAGGTTCGCCGCGTCGAGCACCGCCGCCGGGTACGGCAGCCAGAACCGGAACTGGTGGGTGTGCGGCGGGGTCGGATGCACCCGGGCGCCGGGCAGGGCGGCCAACGCCTCGGCCACCACCTTCGCGTGCCCCACGTATCCGCCGAGCCGGGGCAGCTCCCGCTCCAACCCGGCGAGCCCGGCGAGCGCCGCCGGCCACTGCTGGAACAGCGTGCCGCCGTAGCGGTGCCGCCAGGCGCGGGCATAGCGGACCAGGTCGGCGTCGCCGGCCAGCGCGGCGCCCGAGTGGCCGCCGAGGGACTTGTAGAACGAGACGTACGTGCTGTCGGCCAACGCCGCGATCTCGGCCGTCGAGTAGCCCAGATGAACCGTCGACTCCCAGAGCCGTGCGCCGTCGAAGTGCACCCGGGCGCCCCCGGCCCGGGCCGCCGCGACGACGGCGACCAGGTCGTCCCAGGTCGGCAGCACGAACCCGGCGTCGCGCAGCGGCAACTCCAGCAGGAGCGTGCCGATCGGCTCGTCGAGCGTGGCCACCTCGTCGGCGCTCGGGTTGCGCGGCGCGGTCGTGGTGCGCACCGCCCGCACACCGGCCAGCAGCGCGTACGCCTCGCGTTCGCGCAGCAACGGGTGACTGAGCGGGTGCAGGCCCACCCCCGACCGGCCGGTCGCCTCCGCGCCGTAACGCATGACGACCTGCTGGGCCATCGTGCCGGAGGGGAACAGCACGGCCGCCTCCGTGCCGAGCAGCCCGGCCACCCGCGCCTCCAGCTCCGCGACCGGGCCGCCCTCGCCGTAGACGTCGGGCAGGTCGTCACCGGCCACCGCGCCGAGCGCCGCCACCTGCTCCCGCACCGATTCCGGACGTACGCCGGAGAGCATCGTGTCGCAGCCGCGCTGGGCGGCCAGCCGGCGCAGCCGCTCCGCGTACCCGTCGCTCACCCGTCCGCCCCGAGCCGGCGCAGCCGGGTCACCGCCTCGGCGAGCACCTCCGGCCGCTTGCAGAACGCGAACCGGACCAGCGTGCGACCCGCCGCCACGTCGTCGTAGAAGACCTGCGTCGGCACCGCCACCACCCCGCACCGTTCCGGCAGGGACCGGCAGAACTCCACCCCGTCCCGCCCGCCGAGCGGGGTGACGTCGGCGGTGACGAAGTAGGTGCCCTCCGGCGTGAGCACCCCGAACCCGGCGTCGGCCAGCCCGGCGACGAGTTGGTCCCGCCGGCGTCGCAGGTCGTCGGCGAAACCGGCGAAGTAGGCGTCCGGCAGGCCGAGCGCCACCGCCACGGCCGGTTGCAGCGGGCCCGCGTTGACGAACGTGAGGAACTGCTTCACCCGCAGCACCGCCGCGACGAGCGACGCCGGGCCGCTCACCCAGCCGACCTTCCAGCCGGTGCAGGAGAACGTCTTGCCCGCCGAGGACACCCGCAGGGTGCGCGCCCACATCCCCGGCAGCGTGGCCAGCGGCACGTGCGGCGCGGCGGCGTCGGCGAACACGAGGTGCTCGTAGACCTCGTCGGTGACCGCGTACGTGTCGTGCTCCCGGCACAACTCGGCGACCAGGGCCAACTCGTCGGCGGTGAACACCTTCCCGGTCGGGTTGTGCGGCGAGTTCAGCAGCACCAGCCGGGTCCGCGGCCCGAACGCGGCGCGCAGCTCGGCCGGGTCGAAGGCGTACCGGCCGTCCGGGCCCGGGCGCAGCGTCACCGGGCGGCGCACCGCGCCGGCCAGCGCGATCGAGGCGGCGTACGAGTCGTAGTACGGCTCGAAGCAGACCACCTCGTCACCCGGCTCGCAGAGCGCGAGGATGCTCGCCGCGATCGCCTCCGTCGCGCCGGCGGTCACCACGATCTCGCCGTCCGGGTCGTACTCCAGGCCCCAGAACCGGCGCTGGTGGGCCGCAACGGCCGCGCGCAACGCCGGGATCCCCGGCCCCGGCGGGTACTGGTTGTGACCGGTCCGCAGCGCCTCGGCGGCGGCGGCGAGCATCTCCGGCGGGCCGTCGGTGTCCGGGAAGCCCTGCCCCAGGTTGACCGCGCCGGTGCGCACGGCCAACGCCGACATCTCGGCGAAGATGGTGGTGCCGAACGGCCGCATGCGGGCCACCAGCGGATCCGTCGTCGTCACGGCGGCCAGCCTACGGCCCGTCTCCGGCCCCTCACCAGCCGAAGCAGGACGCCATCCCGCCCGTTGCGCTCGAATCCCGGGACACGACCTTCCCGTCCACGGTGATCCGGCAACTCACCCCGTCGCGCTGCTGGTCATCGGGAATGGCGACGATCTGCACCTGTTTCCGGTCGTTCGCGGTGAACGCCAGCCGCCACGGTGGCTGCATCCCGTTCACGGTGAGGAAGTCGCCGTTGGCGTCGTAGAACTCGACGTTCGCCGCTCCCGTGCCGGTGATCTCGTACACCACCGTGAACCGGCCACGCCCGGCGGACGGTGTGGTGGCCGGGACCACCGGCGTTTCGGTCGGCTCGTCGGTGAATCCGCCGGGTCCGTCCGGCCAGCCCGGCTCCCCGGACCCGTCGACGAACGGCGGCTCGTACGGCTCCCCGGACGTGACCGACCCCTCGCTGAAGCTGCCAAGCATGCCCAGGCCGACGCACCCGCAGACGGCAAGCACCAGCGCGACGACCGCCGCGATGACCACGCCGAGCACCCAGCCCGCGCCCGACCGGCGCGGCGTCCCCCCGGGGTACGCGAACGGCGGCGGATATGGTCCCGGCGGATACGGTCCAGATGGGTAGGGCGCGGGCGGATACGGTCCGGGCTGGTGGGGCGCGGGCGGATACGGTCCGGGCTGGTGGGGCGCGGGCGGATACGGTCCGGGCTGGTGGGGCGCGGGCGGATACGGTCCGGGCTGGTGGGGCGCGGGCGGATACGCGGCCGGTGGCCATCCCGGCGTGTCCGGAGTCGGCTGTCCGGTGGTGCGGGCCTGTCCTTCGACGCCGGCTTGGCCGGTGGCGCCGCCTGCCTGTCCGCTCGTGCCGGCCCCGGGCGTCCAGGGGGTCGGCTCCCAGGGCGTCGGTGTCCATGGCGCGGGCGGCGCCCAGGGCTGCGGCGCGGCCAGCGGGTCCGGCGGCGTCCAGGTGGCGGGCTCGCCGGAGAGCGGCGGCGCCGTCGGGTCACTCGGCCTGGGGGTCGGCTCGGGGGTGGGGGCCGTCTCGGACATCGGCTCAGCTCACAGGGGTACGGCGGCGGGCGACCGCGGAGGGATGGACCCCGGGGATGCCGCCCGGGCCCTCAATGTAGGGCGTGCAAGCCATCCCCGCGCCCCCGCCCGCCCGGCGACCGCTTCACCTCGCCCCGTCGGAGATCTTGGAAGGTAACGGCCCCTCCCGGGGCCGAAATCTTCCAAGTCACCTGGTCTCGTCGGGACGCCGCGCAGGCGTGAAAACGGGCAACCGGCCGCACGGTGGCCTGCTCTCCGGCCGGGTCTCGTGCGAGGAAGCGCGGGCGGTGATCGTTTGGCCATGATCAACACCAGTTCGGTGAAGTGGGGGCATCGCCGGTGGTCGGATACCGCCACATCACCGAACTGGCGTCCGGCCTACCGACGTCTCCCGAGCACCGGGGGCATCAAGACGGCCAAACGGGTGCAAGCTGAGTCTGTTTACCGGTCAGATCCGTCGAGGCGGCTGGACGAAACGGACGGTGAGGGACCAATCGCTTGAGGTGGGTGTTGTGGGGAGGTGCGGCAAAGGAGATCGCGCTGGGTGATTTGTCTGCCGGGTGGGGCGATGTTGATCGGTTCGCTCATGCTTGGTGATCGATGACCCGCCTTCCGCGCACGCACGATGAGCGAAACTCGGCTAGGCTGCGAACCATGTGTGGAATCGTGGGTTACGCCGGTGCGCGCCCGGCGCTCGGCATCGTGCTCGACGGACTGCGGCGGCTGGAATACCGCGGCTACGACTCGGCCGGAGTCGCCGTGGTCTGCGACGACGAGCTGCTGACCGAGAAGAAGGCCGGCAAGCTGGCCAACCTGGAGAAGGTTCTCTCCGAGCGGGCCGCCGACAACCCCGAGGACTGCGCCGCCAGCCCGATCGGCATCGGCGACGGCACCACCGGCATCGGCCACACCCGATGGGCCACGCACGGCGGGCCGACCGACCGCAACGCCCACCCGCACCTCTCCCCGGACGGCCGGGTCGCGGTCATCCACAACGGCATCATCGAGAACTTCGCGAAGCTCCGCGGCGAGCTGGAGGACGAGGGCGTCGAGTTCGCCAGCGACACCGACACCGAGTGCGCCGCACACCTGATCGCCCGTGCGCTCGCCGATCTGCGGTCGGCCGGTGAAGCCGACGGCCCGCAGTTGCTCGCGTCCGCCATGCGGGTGGTCTGCGGGCGACTCGAAGGGGCGTTCACCCTGCTCGCCGTGGACGCGGCCATCCCCGGCGCGGTGGTCGGCGCCCGGCGCAACTCGCCGCTCGTGGTGGGCCGGGGCGACGGCGAGAACTACCTCGCCAGTGACGTGGCGGCGTTCATCGAGCACACCCGGGACGCGGTCGAGCTGGGGCAGGACCAGATCGTCCTGATCACCGGTGACAGCATCGAGATCACCGACTTCGCCGGCCAGCCCGCGACCGGCAAGGACTTCCACATCGACTGGGACTCGTCAGCCGCCGAGAAGGGCGGCTACGACTGGTTCATGCTCAAGGAGATCGAGGAGCAGCCGCAGGCCATCGCCGACACGCTGCTCGGCCGGCTCACCGAGAGCGGCGAGATCGCGCTCGACGAGGTCCGCCTCAGCGAGCAGGACCTGCGCGACGTCGACAAGATCTTCATCGTCGCCTGCGGCACCTCCTACCACGCCGGCCTGGTCGCCAAGTACGCCATCGAGCACTGGACCCGGATCCCCTGCGAGGTGGAGCTGGCAAGCGAGTTCCGCTACCGCGACCCGGTGCTCGACCGCTCCACCCTGATCGTGGTGATCTCGCAGTCCGGCGAGACCATGGACACACTGATGGCGCTGCGCCACGCCAAGGAGCAGAAGGCCCGCGTGCTGGCGGTCTGCAACACCAACGGCTCGACCATCCCGCGCGAGTCCGACGCGGTGCTCTACACACACGGCGGCCCGGAGATCGCGGTCGCCTCCACCAAGGCGTTCCTCACCCAGGTCGTCGCCTGCTATCTGATCGGGCTGCATCTGGCCCAGGTGCGGGGCATCAAGTTCGCCGACGAGGTGGGCGCGGTGGTGTCCCAGCTCCAGGACATGCCGGGCAAGCTGCGCGAGCTGCTGGACCGGATCGAGCCGGTCCGCGAGCTCGGCCGCGAGTTGAAGTCCGAGCCGACCGTGCTGTTCATCGGCCGGCACGTGGGCTACCCGGTCGCCCTGGAAGGTGCCCTGAAGCTCAAGGAGTTGGCGTACATGCACGCCGAGGGCTTCGCCGCCGGCGAGCTGAAGCACGGCCCGATCTCGCTGATCGACAAGGGCACGCCGGTGATCTGCATCGTGCCGTCCCCGGTCGGCCGGGGCATGCTGCACGACAAGGTCGTCTCCAACATCCAGGAGGTGCGCGCCCGGGGCGCCCGCACGATCGTGATCGCCGAGGAGGGCGACCAGGCGGTGGTCCGTTACGCCGACCATCTGATCTACGTGCCGCGTACGCCGACGCTGCTCGCGCCGCTGGTGACCACCGTGCCGCTCCAGGTGCTCGCGGCCGAGATCGCCGCGGCCCGCGGACACGACGTCGACCAGCCCCGGAACCTCGCCAAGTCGGTCACGGTCGAGTAGCTCGGATCGACGCCCGGCACGGAGCGGGCCCCGGCGTCTCACCGGCCCAGCACGATCCGCGCCATCCCGTCCAGGGCCGGGTTGTCGGCATCCCAGTAGCCGGTGTGGCCGTGCCCTGCGCTCGGGAAGCGCCGGCCACCGAAGCCCGGCGCGCTCGGGTCTGCGCCGAACCAGAGCCGGTCGGAGTGCGGGTCCAGCACGGCCAGCGCCGGCCCGAGCGGCGTGCCGGCCAGCACGGCCCGGCGGGCCAGCTCGTCCGGCTGGCGGACGAGCCGGATCACGTCGTCCGGCGCGGTCGACGCCCAGACCTGCCCGGCCGGCATCCGCAGCTCGGTGGCGTGGTCGACGCCGACCCCGGGCGACCCGACGAAGACCAGCGCGTCCGCGCCCAGCCCGTGGTCGCGAGCGGCGGCGCCGACCACGAGCGAGCCGTAGCTGTGCCCGAGCACGGTCTGCCGGGCCGGCGACCCCTCGTGCGTGGCCCGCAGCCCCTCCTGGAACCGGTGCAGGGCCGGCCCGGCGTCCTCGGCCTGCCGGGCGCCGGCCGCCTCGGTGAGGAAGTCCGGCGCGTCGTAGTCCAGCCAGAGCACCGCCGCCGTCTCCTCGCCCGGCCCGATCGCCGCGCACCGGTCCAGCACCCGGGCGGCCCGGCCCAACTCGGCCGGCGCGTCGGCCAGGTCCGCGGTCATGCCGGGGACGTAGGTCAGCACCGCGCCGGCCCGGTCCGGGTTGCCGAGCGCCACCATCGCCCGCCCGTCCCCGGCGAGGTCGAGCCCCAGCAGGTACGCCCGCGGCGCGGACGGCGTCGCCAGCCGCTCACCCAGCCCGTCCAGGCCGCGTAGCGCCGCCTCCACCCCGGCCAGCCGAGCACGCCGGGTCACCTCGAACGGACCTGCCGGCAGCGGACGTAGCAGGGCGAGGCGGCGAGCGAGCAGCTCCTGACGCCGGTCGGCGAGCAACAGCCGGTTGGCCCGGTCACGCGCGGCGGCCGGCACCCCGTCCAGGCGGCCCACCCGGCCCGGCTCGTGCCCGACCAGCCACCGCTGCTCGGCCGGGCTCAGACCGGTCCACCAGCGGCGCACCTCGACCGGCCCGGCTCCGGGCCCCGGCCGCCAGCCGGGTGGGACGCTCACCCACCCGGTCACCGCCGCCGTGGCGATCTCCGCCAGCCGGCCGGTCGCCTCCCGATCCGCCGCGCCCGCCAGGGCCAGCGCACGGCGGATCCCGGCCTGCGCCTGAACCACCGCGGGCCCGGCCCGGTCGACGGGCCGGGCCGGGTCGGGCCGGACGGCGCCGGTGCGGTCCACGGACAGGCCACCGGTCTCGGCGCGGGCCACCTCGGCGCCGAGCCGGGCCTTCGCCGCGCCCACCCGGGCGGCGAACTCGGCGAGCGCCTGGTCGATCTCGAACAGGGCGGGCAGCCCGTCGGTGAGCGCGGTGCGCAACTCGGCGAGACGCCGCTGGGCGGCCGTCGAGGCGGCGCCGGACCAGCCCGACCGGAGGTCGCCGGCCCGGGCGGTCAGCCCGTCGGCCCGACGGCGCACCGGGTCGACGAGCCCGCGCCAGGCCGCTCCGGTGGCGAGCCAGGCGCCCGGATCCGCCCGCCACAGCTGCGCGTAGCCGACCGGACCCGCGCGGACGCCGTCGCCGCTCATCGCGACGCCCCGGCGACACGGCGGGCGGCCCGCTCGTCCACCGCCTCGTAGCCGTCCGCGCCGCCGCGTAGCGCCTCGGCGCCGGCGGCCACCCCCGCCGCGATCGTGCCGGACCAGCGCCGCACCGCGGTCTCCAGATCATCGAGCGCCACCCCGGTCCGCCAGCCGTCCGGCGGCGGCGCCGGCGGCGTCGGCATCCCGCCCGGCCCGTGGGCCAGCCGGTAGGCGTCGTCGGTCAGCCCCCGGGCCACCGCGCGCAGCAACTCCGGATCGACGGTGAACGGCTCCTCGACCACGACCACCTCCCCACCCCGCCGGCCCCACCTGCCGGACCCGGACAGCGGCGACGCTAGGCGGGACGGCACCCTTCGCGCCGTCCCTGTGGACAACGTCGCCGGTTTTCCACAGGGGGCGTTCGCCGGCCTGCCCGGGACCCGGCCCGCCGGTAGGGTGAGTTCGTGATCGAGGCCGATCCGGCCGGCGGGGACGAACGGGACGGGATGGCATGAGACCGGTGTGGCGGGTCGCGGATGTCCGCGCGGCGGAGGCGGGGCTGATGGCGACCCTCCCGTCCGGGGCGCTGATGCAACGGGCCGCAGCCGGGCTGGCCCGCCGGTGCGCGCTGCTGCTGGCGGACCGGGGCGGGGTCTACGGCGCCCGGGTGCTGCTGCTCGTGGGCTCCGGCGACAACGGCGGTGACGCCCTCTACGCCGGCGCGCGCCTGGCCCGCCGGGGCGCCGCGGTCGACGTCCTGCTCCTCACGCCCGGGCGGGCGCACCCCGACGGTCTGGCCGCGCTGCGCGCCGCCGGTGGGCGGGTGGTCGACCGGCCGTCCGCCGTGGTCGACCTGGTGCTCGACGGCATCGTGGGCATCGGCGGCACCGGCGGCCTGCGGGAGACGGCCGACCAGCTCGCCGGGAGCCTGGCCGAGCGCGTCGGCCGGGACGGCACCCGGGCCACGGTGGTCGCGGTGGACGTCCCGAGTGGCGTCGCGGTGGACACCGGCCACGTCCCGCTGACCGGCGCCGGTCGGCCCGCAGCGGTCCGCGCCGACGTGACCGTCGCCTTCGGCGCGCTCAAGCCGGCTCTGGTGGTCGGTCCGGCCGCCCCGCTCGCCGGCCAGGTCGACCTGGTCAACATCGGGCTCACGCCGTGGCTGCGCGGCTCACCGGCGCTGCGGGTGACCGAGTGGTCCGACGTGGCCGACTGGTGGCCGGCGCTCGGCGTCTCGTCGGAGAAATACTCCCGGGGTGTGGTCGGGGTGGCGACCGGCTCGGCCACCTACCCGGGTGCGGCGGTGCTCTCGGTCGGCGGTGCGCTCGCCGGTCCCACCGGCCTGGTCCGCTATGCCGGCGGCGCGCGGGCCGAGGTGGTGCGCCAGCACCCGTCGGTGATCGCCACCGACCGGGTCGCCGACGCCGGCCGGGTGCAGGCATGGGTCTGCGGCTCGGGGCTCGGCACCGGCGAGGACTCCGCCGCCGAGTTGCGCGCGGTGCTCGCCGCGCCGGTGCCGGTGGTGCTGGACGCCGACGCGCTGACGCTGCTTGTCGACGGCAAGCTCGCCGACCGGCTGCGTGGGCGGGACGCCCCGATCGTGGTGACCCCGCACGACCGGGAGTTCGCCCGGCTCTGCGGCGAGATGCCGGGGGAGGACCGGGTCGCCGCGGCGCTGCGACTGGCCGCCTGGATGAACGCGGTGGTGCTGTTGAAGGGCGACCGGACGATCGTCGGCACCCCCGACGGCCGGGCGTACGTCAATCCGACCGGCACGCCGGCGCTGGCCACCGGCGGCACCGGCGACGTGCTGGCCGGGCTGCTCGGTTCGCTGCTCGCCGCCGGGCTGGCTCCCGAGCGGGCGGCCGCCGCCGCGGCGTACCTGCACGGGCTGGCCGGCCGGGAGGCGGCGGGCGACGGTCCGGTGACCGCGCCCGACGTGGCCGCGGCGTTGCGTCCGGTGCTGGCCCGTCTGGGTTGATCCAGGGCCCGGCGGCGGCCGGGTGGCGGGGCCGACCGCGCGGCTCACGGCCAGGATGATCACCGGCGGAAGTAGGCTGGGGGCATGTGGCAGTCCGAGGTGCGGGTCGATCTCGACGCGATCCGGGAGAACGTGGCCCGGCTGAAGGCCGGAACCAGCGCCGAGCTGATGGCCGTGGTCAAGGCCGACGGGTACGGGCACGGCATGTTGCCGGCGGCCCGCGCGGCGCTCGACGCCGGGGCGGACCAGCTCGGTGTCTGCACCCTCGACGAGGCGCTCCGGCTGCGCCAGGAGGGGATCACCGCGCCGGTGCTGGCGTGGCTGCTCGACCCGGGCCTGCCGCTGCACGACGGGATCGCGGTCGGCGTCGATCTCGGCTGCGCCAGCCTGGCCCAGCTCGACGAGATGACCGAGGCGAGCCGGCGGGCGGACCGGCCGGCCCGGCTGCATCTCAAGATCGACACTGGGCTCTCCCGCGGCGGCGCGACCGTCGCCGACTGGCCGGCGCTGCTGGAGGCCGCCGCGAAGGCCCAGGCCGACGGTCTGGTCGAGGTGGTGGGCGTGTGGAGCCACTTCGTCTACGCGGACTCGCCCGGCCACCCCACCACGGACCGCCAACTCGCCGTCTTCCACGAGGGGCTGGAGATGGTGGCGCGGGCCGGCCTGCGCCCCCGCTATCGCCACCTGGCCAACTCGGCGGCCACGCTGACCCGACCGGACACCCACTTCGACCTGGTCCGTCCGGGCATCGCCATCTACGGCCTGTCGCCGGTCGCGGGCGAACGGTTCGGCCTGCGCCCGGCGATGACCGCGCGGGCCCGGGTGATGCTCACCAAGCGGGTCCCGGCCGGCACCGGCGTCTCCTACGGCCACACCTACCTGACCGAGAACGAGAGCAACCTGGCCGTGGTGCCGCTCGGCTACGGGGACGGAGTGCCGCGGCACGCCTCGAACACCGGTCCGGTGCTGCTCGGCGGTGAGCGGCGGACCATCTCCGGGCGGGTCTGCATGGATCAGTTCGTGGTCGACTGCGGCGATGACGAGGTGGCCGCCGGCGACGTGGCGACGCTGTTCGGCAGCGGCGCGGACGGCGAGCCCACCGCCGACGACTGGGCCGAGGCGGTCGGCACCATCAACTACGAGATCGTCACCCGGTTCGGCGGGGTCCGGGTCCCGCGCGTCTACGACGGCGAGAAGACATGAGCCCGCGGCTGCGGGTGCCTCGGCCGCGCGGCGCCGCCGGCAAGGTGGCCGGGCTGGTCGGCGCCGCCGTCGGGGTGGCCGCCGCCGGGCTCGCGGCGGGTGTGGCAAGCGAGCGGGTCCTGGTCCGCCGGCTCAAGAACGACCCCGCCGACCGGTACGCCCACGAGGTGTTCGACCGGCAGCGTTACGACGAGGCGTACGAGCTGGAGATGCCGGACGGCACCGACATCCACGTGGAGGTGGTCGAGCCGACCCGGCCGGTCGCCGGGCACCCGACGGTCGTGCTGGTGCACGGCTTCTGTCTGGACATGGGCACCTTCCACTTCCAGCGCAAGATGCTCGCCGACCGGGGCGACTACCGGGTGGTCGCGTACGACCAGCCGGGGCACGGCCGTTCCGGGCGACTGGAGACCGGCGAGTACGACCTGGCCGCGCTGGGCCGCACGTTGCGCCGGGTGCTCGACGAGGTGGCCCCGGAGGGGCCGCTGGTGCTGGTCGGGCACTCGATGGGCGGCATGACCATCATGGCGTTGGCCGAGCTCTGTCCGGAGCTGTTCGGCGACCGGGTGGTCGGCACGGTGCTGATGGCCACCTCCGGCGGTCTGGCGGCGGAGACCAAGCTGGTGGCCCCCGCGCTGCTCGGCCGGGTCGGCGCGCCGGTGCTCCACATGATGAGCAACGCCACCCGGTACGGCGGCACGGTGATCGACAAGGCCCGCCGGTCCACCTCGAACGTGGCCTGGTTGCTGACCCGCAGGTACGGCTTCGGCACCCCGAAGCCGAGCCCGGCTCTGGTGTCGTACGTGGAGATGATGAACTCCCGCACCTCGGCGGACACGGTGACCCGCTATCTGCGGACCCTGGCCACCCACTCGCGTTTCCCGGCGCTGGCCGCGCTCGCCGGCACGCCGGTGCTGGTGATCGTGGGGGACAAGGACATGATCACGCCGGTGACGCACTCGGAGGAGATCGTCCGGCGGCTTCCGGAGGCCGAGTTCGTGCAGATCCACGACAGCGGGCACGTGGTGATGCTCGAGCACGCCGACGAGGTCAACGCGGCGTTGGCGAGGTTCCTGGAGTCACTGGGGTGAGTGTGGTCGTGGTGGAGCTGAAGACCGTCGACGACACCCGCGAGTTCGGCCGGCGGCTGGCCGGCGTGCTGCGCGCGGGGGACCTGCTGCTGCTCAGCGGTCCGCTGGGGGCCGGCAAGACCGCGCTGACCCAGGGCCTCGGCGCCGGCCTCGGGGTACGCGGCGACATCACCTCGCCCACCTTCGTCATCGCCCGGGTACACCGGCCGGACCCGGCGCGGGGCGGGCGGGTGACGCTCGTGCACGCCGACGCGTACCGCCTGGGTGAGGCCGCGGATCCGCGGGCCGAGATCGACGACCTCGACCTGGACGCCTCGGTCGACGAGGCGGTGACCGTGGTGGAGTGGGGCGAGGGGATGGTCGAGCAGTTGGTCGACGCGCACCTGCGGGTCCGCATCGACAGGCGGGACGACGACAGCCGGGTGGTCACGCTGGAACCGGCCGGCGGCGACTGGGCGGCCCGGCTGGCCACCCTCGACTGAGCGCTGTCGTACCCGCTGCCTAGAGTCCCGGGGACGACTGCGAAAGGTTGCCGATGCCCGACGATGCCCCCGCCCTCGACCTGTTGGCGCTCCTGCCCGAGCCGTGGCGTGCGGCCCTCTCCCCGCACCTCGACCCGGCCCGCACCGCGGCGTTGGCCGAGTTCGTCGCCCGGGAATACGCCACCGCCACGGTCTTCCCGCCGCTGGCCGACCTGTTCTCCGCCTACCGGTTGTGCGGGCCGGGTCAGACCCGGGTGCTCATCCTCGGTCAGGACCCCTACCACAAGGCGGGGCAGGCGCACGGCCTGAGCTTCAGCGTGCGCGAGGGTGTGCCGGTGCCGCCGTCGCTGCGCAACGTCTTCAAGGAGCTGGAGGCGGATCTGGGCGTGCCGAAGCCACGCGGCGGCAACCTGGACGGCTGGGCGGCGCAGGGTGTGCTGCTGCTCAACTCGGTGCTGACGGTCCGGCAGGCCGCCCCCGGCTCGCACGCCAACCGGGGCTGGGAGGAGTTCACCGACGCCACCATCCGGGCGCTCGACGGGCTCGACCAGCGGGTGGTCTTCCTGCTCTGGGGCGGCTACGCGCGCAAGAAGGCGGCCCTGGTCACCAACCCGCTTCACGTGGTGCTGGAGGCCGGGCATCCCAGCCCGATGAACCCGAAGGGCTTCCTGGGCAGCCGTCCGTTCAGCGCGGCCGACAAGGCGCTCGCCGACGTGGGCCTGCCCACCGTCGACTGGGCGCGTTCCGCAGGCTGACCGCCCCGCTCACCCCGATCCGGCCCGCGCCGGATTGAACGGTCCGGCCCGCGCCGGACCGCTGACCCGATCCGGTTCGCGCCGGGCACCCGGTCCGGTTCGCGCCGGGCTGACCCGCGTCGGCCGAACCGGGCCGGATAGGCTGGCAAACCGTGCTCGTACTCGTGGTGGACTCCTCGACGTCCGCGGTGACCGCGGCGTTGGCCGAGGTCTCGGCGGACGGCGTCGCGCTCCGCGCGTCCCGGTGCACGGTCGACGCCCGCGCCCACGGCGAGTTGCTCGCGCCGCAGGTCGACGCGGTGCTCGCCGACGTGGGCGCGCGCCCCGCCGACCTGGCCGCGATCGTCGCCGGGCTCGGCCCCGGGCCGTTCACCGGCCTGCGGGTGGGTCTGGTCACCGCCGCCACGATGGGCCAGGTGCTGGGCGTGCCGACGTACGGCGTCTGCTCGCTCGACGGCCTCGGCCTGCCGCCGTCGGACGACGGTGAGACGGTGCTGGCGGCGAGCGACGCGCGGCGGCGGGAGGTCTACTGGGCCGTCTACGACGGCGCCGGCCGGCGCGTCGCCGGGCCGGACGTGGCCGCACCGGCGGTGGCCGCCGAGCGCGCCCGCGACCTGGCCGTCGCCGTCGCCGTCGGCGACGGCGCGCACCGGTACGCGGACGTGCTGGGGCTGCCGGTGCGGGCCGAGCCGCGTTACCCGGACCCGATGGCGCTGGCCGGCCTCGCCGCGGAACGGATCCGGGCGGGCGCGCCGGGCGAGCCGCTCACCCCGCTCTACCTGCGCCGGCCGGACGCGGAAGCGGCCACCGGCCACAAGCCGGTCCTGCGATGAGGCTGAGTCGGTTCCGCTGGTGGCAGGTGGACGAGGTGCTGCCCATCGAGGCGGACCTGTTCGGCGCCGAGCAGTGGTCGCCGGGGATGTTCTGGAACGAACTCGCCAACGGGCACTTCTATCTGGTCGCCGTCGACGACGACGGCGGCGTGGCCGGGTACGCCGGGCTGGCCGTGGCCCCGCCGGACGAGGCGTGGGTGCAGAACATCGCGGTCCGCCGGGACGCTCAGCGCCGCGGCGTGGGTCGGGCGCTGCTGGAGGCGCTGCTCGCCGAGGCGGCCCGGCGCGGCGTCCGCAGCACGTTGCTGGAGGTCGCCGCCGACAACGCCCCGGCGCAGCGCCTGTACGCCACGTACGGCTTCGAGCCGATCGGCGTGCGGCGCGGCTACTACCAACCGAGCAACACCGACGCGCTGGTCATGCAGCGCACCGAGGACTGACGCGGATGGCTGACGAACCACTGATTCTCGGCATCGAGACCTCCTGCGACGAGACCGGCGTGGGCATCGTGCGCGGGCACACGCTCCTGGCCGACGCGCTTGCGTCGAGCGTCGAGGAGCATGCCCGGTTCGGCGGGGTGGTGCCGGAGGTGGCCAGCCGGGCGCACCTGGAGGCGATCGTGCCGACCATGGACCGGGCGCTGCGGGAAGCCGGCGTCACCATCGCCGACGTGGACGCGATCGCGGTGACCTCCGGGCCGGGCCTGGCCGGCGCGCTGCTCGTCGGCGTCGCCGCCGCGAAGGGCTACGCGGTGGCCGCGGAGAAGCCGGTGTACGGGGTGAACCACCTCGCCGCGCACGTGGCCGTGGACACGCTTGAGCACGGCCCGTTGCCCGAGCCGGCGATCGCGCTGCTGGTCTCCGGCGGGCACTCGTCGCTGCTGCGCGTCGACGACCTGGCCCGGGGCGTCGTGCCGCTCGGCGCCACCATCGACGACGCGGCCGGGGAGGCGTTCGACAAGGTGGCCCGCCTGCTCGGGTTGCCCTTCCCGGGCGGGCCGCACATCGACCGGGAGGCGCGCGCCGGTGATCCGGCCTCGATCGCGTTCCCGCGCGGGCTGACCGCCGCGAAGGACCTGGCCGGGCACCGCTTCGACTTCTCCTTCTCCGGCCTGAAGACGGCGGTGGCCCGCTGGGTGGAGGCGCGGCAACGGGCCGGTGAGCCGGTGCCGGTGGCCGACGTGGCGGCGTCCTTCCAGGAGGCGGTCTGCGACGTGCTCGTCGGCAAGGCACTCGACGCCTGTCGCAGCAGCGGGATCGACACGCTTGTGATCGGCGGCGGGGTGGCGGCCAACTCGCGGCTGCGGGCGATGGCCGAGCAGCGGGCCGCGAGGCACGGCGTCCGGGTGCGTACGCCCCGGCCGAAGCTCTGCACGGACAACGGCGCGATGGTGGCGGCGCTCGGTTCGCACCTGGTCGCCGCGGGTGTCGCCCCAAGCCGGCTGGACCTGCCGGCCGACTCGGCGATGCCGCTGACCGTGGTCAGCGTCGGACCGCAGGAGGGGACCGAATGATCGTCCGGATGTGGGAGGCGAAGGCCGAGCCGTACGGCTTCGCCGACCTGATCACCTGGGTCTGCGAGACCGCGCTCCCCGAGTTCGAGCACGACCCGATGCACGTCGCCAGCGAGGTGTTCTCCTCCACCGACCATCGGCTGGTGGTGATCTCGAAGTGGCGGAACAACCCGCAGGCTCTGCCCGAGCCCCCCATGCGCCTGGTCGCCCGCCCCCCACACAGTTGGGACTTCACCTCCGTCGACCGCTGAGGGTGTTAGGAGGGGGCCCCGCCTATACCGGAGGCGTTAAGCGGGGCCCCCTCCTAACGCCTGCTCAGGAGCGGCGCATCAACCGCCAGGTCGTGTATCCACCGGTGCCCAGCGCGATCAGGAAGACCGCCCACACGATCCCGGTGCCCACCTGGAGCCCGCCACCGCCGGCGGCGTTGGCCTGGGCGGCGGCGACAAGCGAGTCCCGCTGCGCCGCCGGCAGCGCGGGCGGCGGCAACTGCTGCCAGCGGACCAGCCCGGTGCTCTCCAGCATGGTCATGTGGTCGTTGACGAACTTGTTCGCGTCCTCGGCGAGCTTGCGCACGACCGGGTCCTTGGTGCTGGCCCGGACCGCGCCGATCACCGGGAAGATGTTGCCGTGGGCGACCCGGAGCCGGGTGACGAAAATCTGGTCGAACTGTGCGCCGGTGGCGTTCTGCATCTCGGTCAGCCACCCCTTCTGCTGGGTCGTCGGGTCCGTCGGCAGGACCGCGCCCAGCTTGTTGGCCGCCTCGACCACCAACTCGTCAAGCACGCCGTGCTGGCGGGCGATCTCCGCGCCGACCTCCCGTACCCGGGGGGACTGGCCCCTCTCGGCGGCCATCATCCCGGCCGGCATCTCCCAGAGCCCGGCCAGCCGGACGCCGTTGAGCAGCGTCATGTCGGCGGCGTTCATCTGCACGCCGGGATTGGGTGCGGCCAGCGCCGCGCCGGGAAGAACGCCGATCCCCGCGCCGATCGCGACGAGCAGCAGGGTCACCCGGTGCGCCAGCCGGCGACGTGCGGATTCCAGCGATGCCATGGTTGCGGTGCCTCCTCGGTCCGGACCGTTACGCGGGTCGCGGACGGCCGCACCCGCCGGCCGTCCCGCCGTCCGCACACTGGTACGGATCCCCGGGCCGATCAGTTCAGCGGGTCGGCAAGGAGGCGTTCGAAAGCCAACTCGGCGGCGCCGACCAGCGCCGCGTCGTCGCCGAGTTTCGGGGTACGCAGCCGCACGTGTTCCAGGCAGGCGGGCAGCCCGTTGCGGTTGAGCCGGCTGCGCACCTGGGCGGCGGCGGCCAGGTAGAGGTCGCGCATGGTGCCCCCGAAGATGACCATCTCCGGGTTGAAGATGTTGACCAGGTTCGCCACGCCGAAGCCGAGCCAGTCGCCGGCCTGCCGGACCGCGCTCTGCGCCCGGGCGTCCCCGCGGTCGGCCGCGTCGAAGACCCCGAGCAGGGCGTCGCGACCGCGCGCGTCGGCCCGGTCGGCGGCGCGCAGCAGCCCGTACTCGCCGATCTCGGTCTCCCAGCAACCGCGCCGGCCGCAGTCGCAGCGCGCGCCGTCGCGGACCACCACCATGTGGCCGACCTCGCCGCCGTAGCCGCCGTGCCCGGTCAGCCGCCGCCCGCCGGCGATGATGCCGGCGCCGACGCCCACGTCGCCGTACAGGTAGATCACGTTGTCGCAGCCGGTGGCCGCGCCGCGGGCGTGTTCGGCGAAGGCGGCCACGTCAGCCACGTTGCCCACCGTGATGGGTACGTCGATGCCCAGCTCGGCGGCGAGCGCCGCGCCGATCGGCTCGTCCACCCAGCCGGTGGTGGGGCTGAGCCGCACCAGCCCGTCGTCGCGGCGCACCATGCCGCAGACCGCGACCCCGGCGCCGACGCAGAACGACTCCGCCGGCACCGTCTGGTGCATCTCCTTGACCGCGCCGGCCAGCAGCGGGGCGGCCTCTCCGGCGACGAGGTTGCGCGGCCGGTCCAGCTCCCGGCGGTCGAGCACCTCGCCGCCGAGCCCGACCCGCGCGGCCCGCAGCCGGTCCACCTCGACGCTGTACGCGTACGCGTAGACCCGGCCCGACTCGGGCCGGACGACGAGTGACGGTCGTCCGGCCCGGCCGGTCTCCTTCGGTGTCCCCTCGCTGACCAGGCCGGCGGCGGCCAGGTCCGCGGTCAGCGCGCCGATGGTGCTGCGGTTGAGCCCGAGCGCGGTGGTCAGCTCGGCGCGGGTGGTGGCGCCGTGCACGTGCACGTAGCGGAGCAATGCGCCCAGGTTCTGCCGGCGGATCTCGTCCTGGCTGGGACCCGCGCGCATTGCCACTGCCATGGTGTGTCCGCGCCCGAGGTCAGCGCGTGCCGGTGGCGGCGGCTCGCCGCCTCGACAGCGCGTCGATGGTCGCGGCGGCGAGCAGGACCACGCCGGTGACCACGAACTTGACGCCCGAGCTGTACCCCATCAGTCCCATGCCGTTGTCGATCACCGCGACCACCGCGCCACCGAGCACGGCGTCGAGGACGCGGCCCTTGCCGCCGAAGAGGCTGGTGCCGCCGATCACCGCCGCGCCGACGGCGTAGAGCAGCACGTTGCTGCCGCCGGTGTTGGGGTCGACCGAGTTGGCCCGGCTGGCCGCCACGATGCCACCGATGGCCGCCATCCCGGAGCAGATGACGAAGACGGAGACGCGGATCCGGTCCACGCTGATGCCGGCCCGGCGGGCCGCCTCGGCGTTGCCGCCGACCGCGTAGATGTGCCGGCCGTAGCTGGTGCGCTGGAGCACGAACGTCCAGACGACAAGCAGCAGCGCGATGATCGGCACCACGATCGGCACGCCCTTGAGCGAGACCACCAGGACGTTGCGGCTGCGCTCCAGGTTGAGCACGTAGACCGCGACGCCGAGGATCACGGCGAGGCCACCGATGCGGGCGGCCACCACCGCGATCGGGTCGGTGACCAGACCACGGGCCGACCGGTTGCGGTAGCGCAGCAACTGCACGGCCGCGTACCCGGCGACGGCCAGCACGGCCAGCGCCCAGCCCAGCACGGGCGGGAGGTTGCGGTTGGCGATCGCCACCAGCACGCTGTCCCGGACCGAGATGTTGGCGCCCTCGTCCATCAGCGTCAGCACGACGCCCTGGAACGCGAGGAAGCCGGCGAGCGTGACCACGAAGGACGGGATGCCGACCTTCGCGACCAGCAGGCCGAGCACGACGCCGATCACCACGCCGGTGCCGACGGCGGCGACCACCGCCACGTACCAGGGATAGCCGAGCACGGTGACGGTGTTGGCCAGGATGGCGGCGCAGACACCGCTGGCGAAGCCGGCGGAGAGGTCGATCTCGCCGAGCAACAGGACGAAGACCAGGCCCATCGCGATGAGCGTGACGGCCGCGCCCTGGGTGAACAGGTTGGCGAGGTTGCCGGCGGTGAAGAACGACGGGCGGGCGATCGAGAAGCCGACGGCGAGCGCGACGAGCATCACCACGGCCGGCAGGGCGCCGATGTCGCCACCGCGTACCCGGCGCCAGTAGTTGTTCACGTGGGTGCCCACGGTCGGTGCCGGTGCCAGGCCGGCCGGGCGTTCCTTCTTCACGGCGGTGGCGGTCATCGGACGGCTCCTGGAGTGGTGTCGACGGGCGCGGCGCCGGTGCCGTTGCTGCCCGGTTCGCCGGCGAGGCCGAGGTCGCCGGAGCGGCCGGCGGTGATCAGCTCGACCACCTGCGAGTGGGTGATGTCGGTGGTCTTCACCTGGGCGACCATCTGGCCGAGGTAGAGCGCGGCGATCCGGTCGGAGACCGCGAAGACGTCGTTCATGTTGTGCGAGATGAGCACCACGGCCAGGCCGTTGTCGGCGAGCCGGCGGACCAGCTCCAGCACCTGGGCGGTCTGCGCGACGCCGAGCGCGGCGGTGGGCTCGTCCAGGATGACCAGCTTGCTGTTCCAGAGCACGGCCTTGGCGATGGCGACGGTCTGCCGCTGCCCGCCGGAGAGGCTGGACACGTGCTGGCGCAACGACTTCACGGTGCGGACGCTGAGGCCGTCCAGGGTCTCGGCGGCCATCTGCTCCATGGTCGGCTCGTCGAGCACGATGCCGCTGTGCTTCTCCCGGCCGAGGAACATGTTCTGCACGATGTCGAGGTTGTCGCAGAGTGCCAGGTCCTGGTAGACGACCTCGATCCCGAGCGCGGCGGCGTCCCGAGGGCTGTTGATGCTCACCGGCCTGCCGTCGAAGAGGAACTGGCCGGCGTCGGTGGGATAGATGCCGCTGATGCACTTGACCAGGGTCGACTTGCCGGCGCCGTTGTCACCGACGAGCGCGGTCACCTCGCCGGCGTGTGCCGTGAGCGCGACGTCACGCAGCACCTGGACGGGACCGAAGCTCTTGTCGATCCCGCGTAGCTCCAGCAGGGGGGTTGCGGACACGGGGGTCTCCTTCAAACGGAGGGGAGGTCTCGGATCCCGTCCGGGCGTGGGGCGGGGAGCGCCGCCCGGCGCGGGAGTGTTTCCCCGGGCCGGGCGGCGCCGCCTGATGCGGGGTGGGTCAGCTCACGCCGGCGTCGGTGCAGAGCTTGGCGAAAGCACCGGTGCAGAGCTCGTCCTTGGTGACGTAGCCGTCTGCCACGACGTCCTTGACGTTCTCCTTGTAGATGGCCTTCGGCTCGAGCAGCACGGACGGGACGTCCCGGTTGCCCTCCGGGTCCTTGACGGTCTGGCCGGTGTCCTTCTTCTCGCCCTTGGCGAGCGCGATGGCCAGCTCGGAGGCGGCGTCCGCCTCCTTCTTGACCGCCTTGTAGACGGTCATGCACTGGTCACCGGCGAGGATGTTCTGCAGACCCTCCTTGGTGGCGTCCTGGCCGGTCACCGGGACCTTGCCGTTGAGCTTGTTCTTCTTCAGCACCGAGATGGCCGCGTTGCCGAGGCCGTCGTTGGCGGCGAGCACGCCGTCGATCTTGCCGCGGGCCTTGGTCATCTGCTGCTCGAAGATGGTCGCGGCCTGCGCGTTGTCCCAGGCCGGCACCGAGTCGTCGGCGACCTTGGTGTATTCGTTCGCGTCGAACTTCGGCTTGAGCACCGAGTCGTACCCGTTCTTGAACAGGGTGGCGTTGTTGTCGGTCGGCGAACCGTTGAGGTAGGAGATCGCCGGGTTCTTGGCGCCCTTGTCGGTCAGGCACTTGACCAGGCCCTCGCCCTGGAGCTTGCCGACGGCCTCGTTGTCGAAGCTGACGTAGTACTGGGCGGAGCCGCCCAGGGTCAGCCGGTCGTAGTCGATGGTGGCCACGCCCTGCGACTTGGCCTTGTCGAGCACGGCCTTACCGGTGCCGGAGTCCAGGTTGACGATCATCAGCACGTTGACGCCGTTGGTGATCATCTGGTCGGCGATGGTCTGGAACGCGGTCTTGTCGTTCTGCGCGTTCTGGATGTCGGACTCGACCCCGGCGGCGTCGAACGCCTCCTTGAGGTACTTGCGGTCCGCGCCCTCCCAGCGGGCGGAGGACTTGCTGTCCGGCAGGATCACGCCGATCTTCGGCTTCTTGTCGTTCGAACCGCCGGCCTGGTCGGAACCGCCGTCGTCGCCGCAGGCGGCCATGCTGCCGGTCGCGAGGAGGCCGACGGCCGCGAAGGTGAGGAAGCCCTTGCGCATGTGCACGGGTCCTTTCGGGGGTGGGGAGTTGCATTCGGTTGTTTTGTTGTGTCCGGCAACGTATTCCGCGCTTCCCGCCCTCCGCAAGAGTGCCGAGGTCAGAAGTTTGTTGGCGGCGGTAACAATTCAGCAACGCGGTTGTCACCCGGCCGACACCGGGGAAAGAACCGCCCGCTCAGCGCCCGGCGACGGGGGCGGTCACGGCCCCGGTCAGCGCGACCAGGTCGGCCGGGGCGAGCTGCACCTGCAGACCCCGGCGGCCGGCCGAGACGTACACCGTCGGGTGCGCCAGCGCGGAGGCGTCGACCACTGTCGGCAGCGCCCGGCGTTGCCCGAGCGGACTGATCCCGCCCCGCACGTACCCGGTCGCCCGCTCGGCCGCGATCCGGTCGGCCAGCATGGCCCGCTTACCGCCGACGGCCGCGGCCAGCGCCTTCAGGTCCAGCTCGCCGGTCACCGGCACCACCGCCACGGTCAGCTCGCCGTCGACGTCCGAGACAAGCGTCTTGAACACCCGCTCCGGTGGCACCCCGAGCGCGGCGGCGACAAGCGCGCCGTAGTTCGGCGCGTCCGGCGAGACGTCGTACGGATGCGTGCTGTGCACGATCTTGCGCTTGGTCAGCAGCGCGGTCGCCGGAGTGCCCCGTCCCGCCATGACCGCCAAGCTAACCCGGCCGCCGCTCCCGGGCGAGTCGAAACCCGACCGTGCTCAACGTAGGCCGGCGCCGGTGCCGTCGGGGCGATGGCGACGCGCCCGGCCGGTGACGCCGCTCAGCCGGCGGCCGGCACCGGCCGGCAGATCAGCGTGGTGGGCGCGCCGGCCACCCGGGTCAGCACCAGGCTGGCCGCCGCGTCGCCGGCCAGGCGCAGGTCGCGGCGCAGCTTCTCCGGCTCCAGCGCCGACCCGCGTTTGCGGATCTCCACCCGGCCGACCCGGCGCTCCCGCAGCAGGGCGCGCAGCCGCTTCAGCGAGAACGGCAGCACGTCGGTGATCTCCAGGCAGCGGGCGAACGGGGTGGGCCGCGCCGCGTCCGCGTAGAGGTAGGCGATCGACGGGTCGGCGAGGGTGGCGTCGAGGTCGGCGGCCAGCTCCGCGACCAGGTGCGCGCGGACCACGGCCGGGTCCGGGTCGTACAGGAACCGCCGCACGGGCCCCACCGTCGCCTCCTCTCCACCGGTGCCGGTGAGGTGATAAGAAGGGGCCCCTCCTCTACCGGAGGCGTTAAGTGGGGGCCCTTCCTTCTCGTGCAGCAGGGTGGCGCGGCGGGGGACCTCGGCCAGCGCGCCGCACCAGAGGGCCGCCTCGACGAGGTCGCCGTCCACGCTTACCCACTCCGCCTCGGCGCCGGCCGGGATCAGCGCGTGGTCCAGGCCGGGGGCCACCTTCACCACGGTGTGCGGCACCCGCGCGGCCAGCCCGGTGACGAAGTCCCAGGGCGGCGAGTAGGCGTTCGGGTCGAAGATCCGCCGGCCGGTGCCGGCCCGCCGCCGGGCCGGGTCGCAGAAGACCGCCTCCACCCCGGTCACGTCGAACGCCGTGGCGTCGCCGCACTCCACCGTCAACAGCTCCGCCAGCCCGGCGGCCTCGGCGTTCGCGGCGGCCATCGCGGCGGTCACCGGGTCGGCCTCCACCCCGTACACCCGGATGCCGGCGCGGGCGGCGGCGAGCGCGTCCGCGCCCAGGCCGCAACCCAGATCGGCCAGCGTGGTCACCCCCGCGGCGCGCAGCCGGGCGGCCCGCCGGTCGGCGACCACCCGCCGGGTGGCCTGTTCCAGCCCGGCCCGGGTGAGGAACATCCGGGCCGCCGCCGACCCGAACTTGCCGACGGCGCGGCGACGCAGCTCCGCCTGGGTCAGCGCCGCCGCCGCGAGCCCGGCCGGCACCCCGGCCGACCGGAGCGCACCCGCCGCCGTCAGCGGGTCGCCGCCGGCCACCCGCGCCGCCGCGTCGAGCGCGGCCGACCCCTCGGGGGTACGCAGGGCGGCGAGCTGGTCGAGATCCACCCGCCCATTGTCCCGACCCGCCTCGCGGAGCGACACGGCGGACGACGCGCTGGCACTCTCCTTGACGGAGTGCTAGCCGAGGAATAACCTGCGATTAGCACTCTCACCCTGAGGGTGCCAACGCCCGGGCCCTGGTGTCCGGGGGTTGAACGCCAGGCGGACCGGCACCCGCGACGACGGCCCCGCCCGGTGGCATGTGGCAGATTGACGCTGGTCGGCGTGCCGACCGGTAACGACACCAAGTACCCCAGGAGGGTATGCCCGTGACTACCGCGACCAAGGTTGCGATCAAGCCGCTCGAGGACCGCATCGTGGTGCAGGCGAACGAGGCCGAGACCACCACCGCCTCGGGCATCGTGATCCCCGACACCGCCAAGGAGAAGCCGCAGGAGGGCACCGTCCTCGCTGTCGGCCCGGGCCGGATCGACGACAAGGGCAACCGCGTGCCGGTCGACGTGAAGGTCGGCGACACCGTTCTCTACTCGAAGTACGGCGGCACCGAGGTCAAGTACGCCGGCGAGGAGTACCTGGTGCTCTCCGCCCGCGACGTCCTCGCGGTCATCGAGAAGTAAGCAACCGATCAGTGTCGTTGCCCCGGTCCGGCTCGCCGGGCCGGGGCAACGATGCTTCGAAGGGATACTGATGGCAAAGATCCTGAGCTTCTCGGATGACGCCCGGCACCTGCTCGAGCACGGTGTCAACGCCCTCGCGGACGCGGTCAAGGTCACCCTCGGCCCCCGCGGGCGCAACGTCGTCCTGGACAAGAAGTTCGGTGTGCCCACGATCACCAACGACGGTGTGACCATCGCCAAGGAGATCGAGCTCACCAACCCGTACGAGAACCTCGGCGCGCAGCTGGTCAAGGAGGTGGCGACGAAGACGAACGACGTCGCCGGCGACGGGACCACCACCGCGACCGTGCTGGCCCAGGCCATGGTGCGCGAGGGCCTGCGCAACGTGGCCGCCGGCACCAACCCGACCGCCCTGAAGCGGGGCATCGACGCGGCGGCCACGAAGGTCTCCGAGGCGTTGCTCGGCAGGGCCGTCGAGGTCGCCAGCAAGGAGTCGATCGCGCACGTGGCGACCGTCTCCGCGCAGGACGCCACCATCGGCGAGCTGATCGCCGAGGCGATGGAGCGGGTCGGCCGCGACGGTGTGATCACCGTCGAGGAGGGTTCCGCGCTCACCACCGAGCTGGAGGTGACCGAGGGGCTCCAGTTCGACAAGGGCTTCATCTCGCCGAACTTCGTCACCGACGCGGAGGGTCAGGAGTCGGTCCTGGAGGACCCGTACATCCTGATCACCACGCAGAAGATCTCGGCGATCGAGGAGCTGCTGCCGCTGCTGGAGAAGGTCCTCCAGAACAGCAAGCCGCTGCTCATCATCGCCGAGGACGTCGAGGGCCAGGCGTTGTCCACGCTCGTGGTCAACGCCATCCGCAAGACCGTCAAGGTCTGCGCGGTGAAGGCCCCCGGCTTCGGCGACCGGCGCAAGGCGATGCTCCAGGACATGGCGATCCTGACCGGCGCCGAGCTGGTCGCCCCGGAGCTGGGCTACAAGCTCGACCAGGTCGGCCTGGAGGTGCTCGGCACCGCCCGCCGCGTCGTCGTCGACAAGGAGAACACCACCGTCGTCGACGGTGGCGGCCAGTCCGCCGAGGTCGCCGACCGGGTCGCCCAGATCCGCAAGGAGATCGAGGCCTCGGACTCCGAGTGGGACCGGGAGAAGCTGGCCGAGCGGCTGGCGAAGCTCTCCGGCGGCATCGCGGTGATCAAGGTCGGCGCGGCCACCGAGGTCGAGATGAAGGAGCGCAAGCACCGCATCGAGGACGCCATCGCCGCGACCAAGGCCGCGGTGGAGGAGGGTACGGTCCCGGGTGGCGGCGCCGCCCTGGCCCAGATCCTGCCGGTGCTCGACGACGACCTGGGCTTCACCGGTGACGAGAAGGTCGGCGTCTCGATCGTGCGCAAGGCGCTCGTCGAGCCGCTGCGCTGGATCGCCCAGAACGCCGGCCACGACGGCTACGTGGTGGTGCAGAAGGTCGCCGGCCAGGAGTGGGGCACCGGACTCGACGCCGCCGTCGGCGAATACGTCGACTTGGCCAGGGCCGGCATCCTCGACCCGGTGAAGGTGACCCGCAACGCGGTCACCAACGCCGCCTCGATCGCCGGCCTGCTGCTCACCACGGAGAGCCTCATCGTGGAGAAGCCGGCCGAGCCGGAGCCGGCCGCCGCCGGTGGGCACGGCCACTCGCACGGCCACGGCCACCAGCACGGCCCGGGCTTCTGACCCGAGGAACACAGCCCGACCTCAGGGCACACCGCCGAGCCGGCGGTGTGCCCTGAGGCGTATTCGCTTACGGAACGCTGACGGAATTGGCAGCGGACCCGACCTGTCGACCAGACTGGGCCGCGTGAGCACGATCTCCCGCCGTTCCGCGGCCCTGGCCGGTGTCGTCGCCGCCGTGGTGGCACTCGGTGTCGCCGAGCCGGTGGCCGTCCTGACCGGTCCCCGGTCCGCCCCGCTGATCGCCGTCGGCGGTCTCGTGGTCGACCTGGTGCCCGAGCCGCTCAAGCAGTTCGCCATCGACCTCTTCGGCACGTACGACAAGATCGCGCTGCTGGTCGGGACCGCGCTGCTGCTCGCCGGCTTCGCGGCGCTGCTCGGCCTGGCGGCGGCCCGGCGGCTGGCGGTCGGCCTGGCCGGCATCGGCGCGTTCGCCGTGCTCGGGGTGGCCGCCGCGCTGACCCGGGCCGGCGCGAACGCGTTCGACGCGCTGCCCTCGCTCGTCGGCGCCGCCCTCGGCGGGCTCACGCTCTGGGCGTTCGTGGCCGGCCCGCTGCGGCCGGACCGCGACCCGGCCGCCCCGGCGACGTTCTCCGGCAGCGCCACCGGACCCGCGTCGGCGTCCCGGCCCGGCCCCACGTCGCTTCCGGCGGTCCCGGAACGGACGTCGTCGCCCGGACCCACGCCGCCTCCGGCGGTCCCCGGACCCGCGTCGCGGCACCGGCCGCCGCCGCCTCCGGCGGTGGCCGCGCTCGCACGCGAGGAGGAGACGCCGGGTGGCTGGGAGCCGCTGGAGGGTCGGGCCGCGGAGTCGAGGCGCCGGTTCCTGCGCGGCGCCGGCCTGGTCAGCGGCGCGGCCGTGGTGGCCGGGCTCGGCGGTCACTGGCTGGCCGGCCGGCGGGGGGTCTCGGCGGCGCGGGAGGCGGTGACGCTCCCCGCCCCGGCGACACCGGCCCCACCGGTGCCGGTCGGCGCGGACCTGTCCCTGCCCCGGCTCGCCCCCTACGTCACGCCCAACCGGGAGTTCTACCGGATCGACACCGCGCTCGTGGTGCCGCAGGTGGACCCGGTCACCTGGCGGCTGCGCATCCACGGCCGGGTCCGCAACCCGATCGAGCTGAGCTTCGACGACCTGCTCGCCCGGCCGATGGTCGAGCGCTACGTGACGCTTGCCTGCGTCTCCAACGAGGTGGGTGGCGACCTCATCGGCAACGCCCGCTGGCTCGGCGTACCGCTCAAGGAGCTGCTGGACGAGGCCGGCCCGGAGGACGGCGCGGACCAGGTGGTCGGGCGCGCGGTCGACGGCTGGACCTGCGGCACCCCCACGTCGGTGCTGCGCGACGGGCGGGACGCGCTGCTCGCGGTGGGGATGAACGGCGAGCCGCTGCCGATCGAACACGGCTTCCCGGTGCGGATGGTGGTGCCCGGCCTCTACGGGTACGTCTCCGCGTGCAAGTGGGTGACGGAACTGGAGCTGACCAGCTTCGCCGACTTCGACGCGTACTGGGTGCCGCGTGGCTGGTCCGCGCAGGGCCCGGTGAAGACGCAGTCCCGGATCGACACGCCGCGAGCGCGCAGCCGACCCGCCGCCGGCCCGGTGACGGTCGCGGGCGTGGCGTGGGCGCAGCACCGGGGCATCCGCCGGGTGGAGGTACGGGTCGACGACGGCCCCTGGCGCGAGGCGACGCTGGCCCCGGCGGTGTCGTCGGACACCTGGGTCCAGTGGTCGTGGCGCTGGGACGCGACGCCGGGCGAGCACACCCTCGCGGTACGGGCCACCGACGCGGCCGGCGAGACGCAGCCGGAGCGCCGCAGCCCGGTGGCCCCGGACGGCGCGACCGGCTGGCACACCGTGAAGGTGACCGTGCCCTGACCCGTCCCGGTCCGCCGCCGGCCCGCGGGCCCGGCCACCCGGTCGCCGCCGCCGGCCCGCGGGCCCGGCCACCCGGTCGCCGCCGCCGGCCCGTGGGCCGGCCAGCCGGGCGTCACGGCGTCCCGCCCAGCCAACTGGCCGGCCCGGACGTCACCGCGCGGGCTGGCCCGGCCGTCGTTCGCAACTGCCTGGCAAGTTGATGGCGTCAATGGTTCGGCTTCGGCTGGCCGGCGGCGTCGTGCTGCGGAACACCTCCGGGGCCGCTGCCTGAGTCACCTGCGTCATCAAGTTTGTAGGCGCCGGACGGGTACTCCCTGGCGCGGGGCAGGCCGGGTCTCGGGCTACCGGGTCGGGCGGGTGCTCACCGTGGTCTCCGCGGATCGGCCGGGGGTGGCGGGTGGAAGGCGGCGCAGACGCCTGGCCCGGATGGCGGCTCGGGCGAAGAAACGCCGCCGTGCCCCGGAAATGCGGGGACACGGCGGCGGGAAGTGTGGCGGGTCGGGCAACCCTGCGTCAGGCGACCGTGGTTCAGGCGACCTTGCGCTGGTCCGGCACGGCGGTCTTGTGGGACCGGCCGAGACGGGCCTCGAGCCGGGCGACGTCCACCTGGGACTGCCGGCGGTCGGCCAGGTCCTCCCAACCGAGGGCGAGCAGCCGCAGCCGCTCGGACTCGCTGAATCCGCCCCAGACGCCGTACGGCTCGCGGACGGCGAGGGCGTGCGCGGCGCACTCGGCGCGCACCGGGCAGGCGCGGCAGACCGACTTCGCGCCGGACTCGCGGCGCAGCCGGGACGAGCCGCGCTCGCCGTCCGGGTGGAAGAACTGGGCGCTGTCGCGGCCCCGGCACGCGCCGAGCCGCTGCCAGTCCCACAGGTCGACGATGGGTCCAGGCAGCCTACGTACGTTCGACATCAGCACCCCTCCTCCCGCGCGGCACCGCGGAGAATGTTCGTGGCCAGCTACCGGGCGGCGGTCCGCGCGGGATGCCGGTTCCGGATGAACGTCTCGGTACCCGAGCCGTCCCCGGCTCACACATGTGTGATCGAAAAGCTCGGACAACCGGTGGCATATGACCCATATGCCGGAAAAGTTCGGATGATTGCCCGGAACCCCCTCCCGACCGGAGCCGCACGTGGTCTGCTCTGAGTCGGAGAGGAGCCCACTGTGCGTAGCGTTCTCGTGTGCGTTCGGACACCATTGGCGGCCCAGCATCTGACCTCGGCGGCGGCGCGGCTCGGGCTGTCCGGCGTCGTCCGGACGGCAGTGTCCGATCCCGAGGTGATGCTGCGGCTGGCCGAGCGCCCGGTGGACGTGGTGCTCGCCGACACCGCCCTGACCCGGCCGGACAGCGCCGGCTTCGTGCGTCGGGTGCTGGCCCGCGCCCCGCAGGCCGCGGTGCTGCTGCTCGGCGTCGAGGAGTCGGAGTCGGCGGCGGCCACCATCAGCGCCGGTGCGCGCGGTCTGATCCAGAACGCGGACCACGACCTGACCAGCGCGGTGGCGAAGGCCCTGCTGCTGCTCTCCGCCCCCGGCCGGGCCCACCGGAACCGGGTGGCCGACACCGCCCGGGACGCGGCGGCGGTGGGCGGGCCGGTCCGGGCGACGGCGCTGGGGCGTACCCCCGGTGGGCCGGGCTGGCCGGGGACGCCGACGGATGCCGCGGGCCTGCCCACGATGGTGCCGGTGCAGCGCGGCGAGGACGCCAACGACCCGGCCCCGGACGGGGCGGAGACGCCCCAGCCGGGTCCCGGCCAGCGCCCGGCGCGGTCACCGCGCGGCGCGGTCGGGCTCACCGAACGCGAGCTTCAGGTGCTGCTCGGCATGGCGGAGGGAAAGAGCAACGCGGAGATCGGGCGGGAGCTGTTCGTCTCCGAGGACACGGTCAAGACGCACGCCCGGCGGCTGTTCCGCAAGCTCGGCGCACGCGACCGGGCGCACGCCGTGGCCGCCGGCTTCCGGGCCGGCCTGGTGGCCTGATCAGTGGTGGGGCGTCACTCCGTGGTGGCGTCGTCGGTGCCCTCGGTGAGGGTGTCGTGCACGCCGTCCGCGTAGCCGCGGGCGTAGTCCCAACTCACGTAGTGGTCGGGATCCGGGTCGTAGGCCGGCTCGTGCACCCGGGGGCGGCCCGAGTTGAGCAGGTGCCGCAGGTTGCCCCGGAGCAGATCCCAGTCGAAGTAGTGCGGCTCGCGACAGTCCTCACACTCGATCACCAGGCCGCGCACCCCGATCGGCTGGAGCAGCGCCTGGTAGATCTCCAGGTCGGCCAGATCCTCGAGCACGTCCTGTCGCTCGACCTCGGTCAGCGGGTCGAGTGCGTCCTCCTCGCCGGAATCGTGCAGGCCGGCAGCCGGATCGGCCGGGTCGCCGTTGAACGGGTCGATGGGCTCGTCGTGCACCCCCTCACCGTAGACCCCGCGCCGCCGGAAAGCCCGCCCCCGGCCGCGCTGTGGCCCGGCCTACGCAGGGCCCGCCACCGGCCGGAGCCGGCCGGGCCAATGGGTACGATGAGGCGACGCGCCGTCACCTAGGGGAGCAATCGTGGAGAATTCGCCCAGCACCGAGATCCCGACCGGCCCGGACGGCGAGCTGGGCGGCCATCTGCCCGAGCTGCCGGCCGGCTCCGCCCGGGTGGTGCCGCTCGGGCTGACCTTCGACGACGTGCTCCTCCAGCCGGGCGAGTCGGACGTGGTGCCCAGCCGGGTCAACACCCGGACCCGGCTCACCCGCACCATCGAGCTGACCGTGCCGCTGCTCTCCAGCGCGATGGACACCGTCACCGAGGGGCGGATGGCGATCGCCATGGCCCGCCAGGGCGGCATCGGCGTGCTGCACCGCAACCTGTCCGTCGAGGACCAGGCGCTCCAGGTGGACCTGGTGAAGCGCTCCGAGTCCGGCATGATCACCAACCCGGTGACCGCCAGCCCGGATGACACGCTCCGCGACGTCGACGCGCTCTGCGGTCGTTACCGCATCTCCGGCGTCCCGCTCGTCGACGGCCAGGGGCAACTGGTCGGCATCGTCACCAACCGTGACATGCGCTTCGTCTCCGACCCGGCCACGCCGGTCCGCGACATCATGACCCGCACCCCGTTGATCACCGCGCCGGTCGGGGTGAGCAAGGACGAGGCGCTCGCCCTGCTGCGCCGGCACAAGGTGGAGAAGCTGCCGATCGTCGACGACGCCGGCAAGCTGCGCGGCCTGATCACGGTCAAGGACTTCACCAAGAGCGAGCAGTACCCGAACGCCACCAAGGACGAGGCGGGCCGGCTCCGGGTCGCCGCCGCGGTCGGCGTGGGCGAGGACGGCTACAAGCGGGCCCGCGCCCTGGTCGACGCCGGTGTGGACGTGGTCGTCGTGGACACCGCGCACGGCCACCAGCGGGCCGTGCTGGAGATGGTCGCCCGGCTCAAGCGGGACGTGACCGTCGACATCGTGGGCGGCAACATCGCCACGTACGCGGGCGCGAAGGCGCTCGTCGACGCCGGCGCCGACGGCATCAAGGTGGGCGTCGGGCCGGGCGCCATCTGCACCACCCGGATCGTGGCCGGGGTGGGCGTACCGCAGGTCACCGCGATCATGGAGGCGGCCCGGGCCGCCCGCCCGGCCGGCGTGCCGGTGATCGGCGACGGCGGCATCCAATACTCCGGCGACATCGCCAAGGCGCTGGTGGCCGGCGCCGACGCGGTAATGCTCGGCAGCCTGCTGGCCGGCTGCGAGGAGAGCCCCGGCGAGCTGATCTTCATCAACGGCAAGCAGTACAAGGCGTACCGGGGGATGGGCTCGCTCGGCGCGATGCAGTCCCGCGGTCAGGGCAAGTCCTACTCCAAGGACCGCTACTTCCAGCAGGACGTGATGGCCGAGGACAAGCTGGTCCCCGAGGGCGTCGAGGGTCAGGTGCCCTACCGCGGTCCGCTGGCCCAGGTCGCCCACCAGCTCACCGGCGGCCTGCGCGCCGCGATGGGATACGTCGGCGCGGAGAGCATCCCGGAGCTGCACCGGCGTGGACAGCTCATCCGGATCACCGCGGCCGGGCTCAAGGAGAGCCACCCGCACGACATCCAGATGACCGTCGAAGCGCCCAACTACCACTCCCGCTGACCCCTCCCACCACCCCCGAACACACCTGGAGCATCCATGCGTGACGTGGTCGAGATCGGGCTGGGCAAGACCGCGCAGCGCGGTTACCACCTGGACGACATCGCCATCGTGCCGAGCCGCCGCACCCGGGACGTCGACGACGTCTCCACCGCGTGGCAGCTCGACGCCTACCCGTTCGGCATCCCCTGCGTCGCGCACCCCTCGGACGCCACCATGAGCCCCGCCTCCGCGGTGCGCCTCGGTGAGCTGGGCGGACTCGGCGTGCTCAACGTCGAGGGCCTCTGGACCCGGTACGAGAACCCCACCAAGATCCTGGAGGAGCTGGCCGGCCTGGGCGAGGACGCCCGCACCACCAAGCGGCTCCAGGAGGTCTACGCCGAGCCGATCCGTCCCGACCTGATCGCCGAGCGGGTCCGCGAGCTGCGGGCCGGCGGCGGCACGGTGGCGGTCCGGGTCTCGCCGCAGCACACCCTGGCGCTGGCCCCGGTGATCCTCGACGCCGGCGTGGACATCCTGGTCATCCAGGGCACCCTCGTCTCCGCCGAGCACGTCTCCACCACCGACGAGCCGCTCAACCTCAAGGAGTTCATCGCCGACCTCGACCTGCCGGTCATCGTCGGCGGCTGCACCGACTACAAGACCGCGCTGCACCTGATGCGCACCGGCGCGGCCGGCGTGATCGTGGGCATCGGCGGCGACGACTGGTCGACCACCGAGTCGGTGCTCGGCATCCGGGTGCCGATGGCCACCGCGATCGCCGACGCCGCCGCGGCCCGCCGCGACTACCTGGACGAGACCGGTGGCCGGTACGTGCACCTGATCGCCGACGGCGACATGCAGACCTCCGGCGACATCGCCAAGGCGCTCGGCTGCGGCGCGGACGCGGTGATGCTCGGCGAGCCGCTCTCGCTCTGCGCGGAGGCGCCGGCCGGCGGCGCCTGGTGGCACTCGGCGGCCAGCCACCCGTCGCTGCCCCGGGGCGCGTTCGAGGTGTCCGGTGAGCCGCTCGGCTCGATGGAGAAGCTGCTGTTCGGCCCGGCCGACGAGCCGGACGGCCAGCTCAACCTCTTCGGTGGCCTGCGCCGCGCGATGGCCAAGTGCGGCTACCGCGACCTCAAGGAGTTCCAGAAGGTCAGCCTGGTCCTGGACCGCTGACCGGTCTCCCGCACCTGGTCGGCCCCGCCGGTCGCGGCAACCGTTTCGCCGCGACCGGCGGGGTCGACGCCGTCGTACGGCCTAGGGTCGATGGGTGGCACGGAGACGGGTCTGGGCGGCGGGCGTGCTGGCGGTGGCGCTCGCGGCGGGCGGATGCACGGGCGGGGACGGTGACGACGACGGCGGGTTCCGACCCGGGGCGGCGGACGCCGGTGACCCGTACGTGCCGGGGGCCGGCAACGGCGGCTACGACGTCGGGCACTACGCGCTCGACGTCCGCTACGACCCGGCCGACGACCGGCTCACCGGCACCGCCACGCTGACCGCGACCGCCACCACCGCGCTGTCCCGGTTCCACCTCGACCTTGCCGGCCTCGACGTGGACCAGGTCCGCGTGGACGGCGAGCCGGCGAAGCGCCGGCGGGACGGCGCGGAGCTGATCGTCACGCCCGCGCACGGGCTGCCGGCCGGGAAGCGGTTCACCGTCGAGGTGGCCTACGGCGGGGTGCCCCGGGCGCTGCCCGACCCCGAGCTGGGCGACGGCGGTTTCCACCACACGCCGGACGGGGCGATCGCGCTCGGCCAGCCGCAGTCGGCGAGCACCTGGTACCCGGTCAACGACCACCCGTCGGACAAGGCCACCTACGACGTCGCGGTCACCGTGCCGGACGGGCTCGCCGCGCTCGCCAACGGCGTCCCGAAGGGGCGGACGACCGCCGGCGGCTGGACCACGTGGCGCTGGTCGGAGCGCTCGCCGATGGCCAGCTACCTGACCACGCTGGTGATCGGCGACTACCGGGTCACCACCGGCACCCACGACGGCAAGCCGCTCGTCACCGCCGTCGCCGCGACGCTGCCCGCGGACGGTCCGGCCGCCGCGTCGGTGGCCCGCACCGGCGAGGTCGTGGACTTCCTGGCTGCGCGCTTCGGGCCGTACCCGTTCGACGCGTACGGCGGGGTGGCGGTGGCCGACGACCGGATCCGGTACGCGCTGGAGACCCAGACCCGCCCGGTGTACGGGCCGGGCTTCTTCCGCGGCGGTCGGCCGAACACCGAGGTGGTCGCGCACGAGCTGGCCCACCAGTGGTTCGGCGACAGCGTGTCGGTGGCCCGGTGGAGCGACATCTGGCTCAACGAGGGCTTCGCCACGTACGCCGAATGGCTCTGGGCCGAGCACGACGGCGGGCGGACCGTGGCGCGGACCGTCGCCGACCGGTACGCCGCCACCGACTGGTCGAAGCCGTCGGTCGACCCGGGCCGGGCCGGGATGTTCGGTGACGCGGTCTACCAGCGGGGCGCGCTCGCGGTGCACGCGCTGCGCCGCGCGGTCGGCGACGACACGTTCTTCCGCGTGCTGCGCGGGTGGCTGGTCGAGCGACGCGACGGCAACGCCACCACCGCCGACTTCATCGGGTACGCGGAGCGGGCCGCCGGCCGCCCGCTGCGCGCGCTCCTCGACGCCTGGCTGGTCGGCGCTACCCCGCCGGGCCTGCCCTGATGCGAGCCTGCCGGGACGCGGGGCTGCCGTGACGCGGGCGTGATCGGCACTGGGTAGGCTGCCGCGGGCGAAGCGGCCCTGGGGCGGGGCCGCCGAACGGGGTCCGGGGAAGGATCGAGGCGATGGCGCGGCGCGGCGGACGACGACGGCTCGGGCTGCTGGCCTGCGGGACGCTGCTGCTGGCCGGCTGCGGATCAGCCGAGCCGGACCGGAGCGCCGCGGTGCCCTCCGAATCCGGTCCGACCGCCGCCCGCAGCTTCGCGCCCGGCGCGGCCGGCGCCGGCGACGCCTACTTTCCCACCTACGGCAACGGCGGCTACGACGTCGCGAGCTACACGATCAAGGTGCGTTACGACCCGGACACCGACAAGCTCACCGGCACCACCACGGTGCGGGCCACCGCGACCGCCGACCTGTCCGCGTTCAACCTGGACCTGGCCGGGCTCACCGTCCGCTCGGTCACCGTGGACGGCGCCGCCGCCCGGCACGCCCGCACCGACGACGAACTGGTGGTCACGCCGGCCGCCGGCCTCACCTCCGGCAACGGGTTCGTCGCCGAGATCCGGTACGGCGGCAGGCCCGAGGCGCTGCGCAGCGAGGCGCTCGGCGAGGGCGGCTGGCTGCACACCGCGGACGGGGCGATCGCGCTCGGCCAGCCGCAGTCGGCGAGCACCTGGTTTCCGGTCAACGACCACCCGTCGGACAAGGCCACCTACGACGTCGAGATCACCGTGCCGAAGGGGTTGACGGCGGTCGGCAACGGCGTGCCGAAGGGAAAGACGACCGCCGGCGACTGGACCACCTGGCGCTGGTCGGAGGGCTCGCCGATGGCCAGCTACCTGACCACCGTGGTGATCGGGAAGTTCCGCGTCACCACCGCCGAGCACAAGGGCCGCCCGGTCTGGAGCGCGGTCACCACCCAACTGCCGGAGGGCGCGCCGGACCGTTCGATCGCCCGCACCGTCGAGGTCGCCGACTACCTGGAGAGCATCTTCGGGCCGTACCCGTTCGGCGCGTACGGGGGCGTGGTGGTGGCGGACAGCCGGATCCGGTACGCGCTGGAGACGCAGAGCCGGCCGGTCTACGGGTCCAGCTTCTTCCGTCGGGGCGACAACACCGACGTGGTGGCGCACGAGCTGGCCCACCAGTGGTACGGCGACAGCGTCTCGATCCGGCGCTGGCAGGACATCTGGCTCAACGAGGGGCTGGCCACGTACGCGGAGTGGCTGTGGGCCGAGCACACCGGAAAGTCGACCGTGCAGCGCACGTTCGAGCAGAAGTACGCCGGTGCGTCCGCGCTGCTCTGGCGGACGCCGCCGGGCAAGCCGGGGGTGGAGAACCTGTTCGGCAGCTCGGTCTACGACCGGGGCGGGATGACCGTGCACGCGCTGCGGGTGGCGGTGGGCGACACCGCGTTCTTCACGATCCTGCGCACCTGGGCGGCGGAGCGGAAGGACGGCAACGCCACCACGGCGGACTTCGTGGCACTGGCGGAGCGGGTGTCCGGGAAGAAGCTCGACAAGCTCTTCGACGCCTGGCTGTTCGGCACCGAGCGCCCCGCCGCCCCCAAGCCGAAGTAAGGCGGGGGCCCCGGTTAACGCTTTCTGCATAAGAGGGGCCCCCGCCTAACACCTCAGGTCTTGACGCGCAGGGACGGGTGCGCGGCCAGGAACGCGTCGACCCGGCCACCGCGCAACGCGGTGAGGAAGTCCCGGCCCAGCTTCTGGAGCTGCTCGCCGCGGTAGGACCCGCCGCTGCCCACGCCGCTGCCGGGGAGCCCGACCAGGGTGATCCGGTCCGTCGGGATCCCGCCCAGGGCGTAGGAGAAGTCGATCAGTTTCCGCCCGCCCCCGACGTACACCAGGGTCTTGCCGAGCGCGGCGACGACCTGCTCGACCCGCTGCGGGTCGCGGGCCGTGCCCTGCCCGACGAGCTGGCCGGCCAGCGCGCGGATCAGCTGCTGCTGGTGCCGCTGCCGGGTGTAGTCGCCGCCGGCGGTGTAGCGCTGCCGCGCGTAGTCGAGCGCCTGCCAGCCGGTGAGGTGCCGGTTGCCCTTCTGGTAGACCATCTGCGGCCCGTGGTAGCCGCCCCCGCTCAACGGCCGCATCTTCCCGTCCGGGCGGCGGTGCCGGGAGGCGACCTTCTGGTCGACGTAGAGGTCGACGCCGCCGAGCGTGTCCACCAGTTTGTCGAAGCCGCCGAACGTGATCACGGCGCCGGCGTCGATGCGCAGCCCGGTGTAGCGGGAGACGGTGGTGCGCAGCAGTTCGTACCCCTGGGCGGTGCTGGGGTGGGCCTTGTCGCCCGGGACCCGGCTGCCGTAGCTCATCGCGTGGGTGAGCTTGGTCTTCCCGCCCGGGTAGCGCGCCTTCGGGTAGGCGGGGATGTCCACGACCAGGTCGCGGGGGAGGGAGAACAGGTACGCCCGGTCCAGCCCGGCGGGCACGTGCAGCACCAGCACGGCGTCGGCGTGCGGCTCCCAACCGGGGATGCTGACCCGGGTGTCGACGCCGACGAGCATCAGGTTGAGCGGGCCGGTCAGGTCGGCGCCGGGCGGCGGGGTCGGGCTGGCGCTCGTCGGCGCCGGCGTGGGTGAGCCGGGTGGTGAGGTGGCCGGCGCGGCGGCCCGGGTCGGCGAGTGGTGCCCGACCAGCCGGGTGGTCACCACCGCGCCGCCGGCGACCATCAGCGCCGCCACCAGGACGGCCAGGCCCAGCAGGCGTCGTCTCGTCACGTTTCCGTCCTCTCCCCGTGAAGTTCGACGCGGCCGGGGGCACCGAAGGTTGCACCGGCGGTCGAGCGCTCTGCATGATCTGCGAAAAACTCGTCCTGGCGCCATAGCTACCCGTCGGTAATGATGCGTTCATGCACTACGACGTGGTCGTCATCGGATCCGGCTTCGGGGGCAGCGTCACCGCGCTCCGGCTGGCCGAGAAGGGCTACTCGGTCGGCGTTCTGGAGGCCGGCCGGCGCTTCGCCGACGAGGAGTTCCCGAAGACGTCCTGGCAGGCGCGGCGGTTCCTGTGGGCGCCACGGCTCGGCTGCTTCGGGCTGCAACGGATCACCCTGCTCCGCTCCGCCGACCGGAGGACCGGCGGCGGCGTGCTCGTGCTCTCCGGCGCCGGGGTGGGCGGCGGCTCGCTCGTCTACGCGAACACGCTCTACGAGCCGCCTGACGCCTTCTACGCCGACCCGCAGTGGCGGGACATCACCGACTGGCGCGACGAGCTCGCCCGCCACTACGACCAGGCGAAGCGGATGCTCGGCGTCACCGCGTACCCGCTCGACACCGGCGCGGACCGGGCCATGCGGGCGGTGGCCGAGCGGATGGGGGTGGCGCACACGTTCCACCCGACCCCGGTCGGCGTGCACATCGGACGGCCGGGGCAGCGGGCGTCGGACCCGTACTTCGGCGGCGTCGGGCCCGACCGCACCGGGTGCAGCCACTGCGGCTCGTGCATGACCGGCTGCCGGCACGGCGCGAAGAACACGCTCGTGAAGAACTACCTCTGGCTGGGCGAGCGGAGCGGCGTCCAGGTGCACCCGCTGACCACGGTGACCGCCGTGCGGCCGGACCCGGCGGGCGGCTACGCGGTGCACACCGAGCGCACCGGGGCCTGGCTGCGCAAGCGTCGCGAGGTGATCCACGCCGACCAGGTGGTCTTCGCCGCCGGCGCGCTCGGCACCCAGCGGCTGCTGCACCGGATGAAGGCGACCGGCGCGCTGCCCGGGCTCTCGCCCCGGCTGGGCGAGCTGACCCGCACCAACTCGGAGGCGATCCTCGGCGCCTCGGTGGCCTCCGGGGCGGCCCGGCGGCGCGGCCTCGACTTCTCCGAGGGCGTGGCGATCACCAGTTCGTTCCACCCCGACCCGCAGACCCACATCGAGCCGGTCCGCTACGGCAAGGGCTCCAACGCCATGGGCCTGCTCCAGTCGCTGCTCGTCGACGGCGGTCCGCACCGGGTCCGGCGCTGGCTGGGCAGCATCGTCCGGCAACCGGGGCTGGCCGCGCGGATGCTGTCGGTCCGCGGCTGGTCCGAACGCACCGTCATCGCTCTTGTCATGCAGTCGGTCGACAACTCGCTCACCACCCGCTGGCGGGGGCGCCGCCTGGTCACCGGCCCGGGCCACGGCGCGCCCAACCCGACCTGGATCCCGGCCGGCAACGAGGCGGTCCGGCTGCTCGCCGAGGAGATCGACGGCACTCCGGGCGGCGCGGTGACCGAGCCGTTCAACATCCCGGTGACCGCGCACATCCTCGGCGGCGCGGTGATCGGCGCGACAGCGGCCGACGGCGTCGTCGACCCCTGGCACCGGGTGTACGGCCACCCGGGGCTGCACGTGGTCGACGGCGCGGCGGTCTCGGCGAACCTGGGCGTCAACCCGTCGCTGACGATCACCGCGCAGGCGGAGCGCGCCATGTCGTTCTGGCCCAACAAAGGCGAGGCGGACCCGCGCCCGCCGCTCGGCTCCCCGTACACCCGGGTGCCCCCGATCCCCCCGCGCGCGCCGGCGGTGCCGCCGCACGCTCCCGCCGCGCTGCGGTGAAAGGAGGGGCCCCCTTTTAACGCCTTTGGTAGAGGCGGGGCCCCTTATTAACACGTTCCGGCCGCGACACCGCCGGGGCGCGTCCGCGCCGCCGGTGACTGTCGGTAGGCTTTGCGCACATGAGCACGCCTCGCCCCGTCCTCGTGGTGGACTTCGGAGCCCAGTACGCCCAGCTCATCGCGCGCCGCGTCCGCGAGGCGAAGGTCTACTCGGAGATCGTCCCGCACTCCATGCCGGTGTCCGAGATGCTGGCGAAGAACCCGGCCGCGATCATCCTGTCCGGTGGCCCGTCGAGCGTCTACGCCCCGGGCGCCCCGCAGATCGACGCCGGCATGTTCGACGCCGGCGTGCCGGTGTTCGGCATCTGCTACGGCTTCCAGGCGATGGCGCAGGCACTCGGCGGTACGGTCTCGCGGACCGGCAACCGGGAGTACGGCGGCACCCCGCTGCGTCCGCGCCTGACCGACCCCGGTGTGCTGCTGCGTGACCTGCCGGCGGACCTGCCGGTCTGGATGAGCCACGGCGACTGCGTGACCGAGGCGCCGGCCGGCTTCACGGTCACCGCCGAGTCGGCCGGGGCCCCGGTCGCCGCGTTCGAGGACGTGGCCGGCCGGCGGGCCGGGGTGCAGTTCCACCCCGAGGTGGGGCACACCGCGCACGGCCAGGAGATGCTGACCCGCTTCCTCTACGACATCGCCGGGGTCGCGCCGACCTGGACGCCGGAGAGCATCATCGACGAGCAGGTCGCCCGGATCCGCGAGCAGGTCGGCGACAAGGAGGTCATCTGCGGCCTCTCCGGCGGCGTGGACTCGGCGGTCGCGGCGGCGCTCGTGCACCGGGCGGTGGGCGATCAGCTCACCTGCGTCTTCGTGGACCACGGGTTGCTGCGGGCCGGCGAGGCCGAGCAGGTGGAGAAGGACTACGTGGCGGCGACCGGGATCAAGCTCAAGGTGGTCGACGCCCGGGAGCGGTTCCTCGGCGCGCTCGCCGGGGTGACCGATCCGGAACAGAAGCGCAAGATCATCGGCCGCGAGTTCATCCGGGTCTTCGAGGCCGCCGCCCGGGAGATCGCCGCGCACGGCGACGTGGAGTTCCTGGTGCAGGGCACGCTCTACCCGGACGTGGTGGAGTCCGGCGGCGGCACCGGCACCGCCAACATCAAGAGCCACCACAACGTCGGCGGCCTGCCCGAGGACCTGAAGTTCGCCCTGGTCGAGCCGCTGCGCACGCTGTTCAAGGACGAGGTCCGCACGATCGGCCTGGAGCTGGGGCTGCCCGAGGCGATGGTGTGGCGGCACCCGTTCCCCGGCCCCGGCCTGGCCATCCGGATCATCGGCGCGGTCGACGAGGAGCGTCTCGCCCTGCTCCGCAAGGCCGACCTGATCGCCCGGCAGGAGCTCACCGCGGCCGGCCTCGACCGGGGGGTCTGGCAGTTCCCGGTGGTGCTGCTTGCCGACGTCCGCAGCGTCGGCGTGCAGGGCGACGGACGCACCTACGGGCACCCGGTGGTGCTGCGCCCGGTCTCCAGCGAGGACGCGATGACGGCCGACTGGTCCCGCCTGCCCTACGACGTGGTGGCCCGGATCTCCACCCGGATCACCAACGAGGTCGCCGAGGTCAACCGCGTGGTGCTGGACGTGACGAGCAAGCCGCCGGGCACCATCGAGTGGGAGTGACGCCGGGTCACGCGGCCGGCGGCGGCCCGGCCTCCGGCCGAGGCCCCGTCCCCGGCGGGACCGGCGCGGTCGGCGGGACCGGCGGCCAACCGGGCGCGGTGCCCGGCGGGTGCGGCCAGGCGGGCGCGCCGGCCGGCTCCTCGGGCATCAGGAACCACATGATCGGGTACGCGAGCGCGGCCAACCCGCCGGTGAGCACCGTGGCAGTGGCGAAGACCACCCGCACCAGGGTGGGATCGAGGGCGAAGTAGCGGCCGACACCGCTTGCCACCCCGGCGATCATGCGGTCGCTCACCGGCCGGCGGAGTTGCTTGTACGGGGCCTGGGAAGGGTTCGTGTAGGTCATGTGTCCACGGTCCCGCGCCGGTCGCCAGGCGACCTCGGTGACCGCCCGGACGCCTACCCTGATCCATCCCTGAGGCACCAGCAATGTGTCAGGAATCTGACTCTTTTCGATGGAGGTAACCCGCTCCGGGGAGAATTTGCTTCCGTGACCACCTCGCTGGAGCCGCTACGCAGGATCGCGGCATACGCAGTTTGTGCTGATTCAAACGGCCGAGTGTTGCTGGTCCGCGCATCGGAGCGCTCCGGCACCCCCGGCACCTGGTCGCTCCCCGGAGGCGCGGTCGACCACGGTGAGGACCCCAAGCACACAGTTGTCCGGGAGACCGCGGCCGAGACCGGGCTCTCGGTCGCCGTCGCCGGCCTACAGGACGTGCTCGCCGACATGCGGGCGCTGCCCGAGCGGCGCATCACGATCCACACCGACCGCCTGCTCTACACCGTCTCGGTCCGCGGCGGGACGCTCACCGAGCGGATCGACCGTCCGACCGACCTGGCCCGCTGGTTCACCCTCGACGAGGCCCGCGAGCTGCCGTTGCGGTCGTTCACCGCGCGTGCGCTGGGCCTGCCCACCTCCAGCCACGACGTCGTGCCGGAAGAGGTCCCGGAGTTCCCCTCGTTCTACGCCGTCCCCGGTCCGGACGGGCTGCACCGGGCGCAGCGCTTCGCCGCGTACGCGGTGGTGACCGACCCGGAGGAGCGGGTGCTGCTGACCCGCGTCTCCGACGGTTATCCGGGTGCTGGCTGCTGGCACCTGCCCGGCGGCGGCACCGACTACGGCGAGCAGCCCGCCGCGGCGCTGATCCGGGAGTTGGTCGAGGAGACCGGGCAGACCGGCCGCCTGGTCGAGCTGCTCGGGGTGGCCAGCCACCGCGACGCCGCCTCGCTCGGTCCGGAGGGCTACCCGATCGACTGGCACGGCGTCCGCGCCTTCTACCGGGTGGTCGTCGACCAGCCCGCCCCGCCGACGGTGGCGGACGTCGGTGGCTCGACGTGCGAGGCCCGCTGGTTCCGCCGCGAGGAACTGGGCGCTCTCCCCACCGACCGCCTGACCGAGGTGACCGCCGAGGCAGTCCAGGCCGCCCACCTTCTCTAGCCCTCTCACACCCCGTGGCCCCACTCTGCTGATCATGAGGTTGGCGGCGCGAAATGTCCGCCCCGCTGCCGCTAACCTCATGATCGACGAGGTGAGGCCCCGACCGCACCGGCCGTTACGGGCTGGTCACCGACCCGGACGACCGGGTGCTGCTGACGATGATCGCCGACGGGTACCCGGGCGCGGGGCGGTGGCACCTGCCCGGCGGCGGCACCGACCACGGGGAGCAGCCGGCCGCCGGGCTGCTCCGCGAGTTGGTCGAGGAGGCCGGGCAGCTGGGCCGGGTGGTCGACCTGCTGGCCGTGGACAACCTGCATACCCCCGCCGCGCTGGGCCCCGAGGGCCGACCGTTGGACTGGCACGGCGTCCGGGTGATCTATCGGGTACGGGTGGACGCGCCGACCGAGGCCGTGGTGACCGAGCTGGCCGGCGGCTCCACCGCCCGGGCCGCCTGGTTCTTTCGGGAGGAGGTCACCGCTCTGTCGATGACCGACGTGGCCAGGCGAGCGACCGGGCAGCGGGTGAGCTGAACCGCTCGCCGAGCCGCTCTGGGCCACCTCCGGTACAGTCAGGAGTTGGGACGAGCCAAGGAAAATGGGCGTTGTGGCCCGAGATGGGAATGACTGAGCGGTTCGCGCGGTTATGGCAGTTATAAGTACCGCCGGCAGCTATCGCCAAGCCCTTGTCCCCTGTGCAATGGTGTACTCCGCAAATGGGCTGCCGGGCCCGAAAGGTCCGGCACGAGACAGCCGGACACCCGCCCCGACGTGGGCGGCCAGTCGATCCGGTGATGGAGGAAACGTGCCGAGAGCCCCATGGCGCCGGCGTCGTACGACTGACAGTCCGCGCCCCGCAGGGCGTCGCTGGGCGGGCCGGTTGCGCCGCAGCAGCACGTTCGCCCGCCAGGTGCTGCTGGTCCGGGTGGGCCGCCGGGACGGCCTGGCCGGTTCCAGGACCGACCTGGTCACCCCCGACCACCGCTACGCCGACCGCCAGCGCCGTCGCTACGGCCGGTTCGAGGCCGACCTCGAAGCGGTACGCCCGATCAGCTCGACGTTCGCCCCGGTCGCTGCGGTCGCTCCGCCCGAGCCGGTCGCTGCGCCCGAGCCGGTCGCTCCGCTCGCCCCGGTCGACGACGCTCCGGCGATGTCGATCCCGCTACTTCCGGGTGACCGCACCGCCGCTCGGCGGGCCAAGTTCGCGCTCGTCAACGCGTGCACCCTGAGCAGCCTGATGCTCGGCATGCTGGCCATCTTCCTGGCCATGCAGGGTGAGGTGCGGATCGCCGCGGTCTGCCTGATCGCGTGCGTCGCGTTCGACGGTCTCGACGGCGCGCTGGCCCGCAAGCTCGGCGTGGCCAGCCCGTTCGGCGCGCAGATGGACTCGCTCGCCGACATGTGCTCGTTCGGCCTCGCCGCGCCGGTGGTGGTCTACGCCTCCCTCGCCGGTTCGGCGCCGCCGGCCGCCGCCGCGGTCGCCTGCGCCCTGGTCGCCTCGTGCGCGGCCATCCGGCTCGCCCGGTTCAACGTCTCGCCGAAGGACGGCCGCTTCTTCTGCGGCGTGCCGACCACCATGGCGGCGATGGTGCTCGCCCTGACCGTGGCGATCGGGCTCCCGGTCCCCGGCCTGGTGATGGTCGCCGGCGTGGCGTTGCTCGCCTTCGCCATGGTGTCCAGTTTCCCGTACGCCAAGCTGGCCCGGTTGGTGAAGCTGCCGCCGTGGCTCTGGCTCGCCCCGGTGGTCGGCGCGCTCGTCGACATCCGGCTCACCTTCGCGCTCGTGGTGGTGGGCTACCTGGTCAGCGGCCCGCTGCTCTGGCTGCACCAGCGTCGCGCCGCCTGAGGCAGCACGTACGACAGGAAAAGGGCGCCGCTCGCACGAGCGGCGCCCTTTTCCCGCTTGTCCGGTGGTCAGCGCCAGCGGGCGATGACGGTGGCCCCGCCGACCACCTTGTCGCCCGGGCCGACCAGCGGTTCCGCCGCGTCGGCCGGCAGGTAGACGTCGGTACGCGAGCCGAACCGGATCAGCCCGAAGCGTTCACCCTTCGCGAGTAGTGAGCCGACCGGCGCCCGCTGCACGATCCGGCGGGCGATCAGCCCGGTGCGCTGGGCCACCACCACCGTGCCGTGGTCGGTGTCCAACACCGTGTACGCCGCCACGTTGTGTTCGGCGTCCGGCTTCATCGCGTTGACGAAGCCGCCGTCGGCGACGAAGTAGTCGACCACCTTGCCGGCCACCGGAGTGCGGTTGACGTGCACGTCCAGCACCGACAGGAAGACCGCGATCCGCAGCCACTCGCCGTCGCCGAAGCGCTCGTCGGTGAGCCGCTGCACGGACAGGACCTGGCCGTCCGCCGAGGCGACCACGGCCGACGGGTCCTCCGGGACGTCCCGCTCCGGGTCCCGGAAGAACGCGGCCACCGGTGCCGTGGCGAGCGCCGGCAGCAGCCAGAGCCGGGACTTCGGCCGGGCGGCCCGGGCCAGGGCGGCCAGGCCGAGCGTGATGCCGGCGGCGGCCACCCCGTTGGAGTCGATGTGCATCCGGCGGGTCAACGGCACGCTCGACGGCCGGTACGCCGGCGAGAGCGAGGCGGCAAGCAGGGCCGGCGCCGGGGTGAAACGGAGATGGTGTACGCGTACCGGCGGGGAGTTGCGCAGCACCACGTCGGTGCGGACGCCGTGCAGCACGCCCTGCCGATCCAGCTCCGGGCCGGCGCCCTCGGTGCGGAACAGCGGCGCGGCGACACTGAGCACCGCGCCCTCGGCCAGGTATTTGGTGAGCCCGTCCACCGCGGCGCGGGCCTCCTCGGCGGTGCCGGTGAACGGCTCGGCGACGATCACCACCGCCGCCGCGTCCGCCTCGGCGAGCGTGTCGACCACGCGTACCCGGTCGGCGACCCAGCGACCCTGGGCCGTCACGTGCTCCCGCAGCGCCACCGCCGCGGCGCCCTCCGCCGGCGCGACCACCAGGCGGTCGCCCGGGAGCAGCGCCTCGATCGCCGCGGCCAGCACCGCGGACTCCGGGGTCGCGCCGACCAGCAGGCCGGCCTTCGGGTCGTTACGCCGGGCGAACTCGGCGACGAGCGTACGGGCGGCGCGCTCGCCGAGGCGGACCGCACCGGACGGGCCGGTGACGCGCACGGCGGGGGACTGGGTCATGTCGGGCGAGCTCCTGACGAGGTAGGGACGGGCGTGGAGGCTTCGGCGACCCGACCGGCCGACCGGTGGGACCGGGAGCGCCCGGCGTGGTCGGGTGGCTCGGACCGGACGACGAAGGCGAGATCTCCCTCAGCCAGCATAGGCCGCGTTTTCGCGCCGTCACATCGGCGCGGTCAGACCGGCCGCCCGCCGGAGTCGTGTGGTTCGTCGTTCTCCTGGCGTACCGGTGGCAGCTCGCGGGTGGCCGGTCCGCGCGAGCCCTCGGACTCGACGGTGGACAGTTCCTCGGTCGCCGGTTCGGCCGGTGACCGGACCGGATCGTCGTCGGCCGGCCGGTCCACCCGCGCCGGTGCCGGCTCGTCGGTCACCGCGCTGGTGGCCCACTCGTCGGCGTCGGCGGGGGCCGGGACGGCGCCGGTCGGGCTGCCGTCGCGGTACGGCGCGGCCACGGTCGTCTCCGGCCCGGCCGGCTGGTCGGACCGTTCCGGCTGCCCGGGTCGGGTGGCCTGGTCCGGCGGGGCCGCCTGATCCGCCGCGGCCACATGGTCCGGCTGCCCCGGCGAGGCGGGCGGGGCCGGTTGTTCCGGGCCGCGGACCGAGCGCAGCGCGCCGACCAGGCCGAGCAACCCGATCACGACAAGCCCACCGGCCAGGAACCAGCCGACCGGGGGCACCGCCAGTCCGAGGATCCGGGCCAACAGCCACCACAGGGCGAGCCCCAGGAAGATGAGGCCGAACGCGAACGACACGAGGTCCGTGCGGTGGGCCTTCATCGGGTCACCTCCAGGTTTCCGGCGTTCACGTGGACGTAGAGCCGGAGCGTGCCCCCGCCGGGGCCGTCCGCGCCGGCATCGGTGCTCTCCCAGAGCCGGCCGTTGAGCCCACTGGTGTGCCGGCCGAAGACGGAGGCGTCACCCGCGTTGACGTCGGCCACCGTGGTCACGTCCACGTTCGGCGGCACGACCACTGTGGCCTTGCCGAAGTTCACCGCGACCGTCACCTGGGTGTCCTGCTTGTCGAAGTCGATCGCCCGCAGGTCGAGCACGGCGTCGCCGAAGTTGTTCTCGTACCGGTCGGCCAGGTCGTTGCGGTCGGACGGCGCCCAGGTGACGTTGCCGTCGATGCCCCGGACCCGGTCGTAGGACTCGGCGACGGTGGCGACGCCGAGCGCCGCCCCGGCCACCAGACCGAGGGCGATCAGCCAGCGGGCCCGGCCGAACCAGGTGCCCACGAGCAGTCCGAGGCCGATGGTGGCAAGCGTCGCGGCGAAGTAGCCGGCGGCGCCGACCGGAAACACGTCCATCAGGTCGAGCATCGCCACCAGGCCCAGCGCCAGGAAGATCAGCGAGAAGGTGATCGCACCGAGCGGGGAACGTTCCTTCGGCCTTTTCGGCGGGCGGGGGGGACGGGCCGGCGCCGGGGCGGGAGGCGAGCCGGCGTACGGACCGTGCGGAGCGAACGGCGGTCGGTAGCCGCCCGGCGGCGGCGCGCCGGTCGGCGCGGTGACCGGCTCGCCCACCGGGGCGCCTGCGGTCGGGGGGGCGGGCCACGCCGCGCCGGAGGTCGGCCACGCGCCGGTGTCCCCGGCCGTCCCGGGCAGCGCGGCGGTCACCGGCCCGGACCGCGTCGGCCGGGTGCTCGCCGCGGCCGGCCAGCCCGGAGCGGACAGCGGCGTGGCCGGATAGCCGGGCTCGACGCGGGTGGCCGGATAGCCGGGTTCGACGCGGGTGGCCGGGTAGCCGGGTTCGACGCGCGTGGCCGGGTCGGCGGGGGCGGTGGGCGGGGGCGGGTAGCCCGGCTCGATGTGCCCGGCGGGGTGGTCGGATTCGGCCCGGGTGGGAGTGGCGCCCCGGTAGGCCGGATCGGAGCTGACGACGGGCGGGGAGCCGATTCCATCCTCGGCCCGGCCGGCGGGCCAACCCGGCGACGCGGATCCGGCCGGTTCGCCGGGCCGAGCCGGGGTGGCCGGCCCGGCCGGTGCCGCGTACCCGGCGGACCCGCCGGTCCACGGCGCCCCCGGCCCGGCCGGCGGACCGACCCAGGACGCGGTGCCAGGCCCGGTCGCCGGCGGCGGCCAGGCGCCCGGCGGCACCGGACCCGGCGGCTGGCCGGGCGCGCCGGTGCGGAAGGCGGGTCCGCGCTGGTCGCGGTTGAGCATCAGCGCGCCACCGATCAGGATCACCGCGCCGAGCAGGATGGCCCGGAATCCGTCGGTGACGACGTAGCCGAAGCCGACCGCGACCACGATGCCGAGGACGATCACGGTGACCGGGGACATGCTGGAGCGACCCCGACCGAGCATCGACTCCACCGGGGATGCGGTGTCCCCCTCGCCGGGGATGATCAGCCAGGCGGCGACGTAGACGAAGATGCCGATGCCACCGAAGAAACCGAGCACGGCCAGGAGGACGCGCCACAGCACCGGGTCGGTGTTCGTGGCCCGGCCGATGGCCGCGCACACCCCGGCCAGGTAGCGACCCTCCCGGGGACGGACCAGACCGTACCGGGTGGTGAAGCCGGCGGCGCCGGGCGGTGGGGCGTACCCGCCCGGTGGTGGGTCGGCGAACGGCGTGTCGCCGCCGGGCGGTGGCCCGGCGTCGGCGGCGGGTGCCGGCCCCGGCGGGGGCGGTGGATCGCCCGGTGCTGCCGCCCAGTGGCGGCGCGAATGGGCAGCGTCCTCGGTCATGCCTTCGATACTGCTGCCCCGGCCGCCCGGACGACCTCAGGACCCGACCCTGACCCCACCCTGAGATCCGGCGGCGGCGAATGTCCGGGGCGTCCCCGTGGTCCGGGGCGTTCCCGCCGTGTGACGATCGGAGCGTCGGCCGCCGCCGGCATCTCCGCGCCGACCCGGGAGTTTCCGATCAGCAGCACCGTCACGCCGCATCCCCCGCGTCTCTACCGGGCCACCGAGCACCGGTTGGGCGCCGGGGTGGCCGCCGGCATCGCCGACCACCTGGGCATCCCGGTGCTCCGGGTACGGGTGGCGTTCATGGTGCTGCTCGGGCTGAGCGGGCTCGGGTTGCTGCTCTACGCGGCCTTCTGGGCGGTGGTCCCGCCCCGGCCCGGCGACACCGCCGCCCCGCCCCGCCGCGACCTCAACCAGCTGCTGCCGTTCGTGGCGATCGGGCTGGGCGTCCTGCTGCTCCAGGTGGTCGCGTTCGACTCGGTCGGCGCGGCCGGCACCGCCGGATGGCTGGTTGCGATCATCGCGGTGGGCGCCGGCGTGATCTGGCACCAGTCCGGCCCGGAGCGACGCCGGCAGTGGGGCGACTCCGCGGTGCCCTGGTTGGGCGCGGTGGTGGAGGAGAGCGACCGCCGGGCGTTCGTGCTCCGCTTCATCGGCGGTGGGGTGCTCGTCGCGGTCGGGATCATCGGCGTGGCCGCGGTCTACTCGCCGGCGCAGAACTTCGACGCGGTGCTCAACGGCGTCATCTTCGCACTGGTCGGGCTGGCCGGGGTGGGTGTGGTCACCGGCCCGGTGCTCTGGCGCACCTGGAACCAGCTGCGGTCGGAGCGGGAGGGCCGCATCCGTGAGCAGGAGCGGGCCGAGCTGGCCGCCATGGTGCACGACCAGGTGCTGCACACGCTCGCGCTGATCCAGCGCAACGCCAGTGACGTCAAGACGGTGCAGCGGTTGGCCCGGGGCCAGGAGCGCTCGCTGCGCAACTGGCTCTACAAGCCGACCGCCTCGCCGACGGAGCGCTTCGCGGCCGCGCTGGAGCAGGCTGCCGCAGAGGTGGAGGACACGTTCGCGATCACGGTCGAGGCGGTGGTGGTCGGCGACCGGGAGACGGACGAGCGGGTCGGCGCGCTCGTCGCCGCCGCCCGGGAGGCGCTCGTCAACGCGGCCCGGCACGCCGGGGTGCAGACCGTGTCGCTCTATGCCGAGGTGGAGCCGGAGCAGGTGAGCGTGTTCGTCCGGGACCGGGGGAAGGGCTTCGACCCGGATACGGTGGAGAATCACCGGCACGGCGTCAGCGGTTCGATCATCGGACGGATGAAGCGGCACGGTGGCCGGGCGGAGATCCGGTCCGAGCCGGGAGAAGGGACCGAGGTCCGGCTGATCCTGCCGATCAGCGGCTCCGGCGCCACGGCGGAAAGGGACAGATGACCATGTCCGAGCAGGAACCGGTCGAGGGCGCGACGCCGCGAGGCCCGCTGCGGGTGTTCCTCGTCGACGACCACGCGATGTTCCGGGCCGGCGTCCGCGCCGAGCTGGGCACCCGGGTCGACGTCGTGGGCGAGGCCAGTTCGGTGGCCGAGGCGGTGACCCGGATCGCCGCCACCGGCCCGGACGTGGTGCTGCTCGACGTGCACATGCCGGACGGGGGTGGCCGGGCGGTGCTGGAGGCGATGCGGCGGACCCACCCGCAGGTGAAGTTCCTGGCGTTGAGCGTGTCCGACGCGGCGGAGGACGTGATCGGTCTGATCCGGGCCGGCGCCCGGGGTTACGTCACCAAGACCATCTCGCCGGAGGAACTGACCGACGCGATCCGCCGGGTGGCCGACGGCGACGCCGTGTTCAGCCCGCGGCTGGCGGGGTTCGTGCTCGACGCGTTCGCGTCCCGGCCGGACGCGCCGGTCGCCGACCCCGAGCTGGACCAGCTCACCAACCGGGAGCGCGAGGTCCTGCGGCTGCTCGCCCGGGGGTACGCCTACAAGGAGATCGCGAAGGAGCTCTTCATCTCGATCAAGACGGTCGAGACGCACGTGTCCAACGTGCTGCGCAAGCTCCAGATGTCGAACCGGTACGAGTTGTCCCGGTGGGCTGCCGACCGCCGGCTCGTCTGACCGCGACCCCGGACACCCGCGACGCCCTCGTCCACCCAGCCGGGGACGGTGCCCGCACAGCGGACGACGCCATCAGCCGGATGGGTAGAACTCGGTGTGATCGGCACCAATTCGGGGGGTGCCGCGGCGGGTGGGAGCGCGCTCACCGAGCCGGGCGGCCGGGGTGGTCTCCGTCGGTATGGGCGTGTCTTACCTGTTCAGGGGCGTGCGATCCGCGCCGTTTGTGATCTTTTCTCAAGTATCGGCAACGTGGCGGGCAACTAACGGCTTGATAACGGCACCTTCACGGAATGGGCCGGTGGGTGTCACAGTGGCAGCACCTCACCCCCCGGTGTGAGGCATCTCGTCGGGTCCACCGACCGCGGAACGCCGCTACCCGCGTCGCCCGTGGTCGTCGATCCTGCGCGGTGTCCTCGTCGAAGGGTGTGGCGCCCGGCGGATCGGTACCCCAGGGGTGTCCCGATTTCCTCTGCGGTAAACCGACGACCTGTGGTCCGGGTCGTCGGCGGTGTCACCCCCCACACGTGCGTGAAACCCACGACGGAACCAGGTTAGAAAGAGGAGGCCCCTCGGAATGAGAGTCTCGAAGCGGGCGAGCGGCGCGCTCGCGGTGGGCGCGGCATTCGCGCTCATCGCGTCCGGCTGCTCCAGCGGGAACAACGACGACGGTGACGGCTCCGGCGCGAGTTCGGACGGCGCCATCGTCGTCGACGGCACCCAGCCGGAGAACCCCCTGGTTCCGGCGAACACCACCGAGACCGGTGGCGGCAAGATCATCGACTGGGTCTGGAGCGGCCTGGTCGAGTACCCCAACAACGGTGGGGCGCCGCAGAACCTGCTCGCCGAGTCGATCGACACGAGCGACTCGAAGGTCTTCAAGATCAAGATCAAGCCGAACACCAAGTTCCACGACGGCACCACCGTCAAGGCCGAGAGCTTCGTCAAGGCCTGGAACTGGGCGGCGTACGGGCCGAACGGCGCGCAGAACGCCTCGTTCTTCTCCGACATCCAGGGCTTCGAGGACGTCTACACCGAGGACCCGGACGGCCCGGACGGCCCGAAGAAGGCCCCGGAGCCGAAGGCCAAGGAGATGTCCGGCCTCAAGGTCGTCGACGACACGACCTTCGAGGTCACGCTCGCCGCGCCGACCGCCGTGTTCCCGACCAAGCTCGGCTACAGCGCCTTCATGCCGCTGCCGGACGCGTTCTTCGCCACCACCCCGGCGGAGTTCGGCAAGAAGCCGATCGGTAACGGCCCGGTCAGTCTCGTCTCCTGGCAGGACGACGTCGAGATCAAGCTCACGCGCTTCGACGACTACAGCCTGCGTGACAAGATGAAGATCAAGGACGTCACCGTCAAGATGTACCAGGACGACACGGCGGCGTACAACGACCTGCTCGCCGGCAACCTGGACTTCCAGCAGCAGGTTCCGGTCTCGTCGCTGGCCGGCGACAAGTGGAAGACCGACCTGGGCGAGCGCGCGATCCAGACGACCGTCCCGTCGAACGGCATCATCGCCTTCCCGATCTACGACAAGAAGTTCCAGAACGCCAAGCTGCGTAAGGCGATCTCGCTCTCCATCGACCGGCAGGCCATCACCGACAAGATCTTCTTCGGTAACCGGAAGCCGGCCGACAGCTGGGCCAACCCGCTGACCCCGGGCGCGACCCCGGGCGACTGCACCTCCTGCAAGTTCGACCCGGCCCAGGCCAAGCAGCTCCTCCAGGAGGCCGGCGGCTTCCAGGGCAAGCTGACCCTGTCGTACAACGCGGACGCCAGCCACAAGGAGTGGATGGAGGCCGTCGCCCAGCAGATCAAGACCAACCTGGGCATCGACGCGGTCGCCGTCGGCGTGCCGACCTTCGCGGTCTTCCGCGCCAACATCAACGCCTACAAGATGGACGGCATGTACCGGGCCGGTTGGCAGCAGGACTACCCGGACGTGGAGAACTGGATCAACCCGCTCTACGTGACCGGCGGTTCCTCGAACGACGGCAAGTACAGCAACCCGCAGGTGGACGCCCTCGCCAAGGAGGCCTCCTCGGCCCCCAGCCTCGAGGAGGCGCACAAGAAGTTCGCCGAGGCCACCAAGCTCATCGACCAGGACGTCCCGGCGATCCCGGTCTACTTCAGCGGCGAGCAGTCCGGCCACTCGGAGAAGATCAAGAAGCTGGAACTGACCAACGTCGGCGAACTCGACATCACCTCGGTCGAGCTCTGATCCGAACGGTCTGACCCCGGGTCGGGCTCGCCTAACCGGTGAGCCCGACCCGGGGCCGTTCCGCGAGGGGGTGTACAACGAACCCCTCGCACGTTGTCGTCACCGCGTCGGGTGCCCGGCGCTCCCTGTCTGGAGGACCACCCCATGGGCCGTTATCTCTTGAGACGGCTGCTGCAACTCGTGCCGGTGTTCATCGGCACGACGTTCCTGATCTACTGGCTCGTCTGGTCGGTGCCCGGTGACCCCTTCGCCGGCAAGTGCGGCGACCGCGGGTGCCCGCCGAACTACCGGGCCATGATGACCGAGAAATATCATCTCGACGACTCGATCTGGGTGCAGTACGCCAGCTACATGAAGAACCTTTTCCAGGGTGACTTCGGTATCACGTTCGGTGGTCGCGAGATCAGCGACATCATCGCCACGTCGTACCCGAACACCCTGAAGCTGGCGGTGGTCGCGCTCGCCATCGAGGCCGTGATCGGCCTCGGCGCGGGTGTCCTGACCGGTCTGCGACGCAACGGCTTTTTGGACAACCTGGTCCTGATCTCCACCCTCTTCCTGATCGCCCTGCCGGTCTTCGTCATCGGCTTCGTGCTCCAGTGGGTGCTGGGCGTCAAGTGGGGCCTCATCAACCCGACCGTCTCCAACGAGATGCGGTTCAGCGAGCTGATCGTGCCCGGCTTCGTGCTCGGCAGCGCCTCGATGGCGTACATCGCCCGGGTGGCGCGGACGAGCATCGCCGAGAACCGGCGGGCCGACTACGTCCGCACCGCGATCGCCAAGGGCCTCCCGATGCGCCGGGTGGTCGGCGTGCACCTGCTGCGCAACTCGCTCATCCCGGTGGTCACGCTGCTCGGCACCGACCTCGGCGCGCTGATGGGCGGCGCGATCGTCACCGAGGGCATCTTCGGCATCAACGGCATCGGCCGGCAGGTGCTGCGCTCCATCGTCACGAAGGAGAGCGCTACCGTTGTCGGCATCGTGGTGGTGCTCGTGCTCGTCTACCTCGTGATGAACCTGCTGGTGGACCTGCTCTACGCCGCCCTCGACCCGAGGATCCGCTATGAGTGACCGCCGCAGCGAACGAATCGTCCCAGCAGTCTGCGCGGGTAACCACGCCCGTGCCGAGCGCATCGAGGTGCGGGCATGAGTGAACCGAATAGCGCGTCGGTCGTCGCGCCGCCGCCGTCGACCATGCCCACCGAGGCGGGTTCCGGCGCCCCCGCCGACGCCGGCCTGCCGGAGAACGCCAAGCAGCAGAAGCCCCGTGGCCTGCTCGGCGACGCCTGGCTCGACCTGCGCCGCAAGCCGCTGTTCTGGATCTCGGCGGCGTTCATCGTGCTGTTCATCGTGATGGCGGCGTTCCCGTCGCTGTTCACCTCCGGCGACGCGGTCAACGGCGCGCTGGAGCGCAGCCGGGTCGAGCCGTCGTCCTCCGCCTGGTTCGGCTACGACGTGCAGGGCCGCGACGTCTACTCCCGCGTCATCTACGGTGCCCGAGCGTCGATCGTGGTGGCTCTGGTCTCCACCACCCTCACCCTGCTGTTCGGTGGCGCGATGGGCGTCATCGCCGGTTACCGCGGCGGTTGGGTGGACGCGCTGCTCTCCCGGGTCGCGGACATCTTCTTCGGCCTGCCGTTCGTACTCGGCGCGATCGTCATCCTGACCACTTTCAACGGCTCCGGCACCGACAACGGCGAGTGGACGATCATGGGGCTGGTCATCCTGTCCCTGAGCGTGCTGAGCTGGCCGGTGGTGATGCGGCTGATGCGCTCCTCGGTGCTCGCCACCAAGGAGGCCGACTACATCGTGGCGGCCCGCGCGCTCGGCGCCGGCACCGGCCGGATCATCCTCAAGCACCTGCTGCCCAACTGCCTGGCGCCGCTGCTGGTCTACGGCACGATCATGGTGGGTTCGTTCATCGGCGCCGAGGCCACGCTCTCCTTCCTGGGCATCGGCCTGAAGAGCCCGGTGGTCTCCTGGGGCATCATGATCAGCGAGGCGCAGAACTACATCCGGGTCTCGCCGTACCTGCTGTTCTTCCCCTCCGCGTTCCTCGTCACCGCCGTGCTGAGCTTCGTGATGCTCGGCGAGGCGGTCCGCGAGGCCCTCGACCCGAAGCTCCGATAGGGGAACTGAGTTGTCCGACATTCTCGTGTCCGAGCAGTCCGCGGCGGGCGCCGACGGATCCGGCCGCCCCTCGGGCCGCCTGCTCGAGGTCGACGACCTGCGGGTGGAGTTCCGCACCCGGGACGGCGTCGCCAAGGTGATCAACGGTGTGACGTACCACGTCGACGCGGGGGAGACCCTCGCCGTGCTCGGCGAATCCGGCTCCGGCAAGAGCGTCACCGCGCAGACGATCATGGGCATCCTGGACACCCCGCCCGGGTTTGTCACCGGCGGCGAGGTCCGCTTCCACGGCAAGGACATGCTCAAGCAGTCCGCCGAGCAGCGGCGACGGATCCGTGGCGAGGGCATCGCCATGATCTTCCAGGACTCGCTCTCGGCCCTCAACCCGGTTTTCACCGTCGGCTTCCAGATCGCCGAGCAGTTCCGCATCCGGCGCGGCCTCAGCCGCTCGGACGCCAAGAAGCGCGCGATCGAGATGCTCGACCAGGTGAAGATCCCCAACGCCAAGGGCCGGTTCAGCAACTACCCGCACCAGTTCTCCGGCGGTATGCGGCAGCGCGCCATGATCGCGATGTCGCTGGCGCTGGACCCCGAGGTGCTGATCGCGGACGAGCCGACCACCGCGCTGGACGTGACCGTGCAGGCCCAGATCATGGATCTGCTCGGCGAACTCCAGCGGGAGCGGCAGATGGGCATGATCCTGATCACCCACGACCTCGGCGTGGTCGCCGACGTCGCGGACCGGATCGCGGTCATGTACGCCGGTCGGATCGTCGAGGAGGCAAGCGTCTACGAGCTGTACGCCAAGCCGGCGCACCCGTACACCCTGGGCCTGCTCAACTCGATCCCGCGGATGGACGAGAAGGGGCAGGAGCTCCGGACCATCAAGGGGCTCCCGCCGAACCTGATGAACATCCCGCCGGGCTGCTCCTTCAACCCGCGCTGCCCGATGGCGCAGCCGGTGTGCCGGGAGAAGGTCCCGCCGCTGCTCCAACTGGGCAACGGCCGGACCAGCGCCTGCCACTTCGCCGAGGAGCTCGTGAGCCGTGACTGAGAACATCATCGAGGTTCGTGATCTGGTCAAGCACTACCCCGTGACCCGGGGCGTCGTGTTCAAGAAGACCATCGGTCACGTCAAGGCGGTCGACGGCGTCTCCTTCGACCTCAGGGCCGGCGAGACGCTCGGCGTGGTCGGCGAGTCCGGCTGCGGCAAGTCGACGCTCGCCCGGGTGCTGATGAACCTGGAGAAGCCGACCGCAGGTCAGGTGCTCTACAAGGGCCAGGACATCTCCAAGCTCTCCGGTGGCGCGCTGCGGCGGCTGCGCCGGCAGATCCAGCTGGTGATGCAGGACCCGTACACCTCGCTCAACCCGCGGATGACGGTCGGTGACCTGATCGGCGAGCCGTTCGAGATCCACCCCGACGTGGCTCCGCGCGGCAGCCGGCGGGCCAAGGTCAAGGAACTGCTCGACCTGGTCGGCCTGAACCCCGAGCACATCAACCGCTATCCGCACCAGTTCTCCGGCGGCCAGCGGCAGCGCATCGGCATCGCCCGGGCGCTGGCGCTGCGGCCCGAGGTGATCGTCTGCGACGAGCCGGTGTCGGCCCTGGACGTCTCCATCCAGGCCCAGGTGATGAACCTGCTGGAGAAGCTCCAGGGCGAGCTGGGTCTGTCGTACGTCTTCATCGCCCACGACCTGTCGGTCGTGCGGCACCTGTCGGACCGGGTCGCCGTGATGTACCTGGGCAAGATGGTGGAGGTGGGCACCGAGGACGAGATCTACGAGCGGCCCACCCACCCGTACACCCAGGCGCTGCTGTCGGCGGTGCCGGTGCCGGACCCGACCCTGCGGGAGAGCAAGGCGATCATCCGGCTCCAGGGTGACGTGCCCTCGCCGGTCAGCCCGCCCTCGGGGTGCCGGTTCCGCACCCGGTGCTGGAAGGCGCAGGACATCTGCGCCCAGGAGGTGCCGCTGCTCCAGATCCGGCCGGGCTCGGACCACCCGAGCGCCTGCCACTTCGCGGAGAAGCGGAATATCGTCGTCACCCACGAGGTGGCCTGAACCAGACCGGACCGTCTGCCGGCGTCACCTCGACGCCGGCAGACGGTTCGTCGTCTCCGGCGGCCCGCAGGCCGTCCGCCTTTCCGCCGGGCGGGTCACAACGGGCCGCGACCGGCGCGCAGCAGCAGCAGCGCGAGCTGCGTGCCGTCGGCGCCGAGTTCCGCCCGGAACCGCTCCAGGATCTGCCGCTCGCGGGAGAGCACCAGCCGGGTCCCGCCGGAGGCCATCCGCGTCGCGCCGACCTCCTGGGAGAGCGCGGCCCGCTCCTGCCAGAGCGCGATGAGCGTGCTGTCGATCTCGTCGATCCGCCGCCGGATGTCGCCGATCCGCTCGGCCGCGGCCGAGTCGTCGGTGCCGGTCCGCGCCGCCGCGGCGCCGGTCGGGTCGCCGCCCGCCGGCCGTTCGTGCCGCGCCGGGCCGCCGCTGGACTCCACCACGTCAGTCATCATCGTCGTCCCTCTCGGGGGTCGGGCCCGGTACCCGGATCCCGGGACGGAAAAGCCCCGGGCTCGGGGAGCCCGGGGCTTTTTCGTAGGTCTGTCGATCAGGCGCGACCCACGGCTGCCGGACTCCCGGTGCCGTAGTAAAAGGAGAAGCGCCTGTCGAACACGTCGTCGAGTATGCCGACCGCCGGGGTGGGCGCGCAAGGAAGTCGGCCAACAGATGGGACGCGGCCGGGCGGTGGGACCGGCCGCGCGGGCGCGGAAGTGTCCGGCCGACGGCATAGACTCGGGCTGCGATGCATCCTCTCTTCGACATTCCCGCGTCCCCGCCCGCGCCGGAGTCCCGGCCGACCCCGCCGCGCCGTCCCGGGGGCGCGCGGCCGGATCCGCAGGCCCTCCTCGACGGCCTGAACGGCCCCCAACGGGACGCGGTGACCCACGCCGGCTCCCCACTGCTGATCGTGGCCGGTGCCGGCTCGGGCAAGACCCGGGTGCTCACCAACCGGATCGCCTACCTGCTGGCCGCCCGGGACGTGCACCCCGGCGAGATCATCGCGATCACCTTCACCAACAAGGCCGCCGGCGAGATGAAGGAGCGGGTGGCCGCGCTTGTCGGCCCGCGCGCCCGGCTGATGTGGGTGTCGACGTTCCACTCGGCCTGCGTCCGGATCCTGCGCGCCGAGCACGAGCACGCCGGTCTCAAGTCGACCTTCTCGATCTACGACGCGGACGACTCGCGGCGACTGATGCAGATGGTGGCCCGCGAGCTGGACCTCGACCCGAAGCGCTACCCGGCCCGGGGCCTGGCCGCCCAGGTGTCCAACCTGAAGAACGAGCTGGTCGACCCGGAGGAGTTCGCCGGCCGGGCCAAGGGGCCCAACGAGCGGGCGCTCGCCGAGGCGTACGCGCTCTACCAGCGGCGGCTGCGCGAGGCGCACGCGCTCGACTTCGACGACCTGATCATGACCACGGTGCATCTGCTCCAGTCGCACCCGCACGTGGCGGAGAGCTACCGTCGCCGGTTCCGGCACGTGCTCGTGGACGAATACCAGGACACCAACCACGCCCAGTACGTGCTGATCAAGGAGTTGGTCTCCGGCACCGAGGGGATCCCGCCGGCCGAGCTGTGCGTGGTGGGCGACGCCGACCAGTCCATCTACGCCTTCCGCGGCGCGACCATCCGCAACATCCTGGAGTTCGAGCGGGACTTCACCGACGCCCGCACCATCCTGCTGGAGCAGAACTACCGCTCCACCCAGACCATTCTCAACGCGGCCAACGCGGTGATCGACCGGAACACGTCGCGCAAGCCCAAACGGCTGTGGAGCGACGCCGGCGCCGGCGAGCAGATCGTCGGCTACGTGGCCGACACCGAGCACGCCGAGGCGGACTGGGTGGCGCGGGAGATCGACCGGCTGGTCGACGCCGGTGACACCCGCCCGGGCGACGTGGCCGTCTTCTACCGCACCAACGCGATGTCCCGGGTGTTCGAGGAGGTGTTCATCCGGGTCGGCCTGCCCTACAAGGTGGTCGGCGGGGTGCGCTTCTACGAGCGCAAGGAGGTCCGCGACGCGCTCGCCTACCTGCGCGCGGTGGTCAACGACGACGACACGGTCAGCCTGCGCCGGATCCTCAACACCCCCCGCCGGGGCATCGGCGAGCGGGCCGAGGCGTGCGTCGAGGCACTTGCCGGGCGGGACCGCATCTCGTTCGGCGCCGCGCTGCGTCGGGCGAAGGACGCGCCGGGGATCTCCAGCCGGGCCGCCAACGGCATCGCCGAGTTCGTCGCGCTGCTCGACGCCGCGCGCGAGCTGGCCGCCACCGGCACCCCGGAGGAGGTCCTGGAGGCGCTGCTGACCCGCTCGGGCTACCTGGCCGAGCTGGAGGAGAGCCTCGATCCGCAGGACGCCGGCCGGGTGGACAACCTCCAGGAGCTGGTGAGTGTCGCCCGGGAATACACCGAGCGGGTCGAGGCGCTGGGCGCCGACGACGAGCGGGCCACCCTGGCCGGTTTCCTGGAGCAGGTGGCGCTTGTCGCCGACGCCGACCAGATCCCCTCCGACGATCCCGATCACCAGGGCGTGGTCACCCTCATGACGCTGCACACCGCCAAGGGGCTGGAGTTCCCGGTGGTCTTCCTGAGCGGCCTGGAGGACGGCGTCTTCCCGCACCTGCGCTCCCTCGGCGACACCCGCGAGCTGGAGGAGGAACGGCGCCTGGCGTACGTGGGGATCACCCGTGCCCGGCAGCGGCTCTACCTGTCCCGGGCGGTCACCCGCTCGGCCTGGGGCGCGCCGGCCTACAACCCGCCGTCGCGGTTTCTGGAGGAGTTGCCGCCGGAGCTGGTGCGCTGGGAGCGCACCGAGGGGTCGTACACCTCGTGGGGTGGCGGTGGGGCCGGGGTCGGCGGCCGGGCGGACCGGTCGTCGGGTGGCTTCACCGGTGGCACGCCCAAGGCCACCCAGCTCGCCAAGCGTCTCGGTGTGGACGCCAGCCGGCTGGCCACCGCGAGCGAGTTGAAGCAGGCCCCGAAGGTCTCGGCGGGCGACCGGGTCAACCACCAGCGCTACGGCCTGGGCCGGGTGCTGGCGGTGGAGGGCGCCGGGCCGGGTGCGCGGGCCCAGATCGACTTCGGTGACCAGACCATGTGGCTGGTGCTGCGGCACGCGCCGATCGACAAGCTCTGAGCGCGGGGCCGGTCCGGCGTCGCGCCGGACCGGCCCCGTCCTCGTGCGGTGGCGGTCAGCAGGCCACGTCGATGCCCCGGGCGCGCAGGAACGGCGCCGGGTCGATCTGGTTCCACATGGCGCCTTGGTGCACCTCGAAGTGCAGGTGCGGGCCGGTGGCGTCGCCGGTGGCGCCCTCGTAGCCGATGACCTGGCCGACCTTCACCCGGTCGCCGACGTCGACGAGGAGCCGGCTCTGGTGTGCGTAGTGGGTCAGGTAGCCGTTGTGGTGGTCGACGAAGACGGAGTTGCCGTACCCGTCGCCCACGTCGCCGGCCTTGACCACGGTGCCGGCCGCGGCGGCCCGGATCGGGGTGCCGGCGGGCATGGCGAAGTCGATGCCGGCGTGCAGGGTGCCCCACCGCTGCCCGTAGCAGGAGGTGATGTCGGCGCCCTCCATCGGGATGACCCAGCTCGGCTTCGGCGCGGCCTTCTTGGGCTTGGGCTTCGCCGTTACCTTCGCCGTCACTTTCTTCTTCGGCTTCGGGGTGGTCGTGCTCGGGCTCGGGGACGGGCTGGCCGGGCCGGCGGACGGGGTGACCGGAGCGGCCGGTTCGCGGGCCGACCGGTCGGCCCGGGCGGCGGCGTCGGCGCGCGCCCGCGCGTCGAGGTCGATCGCGGCGGGCGGCGGGGCCGGGTCGTCGGCGGTGACGACCACGACGCCACCGAGGCCGAGGCCGAGCAGGGCCACTGCGGCGGTGGCCAGATATGCGGTACGCCGGCCGGTGCGCCGGTGCCGGGCGGGGGTGGGGCTGCGGTGCTGCACGGGAACCTTCACCAGTCGAGGGGCACGTGTGACCTGGAAATACTGGTGTCGGCGTATGGCCGGGCCGGTGGCGGGTTCGTGGCGGCGGCGGGGGCGGCGCGGGATGGTGTCCGGCTTTCGGGTCGACTGGGTGGTTCGCCGAAAGAGTCGATCATCGAGGGCTGTGGGGCCGCTCACATCCACAGGTGTGACGCGCCCCACGTGTGGAGACGCGAAACCGCCCGGATCGCGTGATCCGGGCGGCTATCGGGCGGTGCGGAGAGTCAGGAGGCGGCTACGTCGCCGTAGAGTGCCTCGGTTTCGAGCTTGATGTCCACTCCGCGCTCCTGGAGCCACGGCACCGGGTCCAGCGGCTGGCCGTTGACATGCACTTCGAGGTGCAGGTGCGAGCCGTACGAGTGGCCGGTGTTGCCGACGAGGCCGAGCTGGTCGCCGGCCTTCACCTGCTGGCCCTCCTTGACCGTCACCGCGGAGGAGTGGCCGTAGATCGCCTCGGTGCCGTCGGCGTGCCGGACGATCACGGCGTAGCCGTAGCCGCCGAACCAGCCGGCCTTGGTGACCGTGCCGGAGTGGATGGCCTGGTAGGGGGTGCCCTCCGGGGCGACCAGGTCGACGCCGGTGTGCAGCTTGCCCCAGCGCACGCCGTAGGGCGACTTGAAGTCGTAGCCGTGCAGGGGGAGGAGGTAGGGGTCCTGCTCCGTGGCGTCCGTGGTCGCGTCGCTCGACCGGTCGGAACGGGTGGCCCGGTCGGCGCTGTCGGCCCGGGCCGCGGCGTCCTGGCTGGCGATCGACGCCTGCCGGAGCTCGTCGAGAACCGAGGGGCTGACGCTCTTGGCGTCGGGGAGGGCGTTCGCGCCGAGGGCGACGATGCCGGCGCCGACGAAGGCGGTGGTGACGACCGCCGCGTAGCGGCTCCGCGGGGGGGTGGGTACGCGGCGACGGCCGCGATATCTATCGGGCTCAGACGACAGGCGCTGGCGCACGCACACCCTCCGTTGTCGGGGATCCGATGCGACCTCGGACCGTTCGGTGAAGCTCGGTCGAACCTCCGGTGTCGCGTCGTCACCCGTCCGTGGACTCGATGACAACCGAGCACACGTTAGCCAACCGCCACTCCTGTCACAAGCTGAAGCGCCGAACCGGCGATTCGTTATGTCCGTTTCCGTCTGCCCTTGTCAGGTTTCGTGCCGCTGGTTGGATGGCCCCGCCCCTGTCCATTCGTAGCGGACGGTGACCATTCGGCGGAGGTGTCCGGCTTCCTGCGTACGCGATCGGGCGGTAGGGGTCGGCCCGGGTTCCGGCAGCCCACCCGGCCGGGTTACCGTTCGTTCAGGTCAGGAGTGCCGCCGGTGAAAGGTGTACGTAGATGAGCTCTCGTATCCGGGTCGTCGTCGCGAAGCCCGGCCTGGACGGCCACGACCGGGGCGCGAAGGTCGTGGCCCGTGCCCTGCGCGACGCGGGCATGGAGGTCATCTACACCGGTCTGCACCAGACCCCGGAGCAGATCGTCGAGACGGCGATCCAGGAGGACGCGGACGCGGTCGGGCTCTCGGTGCTCTCCGGCGCGCACATGACCCTCTTCAAGCGGGTCGTCGAGCTGCTCGCCGCGCGCGAGGCCGCCGACATCGTGGTCTTCGGCGGCGGCATCATCCCGGAGGGCGACATCCCGGAGCTGGAACGGCTCGGGGTCGCGAAGATCTTCACCCCGGGTGCCACCACCGGATCGATCGTGGACTGGGTGCGGGAGAACGTCGCACAGCCGGTCGGCTGAGAGCGTCGGCACCGGAACGCGGGCAGGGGGAGGGGCCGGACGCACCCCTCACACGCCCGGCCCCTCTATGCACGATGCCCCGCCGCCACCCCTCGACCGACAGGGCATCGGCCGCTCCCGTCATCGCGCTTGACCAGCGCTCCGACATCACACTCAACGACGCCCCTGACCGGGGGTTACGCCCCGTTCGGGAGATCCCCCGGACGGCTGACGCCGCACCCCGCACGCCGGCCCCGGCCCACGACGACGGCTGTGCATTACCGCACACCGGACACCCGCTCGGTTGCCCCCGGTTCCCATCTCGTTAGGCTGCGGCAAATGGCCTGTCCGTTCTGATGACAGGCGTCAAACTGATTTTTTCCAACGCTGGTAGCGGCGCGACGGCGCGCCGCGGAGACGGGACGGGACGCGCAATCGTGGACCTGTACGAGTACCAGGGGCGGGACCTGTTCGAGCGGCACGGCTTGCCCGTGCTGGCCGGCGGCGTCGCCACGACCCCGGAGGAGGCCCGCGCGATCGCCGAACGCCTCGGCGGCCGGGTGGTCGTCAAGGCACAGGTGAAGGTCGGTGGCCGCGGCAAGGCCGGCGGCGTGAAGCTGGCCGAGGGCGCGGAGGAGACGGTGGCCCGGGCCACCGACATCCTCGGCATGGACATCAAGGGCCACACCGTCCACAAGGTCATGATCACGGTGACCGCGGACGTGGCCGAGGAGTACTACTTCTCGTACCTGCTCGACCGGGCGAACCGCACCTTCCTCTGCATCGCCAGCGTGGCCGGCGGCATGGACATCGAGGCGGTCGCCGCCGAGACCCCCGACAAGGTCGTCAAGGCGCCGATCGACGCCAACACCGGCGTGGACGAGGCAACGGCCCGCGAGATCGTCACCGCGGCCAACTTCCCCGCCGAGGTCGCCGACCAGGTCGTCGACGTCGCGGTCGGGTTGTGGCAGGCGTTCGTCGCCGAGGACGCCACCCTGGTCGAGGTGAACCCGCTGGCCACCACGAAGGACGGCAAGCTGCTGCTCCTGGACGCCAAGGTCACCCTGGACGAGAACGCCGGGTTCCGGCACCCGGACCACGAGGCCCTGGTCGACCAGGCGTCGGTGGACCCGCTGGAGCAGGCGGCCAAGGAGAAGAACCTCAACTACGTCAAGCTCGACGGCGAGGTCGGCATCATCGGCAACGGCGCCGGCCTGGTCATGTCCACGCTCGACGTGGTCGCGTACGCGGGTGAGCGGCACGGCGGCGTCAAGCCGGCCAACTTCCTCGACATCGGCGGCGGCGCGAGCGCCGAGGTGATGGCGAACGGCCTGGAGATCGTGCTCTCCGACCCGTCGGTGAAGAGCGTCTTCGTCAACGTCTTCGGCGGCATCACCGCCTGCGACGCGGTCGCCAACGGCATCGTGCAGGCGCTGGCGCTGCTCGACCAGCGCGGCGAGAAGGCCACCAAGCCGCTCGTGGTCCGCCTCGACGGCAACAACGCCGAGGCCGGTCGGGCCATCCTCGACGGCGCGGCGAACCCGCTCATCCAGCGGGTCGACACCATGGACGGCGCGGCCGAGCGGGCCGCCGAGCTGGCAGCGGCGGGGGTCTAGACAATGGCTATCTGGCTGACCAAGGACTCCAAGGTCATCGTGCAGGGCATGACCGGTTCCGAGGGTTCCAAGCACACCCGGCGGATGCTCGCCGCGGGCACCACCGTCGTCGGTGGCGTCAACCCGCGCAAGGCCGGCACGACAGTCGACTTCGACGGGACCGAGCTGCCGGTGTTCGCCTCCGTCGCGGACGCGATGAAGGAAACCGGCGCCGACGTCACGGTCATCTTCGTGCCGCCGCAGTTCACCAAGGCCGCGGTGGTCGAGGCGATCGACGCCGGCATCGACCTGGCCGTGGTGATCACCGAGGGCGTGCCGGTGCACGACACCGCCGCGTTCTGGGCGTACAACGTGGCCCAGGGCGAGCGGACCCGGATCATCGGCCCGAACTGCCCGGGCATCGCCTCGCCGGGCGCGTCGAACGCCGGCATCATCCCGGCCGACATCACCGGCGCCGGCCGGATCGGCCTGGTCAGCAAGAGCGGCACGCTGACCTACCAGATGATGTACGAGCTGCGCGACATCGGCTTCTCCACCTGTGTCGGCATCGGTGGTGACCCGATCATCGGCACCACCCACATCGACGCGCTGGCCGCGTTCGAGGCGGACCCGGAGACCGACGCGATCGTCATGATCGGTGAGATCGGCGGCGACGCCGAGGAGCGCGCGGCCGAGTTCATCAAGGCCAACGTCACCAAGCCGGTGGTCGGCTACATCGCCGGCTTCACCGCTCCGCCCGGTAAGACCATGGGTCACGCCGGCGCGATCATCTCCGGCTCGGCCGGCACCGCCGACGCCAAGAAGGCGGCGCTGGAGGCGGTCGGCGTCAAGGTCGGCAAGACCCCGACCGAGACCGCCAACCTGATGCGGGAGATCATGTCCGGCCGCTGAGCGGTCCGTGCTGTGCCGAGGGGGTCGACCGGTTCGCGGTCGGCCCCCTCGTCGGTCAGCGGTACCAGTACGGGTAGTAGTAGTTGCCCCGGGCCCGCACGATCGCGCTGGCGATGATGTTGACGACGCCGAACGCGACGGCCAGCCAGCCGAGCAGCGGCGACTTACCGAAGCGCCGGGCGTCCCGGATCGACAGCACGCCGAAGACGATGCCCAGGATGCCGCAGCAGATCAGGCCGAGCACGATGCCGAGGACGCCCCAGAGCGTGGTCCGGTCCCGGCCGGCGGCCGGGGGCGGCGGTGGCGGCGGGTAGGGAGCGTTCACGGCTTCCTCCGGGCGGTCGGTGCCGCGACAGGAAAGGTCGCGCCTGAAGCCGAGGCTAGACCGGATCTCCGCCGCCGATCCGGGGGTTCGGCGAACTCGCCCCGGTCCCGGCCCGGTATCGGACTGCCGTCCGTCGCGCGGCGTGCCAGAGTAGACGACGATGTCACGTCCCACCCCTGACCAGCCCCGCCGGGCCGCCGGTCCTGCCGCCGGCGCCCGGCCCCGAGGGCGTGCCCGCCCCGCCACCCCCGCGCCCCGCCGCGCCGCACGCGTGACCGCGCCCCGGCCGGGCGAGCCGTCCCGGGCTCCGCTGCCCGTCGCCGCCGGGGTGGCCGCGCTCTGGGCCGCGGTGACCTCCTGGCTGCCGGTCACCGTGGTGCTCGGCCTCGCCCAGCTCACCGAGGACGCCGGCTCGTTCTCCGGCGCCCTGCGCGCCGGTCTGGCCGGTTGGCTGCTCGGGCACGGGGTGCCGTTGCAGACCGACGCCGGGCCGCTCGGCCTGGCGCCGCTCGCCCTGAGCGTGCTCGTCGCCTGGCGACTCACCCGCGCCGGGGTGCACGTCAGCCGGGCCGTGGGCGCCCGCGGCACCGGCTCACCCCGGCAGGCACTCACCGTCGCGGTCGCGGTCGGCTTCGGGTACGCGCTGCTCGGCGCGCTCGCCGCGCTCGTGGTCGGCACGGGCGGGTTGCGGGTCTCGCCGGTGACCGCCGCGCTCACGTTCGCCGCGTTCGGCGCCCCGGCCGCCCTGGTCGGCGCGTTGCGCACCACGGGCGTCTGGGCGCTGCTGGCGCGGAGTTGCCCGCCGGTCGTCCGCGACGGGCTGCGCGCCGGGCTGGTCGCGGCCCTGCTGCTGCTCGCCGCCAGCGCCGGGGCGGCCGGGCTCGCGGTGGCCACCGGTGGCGGTGACGCGGCCGACATGATCGGGGCGTACCGGACCGGGGTGGCCGGTCAGGCGGGCATCACGCTCGTCAGCCTCGCCTACGCGCCGAACGCCACCGCCTGGTCGGCCAGCTACCTGCTCGGCCCCGGGTTCGCCGTCGGCACGGACACCGCGGTACGCACGAGTGAGGTGTCGGTCGGCGCGCTGCCGGCCGTACCCTTGCTCGCCGGCCTGCCGCGCGGCCCGGTGGACGGGCTGGAGGCCGCGCTGCTCGCGGTGCCGGTGCTGGCCGCGATGGCGGCCGGCTGGCTGCTGGCGCGGCGGCTGCTGCGGGCGGCGGCCGAGGCGCGGGCCGAGGTCGGATGGCCGGAGCTGCTGGTCCCGGCCGCGCTCGCCGGCCCGGTCGCGGGCGTGCTGCTGGGGCTGGCCGCGGCGGCGTCCGGCGGGTCCCTCGGCGGTGGCCGGCTGGCCGAGATCGGCCCGTCGCCCTGGCCGGTGGCCGGCGTGGCCACGCTCGTGATCGCCGTGGGCGCGATGCTCGGCGCCGCCGCCACCCGCTCCCTGACCCGTCCCACCCCGCCACCTCGCCGGCGACCCCGCCCCGAACCCTCGTCCTCCCCGCCCCTGAACTCCGCACGCTGATGCCCGGAAAGCGTGGCCATTCCGCCTGGGATGGCCACGCTTTCCGTGAAAGAGGCCGCGTTCTGCGCGGCGCGGGCGAGGCGAGGGGCGTCCGACGGTCGCCGGACGCCCCTCGTTTCCAGCCGGTCAGGAACCGAAGTTGCCCGCGTTGATCAGGGTGCCGGCGATGGCGCTGATGATGCCGAGGACCACACCGACGCCACCGCAGATCAGGGCGGCCTTGGCCTGGCCCGGGTTGCTGGCCTCGCCCGCCTGGACCTTCTTCTGGCCGAGCACGCCGAGCACCACGCCGGCGATGCCGGCCGGGACGCCGAGCAGCGGGCAGCAGAGGCCGAGCACGATCGAGGCGATGCCGACGATCATGCCGATCAAGCCCATGGTGTTGTTCTGACCCTGCCCCTGGCCGGGGCCGGCCGGGTAGCCGGCGGCCGGGTACTGCGGCGCGGCGCCGTACGGCTGCTGCTGCTGCGCGTACGGGTCCTGGCCGTAGGGCTGGCCGGAGGTGGGCTGGCCGTACGGCTGGCCGGAGGTCGGCTGCTGCCCGTACTGCGGGGCCTGCGGCGGCTGGCCGTACGGGTCGTGCGGCTGGGCGGTCGGGTCCTGGTTCGGCTGCTGGCCGTACGGGTCCTGTCCGGGGTAACCGGGCTGCATCTCGGGGAACTCCTCAGATTGGTGTCGCTGTCGGTCAGTTCGTGCCGGTGCTGCCGCCGACGAAGGTCGCCAGGCCACCGAACAGGCAGCACACCACAATGATGCCGATCCAGATCAGGCCGACGATCAGGGCCCACTTGGACCACTTCCTGGACTCGGCGGCGGCGGCCTGGGCGCCGGCGTAGTCACCCTGCTGGAGCAGCGGGTTGACCCTGGAGGCGTTGATGATCGCCGGGATCGCGAGCGGCCAGAACAGGAAGATCGTGACGATGGACATCGTCATGTTGTTGTCGAGCTGCGGCGGCTGCTGCTGGGGGTGTCCGGGCTGCATCGGGGTGACTCCTCGGTCCGGCGGCACGGCGTGCCTGGTCTGACTGGTGCGGGTCGGGCGTACGCCGAACACCGGGCGACCGGCAGCGTACCGCGAGGACGCCACCGGGGAGGTCACCCGATGGGCCGCCGCCCGGCAGCCGGACCGCCCGGCCTGCCCGATAGGGTTGCCGGGTGACCGAGCCCGCGTCCGTCGCCCGCCTCGTCGTCCTCGTCTCCGGTTCCGGCAGCAACCTCCAGGCGCTGCTGGACGCGACCGCCGATCCCGGCTACGGGGCCCGGGTGGTGGCGGTGGGCGCCGACCGGGACGGGATCGCCGGTCTGGACCGGGCCGCCGCCGCGGGCGTGCCGTCCTTCGTCGAGCGGGTCAAGGACCACCCGACCCGTGGCGACTGGGACAAGGCGCTCACCGCCCGGGTCGCCGAGCATCGCCCCGACCTGGTCGTCAGCGCGGGCTTCCTCAAGCTGGTCGGGCCGGAGTTCCTCACCGCGTTCGGCGACCGCTACCTGAACACACACAACACCCTGCTCCCGGCGTTCCCCGGCATCCACGGCCCCCGGGACGCGCTCGCGTACGGCGTGAAGGTCACCGGGGCCACGCTGTTCTTCGTCGACGCCGGGATGGACACCGGCCCGATCGTCGCCCAGGTCGCCGTACCGGTGCTCGACGGCGACGACGTGGAGACGCTCACCGAGCGCATCAAGTCCGCCGAGCGCCGCCAGCTCGTCGAGCAGGTGGGCCGCCTGGTCCGTGAAGGTTGGACGATCACCGGCAGAAAGGTCAGCATTCCGTGAGCACGACAGAGGACGGCCGCCGCCCGATCCGGCGCGCGCTGGTAAGCGTCTACGACAAGACCGGCCTGGTCGAGCTGGCCCGCGCCCTGCACGGGGCCGGCGTGGAGATCGTCTCGACCGGCAGCACCGCGTCGACGATCTCCGGCGCGGGCGTGCCGGTCACCCCGGTCGAGCAGGTCACCGGCTTCCCGGAGATCCTGGACGGCCGGGTGAAGACGCTGCACCCGAAGATCCACGGCGGCCTCCTCGCCGATCTGCGCCGGGACGCGCACGCCGGCCAGCTCGACGAGCACGGCATCGCCGGCATCGACCTGCTGGTCTCCAACCTCTACCCGTTCCAGGCCACGGTCGCGTCCGGCGCCGACCAGGACGAGTGCGTCGAGCAGATCGACATCGGTGGTCCGGCGATGGTCCGGGCCGCCGCGAAGAACCACGCCTCGGTCGCGGTGGTGACCGACCCGGCCGCGTACCCGGCGGTGGTGGCCGCGCTCGCCGACGGCGGCTTCACCCTGGCCCGCCGCCGCGCGCTCGCGGCCCGGGCGTTCGCCGACATCGCCGACTACGACGTGGCGGTGGCCGACTGGTTCGCCACCACGGTGGCCCCGGCCGAGGACGGCTGGCCGGAGTTCGCCGGCCTGGCGCTGCGCCGCCGGGCCGTGCTGCGGTATGGCGAGAACCCGCACCAGTCGGCCGCGCTCTACACCGACCCGGGCGCCCCGGCGGGGCTGGCCCAGGCCGAGCAACTGCACGGCAAGGAGATGTCCTACAACAACTACGTCGACGCGGACGCCGCCTGGCGGGCCGTGCACGACTTCCCCGGCCAGCCGGCGGTGGCGGTGATCAAGCACGCCAACCCGTGCGGCATCGCGGTCGGCGCGGACGTGGCCGAGGCGCACCGCAAGGCGCACGCCTGCGACCCGGTCTCCGCGTTCGGCGGCGTGATCGCGGTGAACGGTCCGGTCGGCGTGGAGCTGGCCCGGCAGGTCGCGGAGATCTTCACCGAGGTGCTCGTGGCGCCCGGGTTCGACGCGGACGCGCTGGAGCTGCTGCGGGCGAAGAAGAACCTCCGGCTGCTGCGCGCGCCGGCGTACGCGCCGAGGCCGGCGGAGTGGCGGCCGGTCAGCGGCGGCGTGCTGGTGCAGGCGCGGGACGCGGTGGACGCGCCCGGCGACGACCCGGCCGGCTGGACGCTCGCCACCGGTGACCCGGCCGACGAGGCGACGCTGCGCGACCTGGCGTTCGCCTGGCGGGCGGTCCGCGCGGTGAAGAGCAACGCGATCCTGCTGGCCCGCGACGGCGCGACCGTCGGGGTGGGGATGGGTCAGGTCAACCGGGTGGACTCGGCGCGGCTGGCGGTCGCCCGGGCCGGCGACGAGCGGGCCCGCGGCTCGGTCTGCGCCTCGGACGCCTTCTTCCCGTTCGCCGACGGCCCGCAGATCCTGATCGACGCCGGCGTGCGGGCGATCGTGCAGCCCGGCGGTTCGATCCGCGACGAGGAGACGATCGCGGCCTGCAAGGAAGCAGGCGTGACGATGTACCTCACCGGCACCCGGCACTTCTTCCACTGACGCTCGGGACCCGGGTGCGTCCGGCGGACGCACCCGGTCGCGTCGCTCAGACGTCCGGGCGCACCTCGGCGAAGTGGCAGGCCGACGGGTGCGGGTCGGCGGCGCGGGGCACCGTCTGCGGGTCCTGGACCGCGCAGACCTCTTCCGCCTTCCAGCACCGGGTGCGGAACCGGCAGCCCGACGGCGGGTCGGCCGGGCTGGGCACGTCGCCGGTGAGCCGGATGACGGTCCGCCGGTCGCGGGCCTCCGGGTCGGGCACCGGCACCGCCGACAGCAACGCCTGGGTGTACGGGTGGGTGGCCCGCTGGTAGATCTGCTCCTCGGTGCCGATCTCCACGATCCGGCCCAGGTACATCACGGCCACCCGGTCGCAGATGTGCCGGACCACCGACAGGTCGTGCGCGATGAAGATGTAGGAGAGCCCGAACTCGTCCTGGAGCTGCCGCAACAGGTTGATCACCTGGGCCTGGATGGAGACGTCCAGGGCCGACACCGGCTCGTCGCAGACGATGATCTCGGGGCGCAGCGCGAGCGCGCGGGCGATGCCGATGCGCTGCCGCTGGCCGCCGGAGAACTGGTGCGGATAGCGGTTAATGTGTTCCGGGTTGAGGCCGACCACGTCCAGCAGCTCCCGCACCCGCTGCCGCCGGCTGCCCTTCGGCGCGGCGTCCGGGTGGATCGCGAACGGTTCGCCGACGATGTCGCCCACAGTCATCCGCGGGTTGAGCGACGTGTACGGGTCCTGCATCACCATCTGCATGTTCCGCCGCACCCGGCGCAGCTCGGCGCCCCCGGCCCGGAACAGGTCCCGCCCCTCCAGGGTGGCCCGCCCGGCGGTCGGCGTCTCCAGCCGCATCAGCAGCCGGGCGAGGGTGGACTTGCCGCAGCCGGACTCGCCGACCACGCCGAGCGTCTCGCCGCGGCGCAGCTCGAAGCTCACCCCGTCGACCGCCCGCACCGCGCCGATCTGCCGCTTGAACAGCACGCCCCGGGTGATCGGGAAGTGCTTGACCAACTCGTCGACCGCGAGGATCGTCTCGCCGCGAACCTTGCCCGGGTCAGCGGTCATCGTGGACCTCCTGCGCGAAGTGGCACGCGCTGGTCCGGCCGTCGCCGAGGACGAGGTCGTGCGGCACCTCGTCCACGCAGACCTGCCGCGCGTACGGGCAGCGGGGGTGGAACGGGCAGCCGGAGGGGATCCGCATCAGGTTCGGCGGCAACCCCCGGATGGTCGACAGCTCCTGCCCGCGCACGTCGAGCCGGGGGATCGACTCCAACAACCCCTTGGTGTACGGGTGGGCGGGCGCCCGGTACAGCGCGCGCACGTCGGCGTGCTCGACGATCCGGCCGGCGTACATGACCGCGATCCGGTCCGCCACCCCGGCGACCACCCCGAGGTCGTGGGTGATCAGGATGAGCGCCATGCCGAGGTCCCGCCGCAGGTCGGCCAGCAGGTCCATGATCTGGGCCTGCACGGTGACGTCGAGGGCCGTGGTGGGCTCGTCGGCGATCAGCACCTTCGGGTCCAGCGCCAACGCCATGGCGATCATGACCCGTTGCCGCATCCCGCCGGAGAACTGGTGCGGGTGGTCGCCGAGCCGCTTCGCCGCGGCCGGGATCCGGACCAGGTCCATCAGCTCGACCGCCCGCCGGCGCGCGTCGGCCCGGGACAGCCCGGCCCGCTGCCGCAGCGACTCACCGATCTGCCAACCGACCGGGAAGACCGGGTTCAACGCCGACAGCGCGTCCTGGAAGATCATCGCGATTTCCGCGCCGCGCACCTGCCGGCGCTCGGACTCCGACCGGGTGAGCAGGTCCCGCCCCTGGTAGCGGATCTCACCGGCGCGGACGTACGCCGGTGGGGTGTCCAGGATGCCCATGATGGCCTGCGCGGTGACCGACTTGCCGGAGCCGGACTCGCCGAGCACGGCGAGCGTCTCGCCGGCGTCCAGGTGGTACGTCACCCCGTTGATCACCCGGGCCACACCCTCGCGGGTGCGGAACTCGACGTGCAGGTCCCGTACCTCAAGCAGGTGCCCGCCGGGCGGGGTGGGGGAGGCCGGCGTCGGCATCTGTCTCACCGCAGTTTCGGGTCGAAGGCGTCGCGGACCGCGTCGCCGAGCATGATGAAGGCGAGCACGGTCAGCGCGAGGAAGGCCGACGGCACGATCAGCGGCGTCGCCGACTCCCGCATGTGCACCCGGCCGGCGTCGATGTCGATGCCCCAGGAGATGGTCGGGGCCTTCAGGCCGATGCCGAGGAAGCTCAGCGTCGCCTCGGCCGCGATGAACGACCCGAGCGCGATGGTGAGCACCACGATGGCCGGGGCGAGCGCGTTCGGCAGGATGTGCCGCCACATGATCCGGCCGTTGCCGGCGCCGAGCATCCGGGCCGCGGCCACGTAGTCCTGCTCCCGGGCGGTGATGACCGAGGAGCGCACCACGCGGGCCGCGGTGGTCCAGCCGAGCAGCGCCAGCACCAGGATGACCGCGAACAGGCGTACCGTCTCGCCGCTTGTGCTCACGCGCTTGAGCAGCACGATGGCGGCCAGCAGCAGCGGGATGCCGAGCACGATGTCGATCACCCGGGAGAGCACCGCGTCCACCCAGCCGCCGAAGAAGCCGGCGACCATGCCGACGACGAGCGCGATCACGCCGGTGATCAGCGCCGAGAACGCGCCGACCAGCAGCGACGCGCGGGCCCCGTAGACGGCGCGGGCGAACGTGTCGCAGCCCTGGAAGTCGTACCCGAAGATCGCCCCGCCGGACGGCCCGGCATGCTGCCGGGACAGCACGCAGTCGCGCGGGTCGTTGGCGGCGAACAGCCCGGGCGCGACGGCCATCGCGGCGACCAGCGCGACGAGCAGCAGACTGAGCCAGAAGACCGGGTTGCGGCGCAGGTCCCGCCAGGCGTCGCCGGCCAGGCTGCGGGGTCGGCGCGGCTCGCCGGCCCGGTCCGGGGTGGCCGGCTCGCCGGAGACGCCGCGTCGTGCCGACTGGTCCTCGGTCGCCGCCACCGTTTCGAAGTCACTCATAGCGGATCCTCGGGTCGAGTACGGCGTAGAGCACGTCCACCACGAGGTTGGACAGCAGGTAGACCACGACGAGCACGCTGACGATGCCCACCACCAGCGGCCCGTCCTCGGTGCGGATGCCGCGGAACAGGTTGAAGCCGACACCGGGGATGTTGAACACGCCCTCGGTGATGATCGCGCCGCTCATCAGGTTGCCCAGCTCGACGCCGAGGAAGGTGACCACCGGGATGAGCGAGTTGCGCAGCACGTGCACGCCGACGATGCGCCGCCGCACCAGGCCCTTCGACCGGGCGGTGCGCACGTAGTCGGCGCGCAGGTTCTCCGACACCGACGTCCGGGTCAGCCGCAGCGCGGTGGCGAGCGACAGCGAGCCGAGCACGAGGCCGGGCAGCAGCAGCGCCCACAGCGAGGGCTGGGCGCCGGCGGTGGGCGGGAAGATCGGCCAGCGTACGCCGAGGAAGTACTGCGCCAGCGGGGCCAGCACGATCGTGGGTATGCCGAGCACCAGCAGCGTGAGCACGAGCGTCGCGTAGTCGAAGACGCCGGCCCTCCGGATGCCGGCGATCACCCCGGCGGTGACTCCGACTCCGATGGTCACGGCTATCGCGATCAGCGCCAGCTTCACGGTGACCGGCCAGGCGGCGGCGAGGATGTCGCCGATCTGCCGGCCGGTCAGCGACTCGCCGAGGTCACCCCGGAGCAGGCCGCCCAGGTAGTTGACGTAGCGGTAGAGGAAGCCGCCGATCCCGGTGGCGTCCAGGTGGTACTTCTCGGTCAGGTAGGCGCGCTGGGCCGCGGTGACGGGCCGTTCCCCGGCGAGCGCCTGGATCGGGTCGCCCTGCCCGGCGAACATCAGCGCGTAGACGATCAGCGTGGTCCCGAAGAAGGCGAGGACCATCTGGAGCAGTCGCCGCAGGATGAAGCGGAGCATGCTGGCAAGTCTGCCGAAAGCGCACGAAATGCGGGCCAATGCCAGGGCCGGGCCACCCGGTGGGGGTGGCCCGGCCCGTGCCGAGGGGTGTCAGGCGCGTTCGATCTCCAGCAGGTCCACCCGGTCGAAGAGGTCCACGTGCACGTTCGTGACCTTGGTGGAGTGGCCGAAGTTGTTCTGCCCGTACCGCAGCGGGATCACCGGCAGGTCCTGCGCGAGGAGGTCCTCCGCCGCCTGGTACTTCTTGATCGCCTCGTCCTCGGTCGCCGCGCGGGCGCCCTCGGCGAGCAGCTTGTCGAACTCCGGGTTCGAGTAGCCGTAGTAGTTCGACGAGCCGTTGGTGCTGTACAGCGGGCCCAGATAGTTCTCCATGGACGGGTAGTCCATCACCCAGCCCATCCGGAACAGGCCGACCGACTGCTTCTGCTTGAGCTTGGTCAGCAGGTCCGCGAACTTCGGCTCGGCGTTGCCCACGCACTCCACGCCCAGGTTGGCCTTGAGCTGGTTGCAGGTGGCGTCGATCCAGTCCTTGTGGCCGCCGTCGCCGTTGTAGGACAGCTCGATCTTCTGCGGGCCGCCCGCGGCCTCGTACATCGCCTTGGCCTTGGCCGGGTCGAACGCGCCGGCGGTGCCGATGGTGTTCTCCCGGTAGCCCGCGACCACGGGCGAGACGAACGAACGGGCCGGCTGCTGCGAGTCCTTGAAGATCGACGTGGTGATCTCGTCCCGGTCGATCGCCATCGAGATGGCCTTGCGCACCTCGGGCTTGCTGAACTCCTTCTGGAACGTCGGGAACGCCAGCACCTGGAGCGACGAGGCCGGACTCTGCTGGAACCGGTCGCCGAGGTCGGTGGCGGCGGTCGACAGGTTCTCGGTCGGGATCGTCTTGATCACGTCGAGGTTGTCCGCCAGCACGTCCGCGTACGCGGCGGTCGGCTGCTGGTAGATCCGGAACTCGACGCCGCCGACCTTGGGCTGCTGGCCCGGGAAGGCGTCGTAGCGCTCCACCTCGACCTTGGCGTCGTGCTGCCAGGTGCCCTTCATCTTGAACGGGCCCTGGCCGATCGGCGCCTGCTCGTAGCCCTCGGCGAGCACGCCCGGCGCGGAGAAGGCCGCCTCGGGCAGCGGGTAGAACGCCGTGTAGCCGAGCATGGTCTTGAAGTCGACGTACGGCTCGGTGAGCGTCACGGTGAAGGTCAGGTCGTCGACCTTCTTCAGGCCGCTCAGCGTCTCGGCCTTCGGCTTCTCGCCCTGAAGGTCGTCGTAGCCGGCGATCTTCTCGAAGAAGTAGCTGGAGTTCTGCCCGTTCGGGGCGTACGCGCCGTAGTTCCAGGCGTCGACGTAGTTGTCGGCGGTGACCTTCTCGCCGTTGTGGAACGTGTAGCCGGGCTTCAGCTTGATCGTCCAGACCTTGTTGTCCGACGACGTCACCGACTCGGCCGCCACCTCGTGCGGCTTGTTCGCCTCGTCGTAGTCGACGAGCGGGCTGAACAGGGCCGACAGGACCTGCGAGCCACTCGTCTCGTTGGTGTTTGTCGGCACCAGGTGCTGCGGCTCGGCGATCTCGATCCGCACGGCCGCGTCGGGGTCGCTTGCGCCGCCGCTGCCGCCGCCCGGGCCGCAGGCCGTCAGGCCCAGCGTCACCGCGAGCGGGAGAGCGGCCCAGGCCGCGAGCCTACGAACACGCATGGGGTCTCCTCGTCTCCTCACGCTGCGCGGTCGGCCCGACGTTGGGTGACTCTGCGCAACGAGCCGTAACGGTAGGTCGCGGTGCGGCGGATCGACAACGGAAGCGTTGCGAGCTGGTAACGGAGTGTGTCCCGATGTCCCGTTTCGGTCCCTGATCGGTGACCCTGAGTGACGGAACCCACGCTGCGGAGCGTGATCACCTGCGGTCGTCGTCCGGCCCGGTCGCGGGCGTGAGACGATCACGACGTGACGGCGACGATCCTGGACGGCAAGGCCACCGCGGCGGAGATCAAGGACGAACTGCGGGCGCGGGTCAAGGCGCTCGCCGAGCGCGGCATCACCCCCGGGCTCGGTACGGTCCTGGTCGGGGAGGACCCCGGCTCCCAGGCGTACGTCAACGGCAAGCACCGCGACTGCGCCGAGGTCGGCATCGCCTCGCTGCGGGTCACGCTGCCCGCCGACGCGGGCCAGGCGCAGCTCGACGCGGCGCTCGCCGAGCTGAACGCCGACCCGGCCTGCCACGGCTACATCGTCCAGCTCCCGCTCCCGGCCCACCTGGACACCCAGCGGGCGCTCGAATCCATCGACCCGGACAAGGACGCCGACGGCCTGCACCCGGTCAACCTGGGCCGACTCGTGCTCGGCTACGACGCGCCGCTGCCCTGCACCCCGCGCGGCATCGTCGAGCTGCTGCGCCGGCACGACGTGCCGCTGCGCGGCGCGAACGTCGCCGTGGTCGGCCGCGGCAACACCGTCGGCCGGCCGCTCGGCCTGCTGCTCACCCGGCGCAGCGAGAACGCCACCGTCACGCTCTGCCACACCGGCACCCTCGACCTCGCCGGGCACACCCGCGCCGCCGAGATCGTCATCGTCGCCGCCGGGGTGCCGGGACTGCTCACCGCCGACATGGTCACCCCCGGCGCGACGGTGGTGGACGTCGGCATCACCCGGGTGATCGGCGACGACGGCAAGGGGCGCTACACCGGTGACGTCGACCCGGAGGTGTTCGAGGTGGCCGGCAAGGTGGTGCCGATGCCCGGCGGAGTCGGCCCGATGACCCGGGCCATGCTGCTCACGAACGTGGTGGAGCGGGCCGAGCGGGCCGGCTGACCACCCAGACAGGTCATAACCGTCCGCCCCTCGCCCGATCGGTGCCAGGATGGCTGATACGGTCCGGGAAACCGACTGGTAACAGGGAGTGGGACGACCATGGGTAAGAAGGTCACTGTCGTCGGGGCCGGCTTCTACGGCTCCACCACGGCACAGCGTCTGGCCGAGTACGACATCTTCGACACCGTCGTGATCACCGACATCGTGGAGGGCAAGCCGGCGGGCCTCGCGCTGGACCTCAACCAGTCGCGTGCGGTCGAGGGCTTCGAGACCACAGTCGTCGGCGTCACCACCGGGCCGAACGGCGAGGGGTACGAGGCCATCGAGGGCTCCGACGTCGTCGTCATCACCGCCGGCCTGCCCCGCAAGCCGGGTATGAGCCGGATGGACCTGCTGGAGACCAACGCCAAGATCGTGCGTCAGGTCGCCGAGAACGTCGCCAAGTACGCCCCGAACGCCGTCGTCATCGTGGTGTCGAACCCGCTCGACGAGATGACCGCGCTGGCGCAGCTCGCCACGCAGTTCCCGAAGAACCGGGTACTCGGCCAGGCCGGCATGCTCGACACCGCCCGGTTCACCAACTTCGTCGCGGAGGCGCTGAGCGTACCGGTGAAGTCGGTGCGGACCCTGACCCTCGGCTCGCACGGCGACACCATGGTCCCGGTGCCGTCGCAGAGCACCGTGAACGGCAAGCCGTTGCGCGACGTCATGCCGGCCGAGCAGATCGAGGAACTGGTCGTCAAGACCCGCAACGGTGGCGCCGAGGTCGTCGCGCTGCTGAAGACCGGGTCCGCGTACTACGCCCCGTCCGCCGCCGCGGCCCGGATGGCGAAGGCCGTGGCCGAGGACTCCGGCGACGTCATGCCGGTGTGCGCGTGGGTCGACGGCGAGTACGGCATCTCCGGCGTCTACCTGGGCGTCGAGGCCGAGATCGGCGCCGGGGGCGTGAAGCGGGTCGTCGAGACCGACCTGGACGCCGACGAGCTGGCCGCCCTGAAGGAGGCCGCCGAGGCCGTCCGCGCCAAGCAGGGCGACATCTCCTCCCTCTGACACCCCAGCACCACCCGCCCAAGGGCGGCCGGCGTCCCGCCGGCCGCCCTTCCGCGTCCCCGGGCGTGCTCAGCGCGCGTACCCCCGGGGTGATTCCGGGTCCCCGAGTGTGTGCCGGCGGCATCCGGGAAGGATGCCCTCGCGACCCGTTCCGGGTGATCCCGTTCTCCCCGGGTGAGGCCGGCTGGGGCGCCCCGAGCCGTTTCCAGTACGCTCGTACTGCTTGAGCACGTGTCCCCCGAGAGGAGCGCCGGCCGATGGCGAAGATCAAGGTAAACAACCCGGTCGTGGAGATCGACGGCGACGAGATGACCCGGATCATCTGGAAGCAGATCCGGGAGCAGCTGATCCTGCCCTACCTCGACGTCGACCTGCACTACTACGACCTGTCGATCCAGTACCGCGACGAGACCGAAGACCAGGTCACCGTCGACGCCGCCAACGCCATCAAGGAGCACGGCGTCGGCGTCAAGTGCGCCACCATCACCCCGGACGAGGCCCGGGTGGAGGAGTTCGGCCTGAAGAAGATGTGGCGGTCGCCGAACGGCACCATCCGCAACATCCTCGGCGGCGTCGTGTTCCGCGAGCCGATCATCATGTCGAACGTGCCGCGGCTCGTCCCGGGCTGGACCAAGCCGATCATCATCGGCCGGCACGCGCACGGCGACCAGTACAAGGCCACCGACTTCGTCGTGCCCGGCCCGGGCAAGGTCACCATCACCTACGCCCCGGCCGACGGTGGCGCGCCGATGGAGATGGAGGTCGCCAACTTCCCCGGCGGCGGCATCGCCATGGGCATGTACAACTTCGACGAGTCGATCCGGGACTTCGCCCGCGCCTCGTTCCGGTACGGCCTCGACCGCAACTACCCGGTCTACATGTCGACCAAGAACACCATCCTCAAGGCGTACGACGGTCGGTTCAAGGACATCTTCGCCGAGGTGTTCGAGGCCGAGTTCAAGGCCGAGTTCGACGCCGCCGGGCTCACCTACGAGCACCGGCTGATCGACGACATGGTCGCCGCCGCGCTCAAGTGGGAAGGCGGGTACGTCTGGGCCTGCAAGAACTACGACGGTGACGTGCAGTCCGACACCGTCGCGCAGGGCTTCGGCTCGCTCGGCCTGATGACCTCGGTGCTGCTCTCCCCGGACGGCCGTACCGTCGAGGCCGAGGCCGCGCACGGCACCGTCACCCGGCACTACCGGCAGTACCAGAAGGGCGAGAAGACCTCCACCAACCCGATCGCCTCGATCTACGCCTGGACCCGGGGCCTGGCCCACCGGGGCAAGCTGGACGGCACCCCCGCGGTCACCGAGTTCGCCAACACGCTGGAGCAGGTCATCGTGGAGACCGTCGAGGGCGGCCAGATGACCAAGGACCTGGCGCTGCTCATCTCGCGGGACGCCCCGTGGCTGACCACCGACGAGTTCATGAGCGCGCTCGACGAGAACCTGTCCCGCAAGCTCGCGGCCTGAGATGTAAGGAAGGGCCCCTTCTTAACGCCTCGCGTTGTGGAAGGGGCCCTTATTAACACCTCCCCCCGCCTTCACGCGGCGCGCAGCAGCTCGGCGGCGCGCTCGGGGGCGATGTCGTTGATGAAGACGCCCATGCCGGACTCCGAACCGGCCAGGTACTTCAGCTTGTCCTTCGCCCGCCGGACGCTGAACAACTGCAGGTGCAGGTGGCCCAGCTCCCGGTCGACCCGCACCGGTGCCTGGTGCCAGGCCGCGATGTAGGGCATCGGCATCTCGAACAGCCCGTCGAAGCGGCGCAGCAGGTCGAGGTAGAGCGGCCCGAAGGCGTCCCGCTCGGCGTCGTCGAGCGCCGGGATGTCCGGCACCGGCCGGTGCGGGGCCAGGTGCACCTCGAACGGCCAGCGGGCCGCCGCCGGCACGTACGCGGTCCAGTGCTCGTTGCTCGCCACCACCCGGTCGCCGGCGGCGCGCTCGGCGGCCAGCACGTCGGCGTAGAGGTTGCCCCCGGTGCGTTCGGCGTGCCGCCGGGCGGCGGCGAGCAGGCTCCGGGTCCGCGGGGTGACGAAGGGATACGCGTAGATCTGCCCGTGCGGGTGGTGCAGCGTCACCCCGATCTCCACGCCCCGGTTCTCGAACGGGAACACCTGCTCCACGCCGGGCAGCGCGCTCAGCGCGGCGGTGCGGTCGGCGAGCGCGTCCAGCACCGTCCGCACCCGCAGCGGGGAGAGCCGGGCGAACGAGGCGTTGTGGTCGTCGGTGAAGCAGACCACCTCGCACCTGCCGACCCCGGGGCGGACCGGGGTGAACGGCGTGATCTCGGCGGGCTCCTCGGCCACCCGCTGGCTCAGCGACGGGAACCGGTTCTCGAAGACGACCACGTCGTACTCCGGCGCCGGGATCTCGCTGTGCCGGTCACCGCGGGAGGGGCAGAGCGGGCACTGGTCGGCCGGGGGCAGGAAGATGCGGGTCTGCCGGTGCACCGCCACCGCCACCCACTCGTCGGTCAACGGGTCGTAGCGCAGCTGCGAGGCGGGGGGCGGCGGGGGTAGTTCCCGCCGGTCCGGCTGGTCCCGTACCGTGTCGTCCCGCTCGTCGAAGTAGATCAGCTCGCGGCCGTCGGCCAGCTCGATCTGCGTACGCTTCACGCCGCCCCCCTCGTCGCCGGGACCGTCACCAGCTCACCCACCCTCTCCTCGAGTACCCGCCGTGCGTCGGGTGGCAACCGGTCGTCGGTGACCAGCACGTCCGCCGCGTCCAGGCCGACGATCGAGGAGATGCCGACCGTGCCCCACTTGGTGTGGTCGGCCAGCACCACGAGCGCGTCGGCGGCTGCCACAAGTGCCCGGTTCGTGTCCGCCTCCATCAGGTTGGGCGTGGTGAATCCGGCCCGTTCGCTGATTCCGTGCACGCCGAGGAAGAGCAGATCAAGGTGGAGCGCGGCGATCGCGGCCACGGCCAGCGGACCGACGAGCGCGTCCGACGGGGTGCGTACGCCGCCGGTGAGCACGACTGTGTGGTCCGGCCGGCCGGCGGTGTGCAGGATCTCCGCCACCGGCAGGGAGTTGGTGACCACCGTCAGGCCGGGGACGTCGATCAGGCGGCGGGCCAGCTCGGCGGTGGTGGTGCCGGCGGAGAGGGCGATCGCGGCGCCGGGGCGGACCAGCCGGGCGGCGTGGGCGGCGATGGCCGCCTTCTCGGTCGACTGGCGGACGGACTTGGCTTCGAAGCCGGGCTCGTCGGTCGAGCCGGGCCCGGCCAGCGTCGCCCCACCGTGCACCTTGGCGAGCAGGCCCTGACCGTGCAGCGTCTCCAGGTCCCGCCGGATGGTCATGTCCGACACGCCGAACTCGGCGGCCAGTTCGGTGACCCGGACCCCGCCGGCGGCGCGGACCCGTTCCAGGATGGCGGTCTGCCGCTGCCGCGCCAGCATCCCCGGTCACCTCCCGAGCCTCCCCGACCGCACGAACGTGGTCGAACGCGTTCCAACAAAGCCGAACACTACCGCGCAGGTGAAGGGGACGCGAGGTGGGACTACGGCGACGCGGGGCAGATCAGGCGGGCTGCAGGCGGGGCTCCACCCAGCCGGTCTCGGTGAGGTGCTCCATCACCCGCTGCACCGCCTCCTCGACGGTCAGGTCCGCGGTGTTGACCACCAGGTCGGCGTCGGTGGGCTCCTCGTAGGGGTCGTCGATCCCGGTCATCCCGGTGATCAGGCCGGCGCGGGCCCGGGCGTAGAGGCCCTTGCGGTCGCGCTGCTCGCAGACCGCCAGCGGGGTCGCCACGTGGACCAGCAGGAAACCCGCCCCGGCCGCCTCCGCCATCTCCCGGGCGGTCGCCCGGGCCGCCGCGTACGGCGCGATCGGGCAGCAGATGCCGACCCCGCGGTGCCGGGCGATCTCGGCGGCCACCCAGCCGATCCGGCGCACGTTGAGATCGCGGTCGGCCTTGCTGAAGCCCAGCCCGGCCGACAGCTCCCGGCGCACCACGTCGCCGTCGAGCAGCGTGAGCGTGCGATCGCCCTGCTCCCGGAGCGCGTCGGCGAGACCTCGGGCGACCGTCGACTTCCCCGAGCCGGAGAGGCCGGTCAGGAAGATCACCAGACCGCGGTGCCGTCGCGGCGGGCGGGCCCGGGCCAGTTCCCGGGCCACCGCGGGCGGAGTGTGCCACTCCGGCAGCGGGAAGCCCCGGTCGAGCAGGTCGTCGATCTCCTCCTGGCTCAGCGCCAGCCGGCGGTTGCGCGGCGGGATGTCCTCCCGCCAGCGCCACTGCCCGTCCCGGTTGTCGTACGCCAACTCCCGGGGCACCAGCACCCGCAGGCCGGCGCCGGAGAGCATGCCCTCGGTGGAGAGCAGATGGGTCACCCCGTATGCGGCGGCCACCCGGGCCCGCAGCAACGCGTCACTGATCTCGTCGGCCCGACCCGCCAGCGGCACCGCCACAAGCGTCGCCGGCGGCATCCGGTCGCGGGCCGCGAACACGCTGCGTACCAGTGCCTCGGCCGGCAGGCCACCCGTCGACTCCTCGCCCACCGGGATGAACACCAGCAGGTGCGCACCGAGCGTGCGGGCCGCGTGGGCGATCTGGGCCAACTGCGGTCGGTGCAGCGGGCGGTCGGCGAAGACACCGAGCACCCGGCCCGGTGGCAGCAGCCCCCGCACCTCGTCCGGGCCGCGCCGCAGCCGCTGGAACGGACCGTGACCGCCGTCACCCAGCCGGTGTACCGCGCCCCCGACGCCGACCGTGCCCGCGCGGGCCGGCCAGACGTCTGTCACGTCCATGGCCGCCACCGGGGCGCCCTCGCCGTCGGTGAGCACCAGCGCCCGGCTGGCCGGATCGGCCAGCTCCAGCCCTTCGACGAGCGCCGCCGGCACCTGCAACGTCACCGGCACCGGCCAGGGCGTGCCGTCGGCGAGCCGGCCGCGCCGGCCCAGCGACGCCAGGTCCGCCCGGGTCATGAAACCGCTCAACGGCGCGTACGCCCCGGTCAACAGCAGCTCGAGATCGGCCAGTTCAGCGGGTCTGGGCGCGTACGCCGGCGCATCCCGCAGCACATCCTCGGGCAGGATCCACCCGTTGCTCATCGAACCCCCAACTCGCCGGCCGGCACACAGTTTCGCAGCCCACCGGCGATCGGTCGAGAGCGCCACTCCACCCGCCGGTAACCGCACGTCCCGGGGACCGTCGGTGAACTGGTCGCGGATGGAGTCAGGGACACCGAATCCTCACCGACGGGACCCGACCGGTCGATCGGGCGACCGGCTGCCGACGCGCGCCGTCCGGCGGAGCGCCCGGCGGATCCGCCGGGCCGGGCCGGCGGGCGCGTGTGTCGGGGCGGAATCAGGGACAACCCCGAGCGTTTCCTGGTGCCCTGACGGGACCGGGGTTTCTAGGCTGTCAGCGTGACACTGCTCGCGACCGAGTCGCTGACCAAGACGTACGGAGGCCGGGTCACCGCGTTGGCCGACCTCACCGTGTCGGTCGAGCCGGGGATCATCGGGCTGGTGGGCGCCAACGGCGCCGGCAAGTCCACCCTGATCAAGATCCTGCTGGGTCTGCTCCCGCCGACCAACGGCCGGGTGCAGGTGCTCGGCCTCGACCCCACCACCGACCCGGCCGCGGTCCGCGCCCGGGTGGGCTACATGCCCGAGCACGACGCCCTCCCGCCGGACCTCTCCGCCGCCGAGCTGGTCACCCACCTGGGCCGGATGAGCGGGCTGCCGCGCACGGTCGCCCGGGAACGGGCCTCCGAGGCGCTGCGCCACGTCGGCCTGCACGAGGAGCGGCACCGGGCCGTCGGTGGCTACTCCACCGGCATGAAGCAGCGGGTGAAGCTCGCCCAGGCGCTCGTGCACGACCCCGACCTGCTGCTGCTCGACGAGCCCACGAACGGCCTCGACCCGGCCGGCCGGGACGCCATGCTCGCCCTGATCCACCGGATCGGCACCGAGTTCGGCATCTCCGTGGTCGTCTGCTCGCACCTGCTCGGCGAGGTGGAGCGGATCTGCGACACGCTCATCGCGATCGACGGCGGCCGGCTGTTGCGCGCCGACCGGGTCGCCGCGATGACCACCGCCACCGACGTGCTCGCCGTCGAGGTGAGCGAGGGTACGGAGGAGCTGGCCGCCCGACTCGCCGCGCTTGACCTGCCGGTGTCCCGGGACGGTCGGCTGCTGCTCGTCCCGCTCGCCGACGACCACACCTACGACCTGATCCTCGGCGCGGTCGCCGAGCTGGACCTGCCACTGCACCGGCTGGACCAGCGACGGCACCGGGTGGCCGAGCTCTTCGCCCCGAGGGAGCCCAGCCATGCCTGAAGCGACCGGCGTCATCCACGACATCGGCTACCAGCGCTACACCGGCCCGCGGCTGGGCCGCTGGCAGGTCTTCGGTGCGCTCTACGGCCACGGCGTGCGTACCGTCTTCGGGTTGGGCCGCAGCGCCAAGGCGAAGATCTTCCCGTGGCTGGTGGTCGCGGTGGTGACCGTGGTGGCGGCCGGGTTGACCGCGGTGCGCAGTCAGACCGGCCAGGTGGTGATGACGTACGCCCAGTTCGCCGACGCGATGAGCTGGCTGGTCATCTTCTTCGCCGCGGTGGCCGCCCCCGAGTTGGTCTCCCGCGACCTGCGCAGCGGCGTGCTGCCGCTCTACTTCTCCCGGCCGCTGCCGCGCGGCGACTACGCGCTGGCCAAGCTGCTGGCGCTTGTCACGTCGCTCTGGCTGCTGCTCGGCGGCCCGCAGTTGGTGATGTTCCTGGGCGCGGCGTTCACCACCTCGCGGGGGGTGCGCGGGGTCTGGGACGAGCTGCTCGACCTGCTGCCCGGCCTGCTCTACGCCGGCCTGTGGGCGGTGGTCTTCGCCTCGATCGCCCTGCTTGTCGCCTCGCTGACCGGCAAGCGTGCCTTCGCCGCCGGCGGCATCGTGGCGGTCTTCCTGATGACCACGCCGGTGGTCGGCGTGCTCTCCATCCTGCCGTCCCGGACGGTCAACGAGTTGGCCTTCCTCGCCTCCCCGTCGTCGCTCGTCAGTGGCGTGGGCAGTTGGGCGCTCGGCGACCTGCTGACCCAGGGAGGGGAAGGGGGCATACCGATCGGGGACTTCGGGCCGGTCTACGCCGTGGTCGCCGTGCTGCTGGTCGCCGCTTGCGTCAGCCTGCTGTTCCTGCGATACCGGAAGGTGGCCGCCCGATGACGGCGATCAGCACGCAACCGGCGGCCGGCGTGTCCGCCGCCGCGGCCAGCACCCTCGACCTGGCCGGCGTCTCCCGCTGGTACGGCAACGTCGTGGCGGTCAACGACGTCAGCATGCGGCTCGGCCCCGGGGTGACCGGCCTGCTCGGCCCGAACGGCGCCGGGAAGACCACGCTGCTGCACATGATGGCCGGTTTCCTCGCCCCGTCCCGGGGCACGGTGACGCTGGACGGGGAGCCGACCTGGCGCAACCCGGGTGTCTACCGGCGGCTCGGTCTGGTCAGCGAACGGGAGGCGGTGCACACCTTCCTCAGCGCCTACGAGTTCGTGCTGGCGAGCGCGAAGCTGCACCGGCTGCCCGACCCGGAGGCGGCGGCCCGGCGGGCGATCGAGCTGGTCGAGATGCAGGACGCGCAGGGCCGCCGGATCGGCACCTACTCCAAGGGCATGCGGCAGCGCACCCGGGTGGCCGCCGCACTCGTGCACGACCCGCAGGTGCTGCTGCTCGACGAGCCGTTCAACGGAATGGATCCCCGGCAGCGGCTGCACATGATGGGGTTGCTGCACCGGCTCGGTGACGCCGGCCGGACCATCCTGTTCAGCTCGCACATCCTGGAGGAGGTCGAGCAGGTCTCCGGCACGGTCCAGGTGATGGTCGCCGGGCGGTTGGCCGCCTCCGGCGACTACCGGACCATCCGCCGGTTGATGACCAACCGTCCGCACGTCTTCGGGGTGCGTTCCACCGACGACCGGGCGCTCGCGGTGGCGCTGATGGCCGAGAACTCGGTTTCCGGCGTCGAGTTGGACCGCACCGGCCTGACCGTGAAGGCGAGTGACTACGGCGCCTTCACCCGGGCGTTGCCCAGGATCGCACTCCGCCACGGCATCCGGGTCCGGCAGCTGCTGCCGGCGGACGAGTCGCTGGAGAGCGTCTTCTCGTATCTGGTGGAGGCCTGATGTCGACCGTTAGCTGGATCACCGCACGCGGCCTGTTCGGCCGCAGCCGGTTCCTCATGCTGCTGCCGTTGCCGCTGATCCTGGTCGGCCTGGCGGTGCTCTGCCGGTCGCTCGGCGTGGACCCGGGCCAGTGGGGGCCGCCGGTGCTCGTCGGTCTCGGCCTGGCCGTGGTGCTGCCGGTGGTCGCCCTGATCGTGGGCACCGGCGTGCTCGGTGCCGAGATCGACGACGGCACCGTGGTGCACATCCTCACCAAGCCGCTGCCCCGCTGGCAGATCGTGCTGCCGAAGCTGGCGGTGGCGGCCGTGGTCAGCGCGGTCACCGCCGGCGTCCCGCTCTACGTCGCGGGCGTGCTTGCCGACTCGGTACGCCTCGGCCTGGCCCTGGTGGCGGCCTCGGCGGCGGGCGCGTTGGCGTACTCGGCGTTGTTCCTGGCGCTCAGCCTGGTGAGCCGGCGGCCGGTGCTGGTCGGCCTGGTCTACGTGCTGATCTGGGAGGGTCTGCTCGGTCGGTTCGTCAACGGCACCAAGGTGCTCTCGATCCAGCAGTGGGTGATCGCGCTTGCCGACAAGATGGCGCCCACCCCGCTGCTCGGCACCACCGTCTCGGTGCCGGTCGCGGCCGTGCTGACCGCGCTGGTGGCGATCGGCTTCACCGCGCTGGCCATCGACCGCCTGCGTTCCTTCAGCGTGGCCGGCGAAACCAGCTAGGAAGGCGGGGGCCCCGCTTAACGCATTCGGTAGAGGCGGGGGCCCCGCTTAACACCGACGTGTTAAGAAGGGCCCCCGCCTAACCGGCGAAAGACTAGAAGGCACAGGCGATGACCAGCTCGGGCGTGCGGTCGGGCAGCAGGTCGAGCGTGGCGATCCGCCCCGCCGCGCGCAGGTCGCCGGCGATCGTGGTGAGCTGGTCGAGCAGGGCCGCCGGCCCGAGCGCCTCGGCCAGCGGCACGTCCGCCTTCATCGACAGCTTCCGTTCCGACTTGGCCCGCCGGACCTGCCCCAGCGCGTCGGCGGCCAGCCGCAGCAACTCCGGGTCACCGGGCGCGGCCATCGCGTGGCCCACCTCGTACGTGGTCGGCCACGTCGACAGGTGCACCGAGCCGTACCGCCACCAGGACCACACCTCCTCGGTGACGAACGGCAGCACCGGGGCGAAGAGCCGCAACTGCACCGACAGCGCGGTCGCCAGCGCCGCCCGCGCCGAGTCGGCCGCCGGCCCGTCGCCGTAGGCGCGTTCCTTCACCAACTCGATGTAGTCGTCGCAGAACGGCCAGAAGAACGCCTCGGTGGCCATCAAAGCGGCCGTGTGGTCGTACCCGTCGAAGGCGGTGGTCGCGGTCGCGACCACGCCGGACAGTTCGGCGAGCATCGCGGTGTCCAGCGGCTCGGTCACCGGGGCCCGCAGCGCGTCGGCGGCGCCCAGCCCGAGCGCGAAGCGGGACGCGTTGAGCAGCTTGGTGGCCAGCCGCCGACCCACCTTGACCTGCGCCGGGTCGAACGCCAGGTCCATGCCGGGCTTGCCGTTCGCGGCCCAGTAGCGCACCGCGTCGGAGCCGTGCCGCTCCAGCAGCCCCATCGGCGTGACCACGTTCCCCTTGGACTTGGACATCTTCTTCCGGTCCGGGTCGAGGATCCAGCCGGAGAGCACCGCCGTGCGCCAGGGCAGCGCGCCGTGCTCCAGATGGGACCGGACCACGGTGGCGAACAGCCAGGTCCGGATGATGTCGTGCCCCTGCGGGCGCAGGTCCATCGGGAAGACCCGGCCGAACAGGTCCGGGTCGGTCACCCAGCCGCCGACGATCTGCGGGGTCAGCGACGACGTGGCCCAGGTGTCGAGCACGTCCGGATCACCGGCGAAGCCGCCGGGCCGGCCGCGCTGCCCCTCCGTGAATCCGGGCGGCGGCTCGCTCGTCGGATCGATCGGCAACGTCGCCTCGTCCGGTGTGAGAGGGTGGTTCCAGTCCGGTTCGCCAGCGTCGTCGAGCCGGTACCACACCGGCACCGGCACGCCGAAGAACCGCTGCCGGCTGACCAGCCAGTCGCCGGTGAGGCCACCCACCCAGTGCTCGTAGCGGTGCCGCATGTGCTCCGGCACCCAGCGCAGCTCGCGCCCGCGGGCCAGCAGCTCGTCGCGCAGGTCGGCGTCCCGGCCGCCGTTGCGCAGATACCACTGCCGGGTCGACACGATCTCCAGCGGCCGGTCGCCGCGCTCGTAGAACTTCACCGGGTGGGTGATCGGGCGCGGTTCGCCGACCAGGTCACCGGCGTCGCCCAGCAGCGCCACGACCGTCCGCCGGGCGCCGTTGACCGTCTGCCCGGCCAGCGCCGCGTAGGGCTCCGCCGGCACGCCGGCCGGCGGCTCCGGCAGCAGCCGGCCGTCCCGGCCGACCACCACCCGGGTGTCCAGCCGCAGCTCCCGCCACCAGGTCACGTCCGCCAGGTCACCGAACGTGCAGACCATCGCGATGCCCGTGCCCTTGGCCGGGTCCGCCAGCGGGTGCGCGCGCACCGGCACCCGGACTCCGAACACCGGGGTACGCGCAGCCGTGCCGACCAGGTCCGCGTAGCGCTCGTCGTCGGGGTGACAGACAAGCGCCACGCAGGCCGGCAGCAGCTCCGGCCGGGTGGTGTCGATCAGCACCTCGCGCCCGCCCGGCCCGGCGAACCGCAGCCGGTGGTAGGCGCCCGGCCGCTCCCGGTCCTCCAGCTCCGCCTGGGCGACCGCGGTGCCGAACCCGACGTCCCACAGCGTCGGCGCCTCCGCCTGGTACGCCTCACCCCGGGCCAGGTTCCGCAGGAACGCGCGCTGGCTGGCCGCCCGGGCCGCCGGGCCGATCGTGGTGTACGTCAGGGACCAGTCCACCGACAGGCCGAGCCGCCGCCACAGCGCCTCGAAGACCTTCTCGTCCTCCACGGTCAGCGTCTCGCACAGCTCGATGAAGTTGCGCCGGGAGATGGCGGTCGGGTTCTTCCGGGCGTCGTCGCCGACCGGGGCGGCCGGCGGTCGCCAGCCCGGGTCGTACGGCAGCGCCGGGTCGGGCCGCACGCCGTAGACGTTCTGCACCCGGCGTTCGGTGGGCAGCCCGTTGTCGTCCCAGCCCAGCGGATAGAACACGGTCCGGCCGCGCATCCGCTGGAATCGGGCCACCGTGTCGGTGTGCGTGTAGGAGAAGACGTGCCCCATGTGCAGCTCGCCCGACACGGTCGGCGGCGGGGTGTCGATCGAGTACACGTCGGAGCGCTCCTTCGAGCGGTCGAACGCGTACGTGCCGTCGGACTGCCAGCGACGGGCCCAGGTCTCCTCGAGCCCGTCCAGGCTCGGCCGCTCAGGGACGCCGGCGCGGGCGGTCCTCGTCGTGTCGGTCATCCGCCGATGGTAGGCACCCGCACCCGGCCACTCCACGGCTTTCGCAGGGCAACCGGCCGGTGCCGCTGGGGCCAAAAGGGCCGTCTCGGGTTCCGAGCCTGGGCGGACTGGCCCTCACCGGACGGCAGGGCCGGTCCAACTGATGAAGCGGGAGAACATCTCGCCCGGCTGTGGGCCGGGGTTCGGGTTGAGCCTGAGTAGATCCCCGGTCGCGTCGAACAGCATGCCCGCCATGTAGACCGCGAGCCCTGCCCGGTCGCCCCGATACTCCATACCGAGTAAGGGGCGGACTGCGCGGGATGGGCGGTTGGGCGCAGATGGAGTCTTGTGCGGCATCGCTTGAGCGTCGCCTCCGGCTCGCCCGTTGTTAAGGTGCAACCTGCACTAAGCCGAGATGTGGTTTGACTACTTCACTTCTGGCTACCCTGCGGCCGTGCCACGCCACCTGTACGGGGCGGGCGAGATCACGGCCCGGCTGGGCGTCAGTCGCCAGCGGGCTCGGCAGATCATCGACCGGCCCGACTTCCCGAAGCCGTACGACCGGCTGGGCATGGGCGCTGTCTGGCTGAAGGCCGATGTCGAGGCTTGGATTCGAGAGCACCGCCCGCATCTCGGTGAGGTTGACGACGAGGCGTAGGCCGTCCGGCTGCCTGGCTCCGCGACAGCGGAATCCGTCCCGAGGCCCGTGGCGTGCGTGGCTCTCGCTCCTCGGCGCGTCGCCATCGAAGGAGAAACACGTTCGAGCGCCATGCCTCTGCGGCGAATGGACGTCACGCTGGGTAATCTGGTGGCATGAGTGGTGCGCAGTGGCGTAAGAGCACGAAGAGCGGCAACAACGGTGGCTCATGTGTCGAGGTCGCCGACAACCTCCCGGGCATCGTCCTGGTCCGGGACACCAAGGACCGTGACGGCGGAACGCTGACCTTCGGGCCGGAATCCTGGCAGGGCTTCGTCGACCTGGCCAAGCAGATCGGTCCCGTGGGCTGACCGAGCTTTCGCACGGTGAGCAACTCCGCCCCAGAGCGGCAGGGGTGGGATTGGCCACCCACATCTTGAGATCTGCGGAGATCTTGGTAGGAAAGTGCCCCTATGGGGGCCGTTTCGTACCAAGATCTACTCGCGCCTCGCGCCTCGCGCCTCGCGCTCAGAGCAGGGAGTCGCGCCACTGGCGGTGCAGGGCGGCGTAGCGGCCGTCGGCGGCGGCCAGCTCGGCGGGGGAGCCGTCCTCGACGATGCCGCCGGCGTCCAGCACCAGCACCCGGTCGGCGATCTCCACGGTGGAGAGCCGGTGTGCGATCACCAGCGCGGTCCGGTCGCACAGCACGTTCCGCAACGCCCGCTGCACCAGCCGTTCGGTCGGCACGTCCAGTGAGGAGGTGGCCTCGTCGAGGATCAGCACCCGGGGGTCGGCCAGGAACGCCCGGGCGAACGCGACGAGTTGCCGCTGCCCGGCGGAGAGCCGGCCGCCGCGCCGGTGCACGTCGGTGGCGTACCCGTCGGGTAGCGCGGCGATGAACTCGTGCGCGCCGATGGCCCGGGCGGCGGCGACCACGGCGGCGTCGTCGGCGTCCGGGCGGCCGAACCGGATGTTCTCCGCGACGGTGCCGCTGAACAGGTGGGTTTCCTGGGTGACGAGCACCACCGCCCGGCGCAGCTCGGCGTCGGCCAGGTCGCGCAGGTCGATCCCGTCCAGGCGGACCGCGCCGGCGTCCGGGTCGTGGAAGCGGGCCAGCAGCTTGGCGACCGTGGACTTGCCGGCGCCGGTGGGCCCGATCAGCGCGACGGTCTGCCCGGCCGGTACGGTCAGTTCCAGGCCGGACAGGATCGGCGTGTCCGGCCGGTAGCCGAAGGAGACCGAGCGGAAGTCGACCGCGCCGCGCGGCGGCCCGGCGGGCAGTGGCACCGGCCGTACCGGTTCGGCCACCGCCGGGCGCTCGTCAAGCACCCCGGCCAGCTTCTCCAGCGCCGCGGTCGCCGACTGGAGCGAGTTGTAGAACTGGCTCAGTTCCTCCATCGGCTCGAAGAAGCGGCGCAGGTAGAGCAGGAACGCGGCGAGCACGCCGACCTCGGTGTGGCCGCCCAGCACCCGCCAACCGCCGTACGCCAGCACCGTCGCGGCGGTGAGGTTGCCGATCAGCCGGATGCCCGGCGAGTAGATCGCGATCAGCCGGAACGCGCTGAGGCTGGCCCGCCGGTAGTCGTCGTTCACCGCGTCGAAGATGCGCTGGTTGCGGGTCTCGCGGCGGTACGCCTGCACCGCCCGGATCCCGCGCAGCGACTCGACGAAGTGCACGATGACGAGCGCCACGGCCTCCCGGGTGCGCCGGTACGCCCCGGCGGAGGCGCGGGCGAACCAGCGGGACAGCCAGAACAGGAACGGGAAGGCGAACAGGGTGACCGCGGCCAGCGGCAGGTCCAGCCAGAGCAGGATGCCCGCCACCGACAGCACCGACAGCACGGCCATCACCAGCCGGTCGATCCCGCCGTCCACCAGCTCGCCGATCGACTCCAGGTCGCTCGTCAGCCGGGACACCATCCGGCCGGACGTGTAGCGCTCGTGGAAGCCGACGTCGAGGCGGAGGAAGTGCGCGTACACCCGGCGGCGGAGGTCGAGCAGGACGGCCTGGCCGATCCGGGCGGCGAGGGCGAGGAACGCGCGCCGGGCCGCGTACTCGACGGCGGTGGCGACGACGAACGCGGCGGCGACCGCGACTAGCGGGCCGGGGTCGCCGGCCCGTAGCGGCCCGATGCCCCGGTCGATGCCGAGCATGACCAGGTACGGGCCGGTCATCGCGGCGGCGTTCTGGGCCAGCAGCAGCGCCACCGCCGCCGCCAGCGGGCGTCGGTGCGGGCGCAGCAGGCGGCGCAGCAGGAGCCGACTGCGGGCGCGGAGCCGGGTCACCGCCGCCGGGGACGAGTCCTCGGCGCGGCTGCGGTCGGCGTCCGGGTCGGTGGCCAGGCCCCGCCACCGGGCCAGCTCGGCATCCGGGTCGGCCGGGGGGTCGCGCGGGGCGGCGTCGCGGCGGCGGGATCGCGGGACGCGGCCGGTCACGACCGCACCAGGCCGACGCCGCCCGGCCGGCGTTCCGGCTCGGCGGAGAGCACCGCGCGGTAGGCCGGCACCCCGGCCAGCATCTCGGAGTGGGTGCCGACGGCGACGATCCGGCCGCCGTCGAGCAGCGCCACCCGGTCGGCGAGCGTCACCGTGGAGGGCCGGTGCACCACGAGCAGGGCCGTGGTGTCGTGCAGCACCTGTCGCAGGGCGGCCTCGACTAGCGCCTCGGTGTGCACGTCGAGCGCGGAGAGCGGGTCGTCGAGGACCAGCAGGGCGGGTCGGCCGAGGACCACCCGGGCCAGCGCCAGCCGCTGCCGCTGCCCGCCGGAGAGCGACAGCCCCTGCTCGCCGATCCGGGTGGCAAGCCCCCACGGCAGCTCGTACGCGAAGTCCGCCTGCGCCAGCGTCAGCGCGGCCCGGATCTCCTCCTCGCCGGCGTCCGGCCGGCCCAGGGTGAGGTTTTCCCGCACCGACATGGAGAACAGGGTCGGCTCCTCGAAGGCCACCCCGACAAGCTGGCGCAGCGAGCCGAGCCGCAGGTCGCGCACGTCGTGCCCGTCGAGCGTGAGCCGGCCGCCGGTCACCTCGTGCAGCCGGGGGACAAGCGAGAGCAGCGTGCTCTTGCCGCAGCCGGTGGCGCCGACGAGCGCGAGCGTCTCGCCCGGCTCGACGGTCAGGTCCAGCTCGTGCAGGATCGGGGTGGGCGCGCCGGGGTAACGAAAGGTCACCCGCTCGAACCGGAGCCGTCCGCGCACCTGCGACCGGTTCAGCGTCCGGGCGCGCGGTCCGTCCACGATGGCCGGGCGGGTGTCGAGAACCTCCTGGATGCGGTCGGCGGCGGTGGCGGCCTCCTGCCCATTCGCGATGATCCAGCCGAGCGACTGCACCGGCCAGATCAGCATGAGCTGGAGGCTGACGAAGGCGACGAGTTGCCCGATGGTGAGCGCGCCTCCGGCCACGGCGGCGGCGCCGGCGACCAGGACCGCGCCGAGGGTCAGGTTGGGCACGAGGTCGAACAGCGCGGAGGTACGGGCCAGCAACCGGGCCTTGCCGATCCCGGTGTCGTGCAGCCGGCGGGCGCCGACGGCGAACCGGGCCGCCAGCTCCGGACCCCGCCCGTACGCCCGCATGGTGCGCAGCCCCTGCGCGGTCTCCTCGACGAGTGTCGCCACGTCGCCCTGCTGGTCCTGCATGCGGCGGGAGGCGGCGTGGTAGTGCCGGGCGAACCGGCGGCTGATCAGGAACAGCGGCACGGCGCTTGCCGCCACCAGCAGGCCCAGCCAGAGGTGCAGCCGGATCAGCAACACCACCACGGCGGCGTAGGTGGTCAGGTTGAGCACCAGGAAGAGCAGCCCGAAGGAGAGGAACCGGCGGATCACCGAGAGGTCGCTCGTCACCCGGGAGAGCAGCTGGCCGGACTGCCAGCGGTCGTGGAAGCTGGGCGGCAGCCGTTGCAGGTGGGCGTAGAGGTCGGCCCGGATGGCGGCCTCCATGCCCACCGAGGAGGACGACTGCGTCCACCGCCGGATGAAGATCAGCACCGCCTCGGCGACGCCGAGCAGCAGCGCCAGGCCGCCGAGCCGCAGCAACCCGGCCCCGTCGTGCCGGGCCACCGGCCCGTCCACCACCCGCTGCACCACGAGCGGGACCGCCAGGCTCGCCGCGGTCGCGGCCAGCGCCGCGACAAGCAGCCAGGCGAACTCCGTCGCGTACGGGCGCAGGTAGGGCCGCAGCCGCCAGAGGTTGCGCAGCGGCTGGGACCGGGCGTCGGGATGCGCCGCGGCATTGCTGTCGCTGGGCGCGGGCACCAGCCGACGGTAGCGGCCGGGGGAGACACTCGGGGTCAGCTAGCCGTCACCCGTCCCTCATGCCCGAGAAGCCACTTCTTCACGTCCAGCCCCCAGCGGTAGCCGCCGAGCGTCCCGTCGGTGCGCAGCACCCGGTGGCAGGGCACGAAGAGCGCGGCGGCATTGCGGGCGCAGGCCGCCGCGGCGGCGCGGATCGCGGCCGGTCGACCGGCCAGCGCGGCGAACCCGGTGTAGGTCACCGGGTCGCCCGGTTTGACGTGCCGCAGCACCTGCCAGGCGTGCGTCAGGAACAAGCCGTCGGTGTGCTGCTCCACCTCGACCGCGTCGAGCGCGACCAGATCGCCGTCGAGGTAGGCCCGCACCGCGGCGGTCACCGGACCCAGGTCGGCCCGCTCCCGCAGGTCGCCGCGCAGGCTCGGATGCGTCAACGGCACCAGGGCCGTCGGGTCGGCGGTGAAGCCGGCCGCGCGTACCGCGCCGTTGGGCCCGGCGAGCACGCTCAGCGGCCCGGCGGGGGTGTCGACGACGGTGCTGTCCACAGTGGTCATGCCGCTCTCCAGAGTCGGATCGTCGCGTAGGACCGCCAGGGGCGCCAGCGGTCCGCGTACGCGGTCAGGGTCTTCGGGTCGTCGGGCAGGCCGAGCGCGGCGGCGCCGCGGCGTACGCCCAGGTCGGTGGCGAGGATGACGTCGGGATCGCCGAGCGCCCGCATGGCCAGGTAGCCCGCGGTCCACGGCCCGACGCCTGGCAGAGCGGCCAGGTGCCGGGCCGCCTCCTCGCGGTCGCCGCCGGGTTCGAGGTCCAGCTCGCCGTCCGCGACGGCCCGGGCCACCGCCCGGATCGTCGCCCGCCGGGCCGCCGGCATCCGGAACGCCTCATCCGGCGCCGCGAGCACCTCCGCCGGGGTGGGAAACGCCCGCGGACCGCCCGGTGGCCCGCCGGCGACCGGGCCGTCGGCGGGGCGGGCGCCGGCGATCAGGCGGGTGAGCGTGGTCCGGGCCGACCGGAGCGACACCTGCTGGGTGGTGACGGCGCGGACGGCCGTCTCGAAGCCGTCCACCGTGTGCGGCAGCCGGACGCCGGGCTCGGCGGCGACCGCCGGGGCCAGGGCCGGGTCGTCGGCGAGGGTGGCGTCCACCGCGACCGGGTCGGCGTCCAGGTCGAGCAGGCGCCGGCAGCGGGCCACCGCGGGCGCCAGGTCGCGCATGTCGGCCAGCCGCAGCGTGGCCGCGACGTGCCCGTCGGCCGGGGTCAGCACCGCCGTGCCGGGTCCGTGCGGCAGCCGCAGGCCCCGGTGGTACGCCCCGTCGCGGACCTCCTCGACGCCTGGTAGCGCGCGGAGCGCGAGGAAGTCCAGCAGCGCGCCGGCGTGCAGCGGTGGCCGGTAGGCCAGGCGCAGTGAGATGGTGCCGGCCCCGCCGGGCGGTTGCCGGCTGCTCCGGGCGACCCGCAGCTCGGACGGGGTGACGCCGTACACCTCGCGGATCGTGTCGTTGAACTGCCGCACGCTGCCGAACCCAGCGGCGAACGCCACCTCGGCCAGGCCGAGGCCGGTGGTCTCGACCAGGATCCGGGCGGTCTGCGCACGCTGCGCCCGGGCCAGCGCCAGCGGGCCGGCGCCCAGCTCGGCCCGGAGCATCCGGTGCAGGTGCCGTTCGGTGTAGCCTAGCCGGGTGGCCAGGCCGGGCACGCCGTCCCGGTCGACCACGCCGTCGGCGATCAGCCGCATCGCGCGACCGACCAGATCGGCCCGGACGTCCCAGTGCGGCGAGCCCGGCGCGGCGTCCGGCCGGCACCGACGGCAGGCGCGCAGCCCGGCGCCCTGCGCGGCGGCGGCCGACGGAAAGAACCGGACATTCTGCCGCTTCGGCGTCATCGCCGGACAGGACGGCCGGCAGTAGATCCCGGTCGACGTCACGCCGGTGTAGAACCAGCCGTCGAACCGCGGGTCGCGGCTGTCGACGGCCCGGTAGCACCGCTCGAAGTCCAGCTCCATGACACCGATACTGCCTCGCAGGCCACGCGCTGGGCTGGCGGGAATCGGACGTGACACGGGGCAGTTGCGCCAGCTCGGCGAAGTGGCGTGATCCCCGGCCCCCGGATGCCGCCACCTCGGCGAGGTGGCGGCGATCTTCGCGGGCGGATCGGAAAGTGTCGTAAGTGGTCGGTACCGTCCCGCCACCAACTCAAGAAGAGGTGCGGGGCATATGCGATCGGGGCGAGCACGAATCGACGCCGCGGTGGTGCAGGGCTTCTACGACCGGATGCGGGCGGTGGCACCGGCCGCCTACGGCGCGATCGAGCGGGACCGGGCCGGCGACCCCGGGCGGCCCTTCGCCGACACCGCCTGCGGGCGCCTGGCCGGTTCCCTCGACCCGGCCGGGCTGCGTGCGCTCGGCATGTGGGCGCACCACTGGTGCATGCGCTTCTACGACGACGACACCCGCGTCGGCCTGCGCCTGGTCCGGGAGATCGCCGCCCGGTCCGGCCTCGGCTGGACCGTCGACGAGGTGCGCTGGCTGCTCGACCAGTCGCACACCAGCAAGGCCGCCGCGCACCGGTTCACCCTGCCGCTCGCCGCGGCGGCGGAGCTGCCGCCCGACGCGCGGCCCGCCGCGGTGACCACCGACGACCACCGGCATCTGCCCGTCCGCTGACCGGTGCCGCCCCCGGCGGGCCGAAGCGGCGGAGTCGGCGTCGGGCGGGGCACAATGATCGCCACCGTCTTCAGCCGGAAGGACGCCCGTGCCCGCCTCCGAACCGACAATCGTCGCCACCAGCATGGGTTACGTCAGCCGGCGTCGTGGCCCGTGGGACGCCCGGCCCAGCCAGCTCTTCGACCACATGGCCGAGCTGGCGCGGGCCGGCGACACGCCCCGGGTCTGCTATCTCGGCCAGGCCGTCGGCGACCAGCCCACCGGCCTCACCGTGTTCTACGGCGCGTTCGCCGGCACCCGGTTCCGTGCGTCCCACATGGCGCTCTACCCGATGCCGAACGTCGCGGACGTACGCGCCCACCTGCTCGCCCAGGACATCATCTGGGTCGGCGGCGGCAGCGTGGCCAACCTGTGCGCGGTGTGGCAGGTGCACGGCCTGCCGGAGATCCTGCACGAGTGCTGGCAGGCCGGCGTGGTGCTGGCCGGCGTCTCCGCCGGCTCGATCTGCTGGCACGTCGGCGGCGCCACCGACAGCTACGGCCCGGACCTGCGGCCCTTCACCGACGGGCTGGCCTGGCTGCCGTACGGCAACGGCGTGCACTACGACAGCGAGGAGCAGCGCCGGCCGCTGATGCACCGGCTGGTCGCCGACGGCACGCTGCCGACCAGCCACTGCACCGACGACGGCGTCGGGCTGGTCTACCGGGGCACCCGGATGGTCGAGGCGGTGGCCGACCGGGCCGGCGTGGCCGCGTACGAGCTGGTCCGCGCCGAGGACGGCACGGTGCGGGAGACGCGGATCGAACCCCGGCTGCTGCCCACCGGGCCGGACGGCCGACCGACCGCGTAAGCTGGCTCGTCGTGAGTCTCACCATCGGCATCGTCGGCCTGCCCAACGTGGGCAAGAGCACCCTGTTCAACGCGCTTACCAAGAACGACGTGCTCGCCGCGAACTACCCGTTCGCCACCATCGAGCCGAACGTCGGCGTGGTCGGGCTCCCCGACGAACGCCTGGGCAAGCTCGCCGAGATCTTCTCCTCGCAGAAGGTGCTGCCGGCGCCGGTCTCGTTCGTCGACATCGCCGGCCTGGTCCGGGGCGCCTCCAAGGGGCAGGGCCGGGGCAACGCGTTCCTGGCCAACATCCGCGACGCCTCGGCGATCTGCCAGGTGGTGCGCGCCTTCTCCGACCCGAACGTGGTGCACGTCGACGGCAAGGTCTCCCCGGCCGACGACATCGAGACGATCAACACCGAGCTGATCCTGGCCGACCTCCAGACGCTGGAGAAGGCGCTGCCCCGACTGGAGAAGGAGGCCAAGCTCCGCAAGGACCGGGCCGCCGCCGTCGAGGCCGCGAAGAAGGCCGCCGAGGTCCTCGACAACGGCATCACCCTGTACGCGGGCGCCGCCGCCGCCAAGGTCGAGCTGGAGCACCTGCGCGAGCTGCACCTGCTCACCACCAAGCCGTTCATCTACGTCTTCAACGTCGACGAGGCCGAGCTGGGCAACGCCGCGTTCCTCGACGAGCTGCGCGCCCTGGTCGCGCCCGCCGAGGCGGTCTTCATGGACGCCAAGATCGAGTCGGAACTGGTGGACCTGCCCGAGGACGAGGCCCGCGAGCTGCTGGAGTCGATCGGGCAGTCCGAGCCGGGGCTGGACCAACTCGTCCGGGTGGGCTTCCGGACGCTCGGGCTCCAGACGTACCTCACCGCCGGCCCCAAGGAGGCGCGGGCCTGGACCGTGTCGATCGGGGCGACCGCGCCGGAGGCTGCCGGGGTGATCCACAGCGACTTCCAGCGCGGCTTCATCAAGGCCGAGGTGGTCTCCTACGACGACCTGGTCGCGGCCGGATCGATGGCGGCGGCGAAGGCCGCCGGCAAGGTCCGGATCGAGGGCAAGGAGTACGTCATGCAGGACGGCGACGTGGTGGAGTTCCGCTTCAACGTCTGATTCCGGTTCGGCGTCCGCCGCGCAGGTCGTGGCATCTTTCCTACTCGTTTGACACACTGTGGTGATGAGTGAAGCGGCCTACGGCATCGGCGAAGGACCTGCGACGCGGGTGAGCCTGTCGCTGCCCGAGGGGACGGCTGAGGCGATCCGGGCGCGGGTGGGCAAGCGGGAGTTCTCCGCGTTCATTGCCGAGGCGGTCGAGCGGGAGCTGCGCGGCCAGGTGCTCGACGAATACCTGGCCGACTACGAGAGCCGTAAGGGGCCGGTCTCCGAGAAGGCTCGCCAGCGGGCGCGGCAGGTTTTCGACGAGGTGTTCGCCGAGGAGAACGAGTGGCCCGTCGCAAGCTGATCCACGAGGGGACGCTCGTCCTCGACAGCGAAGGGCTCTCGAAGCTGCTCTCCGACGACGAGCAGGTGGTGGCACTGATCGCCGAGGCGCGCTCGCGTGGCATGGAGGCCGTGATCAGCGCACTCACCATCATCGAGGTCGCTCATGCCCGCACGAACAAGACTCGCCTGAACTGGGTGCTTTCCGGATTGCGAGTGATTCCAGTTGGCGACGAGGAAGCAAGGGCGGCGTCGAAGCTGCTGATGGATGCCGGTCTGCATGGGCACAAGTACGCGATTGATGCGGCAGTCGCCGAGGCGGCGTTGCGACAGCATCGCCCTGTGGCCATGTTGACTTCCGGCATCGACGACATGGCCAAGCTCTGCGGCGACCGTGTCCGGCTTGTATCGGTGTGAGCTCTCGCAAGGGCGTCGTCGGTCGAGCGCGCGACGTTGCGCGGTACGCAACCCGGTGGAGTTCCGCTTCAACGTCCAGATTCCGGCCTTTTCCGCAGGTCAAGAGGCTGAATTCTCGCCTTGGGTTGTGGTGCTCGGGAGCACGAAAACACCCCGGTCTACTCAGCGACGAACACGCCTACGCCGGGCAGCGTCTCGGTCATGCCCTTGATCCGTAGCACCTGCATGGCGCGGTCGATCACGGGCTCGGTCACGCCGTAGTGCCCGATCAACTCTCGCCGACCGGGCAGCTTGGCGGCAGTGCTCGCCTCCCGTGGATTGTCGCCCACCAAAGCCCAACTGATCATGAAGTTGGCGGCGCCAGATGTTACCGCTAACTTCATGATCAACGGGTCGCGAAGACGGCAGCCGTGAGCACCAACACCACGAGCACCAGGAGCGATACCACCACCGTCGCCATGCCATCGACGCTACGGCATGCGCGCCAGCTCAGGGTGACCCGAGACGGCTGACCGTTTCCTGGTGCGAGATCTTGGAAGCGGAAGGCCCCTCCAGGGGCCAATTTCTTCCAAGGTCTACCTGAACCGCCGGACCGGTCGAACGACTCACCGCCGGGGGATCGGCCAGGCCGGCCGCACGTCGCCGAGGACTACGAGCGGAGGTCGTCGACGAGCTTCTGGACCCGGGTACGGATGTCGTCGCGCACCTGACGGACGACGTCCAGGGGCTGGCCGGCGGGGTCGGTGAGCGTCCAGTCCTCGTAGCGCTTACCGGGAAACACCGGGCAGGCGTCGCCGCATCCCATGGTGACGATGACGTCGCTGGCTTCGGCCGTATCCCAGGTGAGCTTGGCGGGCGTCTGGTCGGTGATGTCGATGCCGACCTCGCGCATGGCCTCGACGGCGACGGGGTTGATCCGGTCGGCCGGCTCGCTGCCGGCGGAACGGACCTCGACGGTGTCGCCGGCGAGGTGACGCAGCCAGCCGGCGGCCATCTGGGAGCGGCCGGCGTTGTGGACGCAGACGAACAGGACGCTGGGCTTGTTGCTCATCGGGCTTCGGCCTCCGGGGCGAGGTGGGGCACGACCACGGCGTCAGCCGTGTCGGCGGCGTGCGGGTACCAGACGGCGAGGGCGGCGGTGGCGACCAGGCCGCCGACGAGCTGGGCGGCGACGAAGCCGGGCACGGACGCCGGGGCGATGCCGGCGAAGGTGTCGGTGAAGGCTCGGCCGATGGTGACGGCCGGATTGGCGAACGACGTCGACGAGGTGAACCAGTAGGCGGCCCCGATCCAGGCGCCCACGGCGGCCGGCGCGGCGGCGGTGCGGCCGGATCGGGCGAGGGCGAAGACCAGGAGGATCAGGCCGGTGGTGGCGACCACTTCGGCCAGCCACAGATTCCCTCCGGCCCGGCCGGTGCGCGACCAGGCCACGGCCGGGAGACCGAACATCAGGTCGGCCAGCACCGCGCCGGCGATGGCACCCACGGTCTGGGCGACGGCGTAGACGGCGAGGTCCCGGCCGGTGAGGCCGGTGCCGGCGCGGCGACCGAGCCACCAGTCGACGGCGGAGACGACCGGGTTGAAGTGCGCCCCGGACACCGGCCCGAAGATCAGGATCAACGCACCCAGCGCCAGGGCGGTGGCGATCGCGTTCTCCAGCAGTTGGAGACCGGTGTCGGCGGGGGAGAGCCGGGCGGCGGCGATCCCGGAGCCGACCACGGCGGCGACGAGCAGGGCGGTGCCGGCGAACTCCGCCGAGGCCCGCCGGGGCAGGGCGAGGCTCACGCGACGGTGCCGGTGGGGGCGGCGGAGATGTCGAGCAGCGCGCCGAGCTGGCGGAACGCCTCCGGCCGCACCCGGTACCACACCCACGTGCCGCGGCGCTCCGAGTCGACCAGGCCAGCCTCGCGCAGCACCTTCAGGTGGTGGGAGATGGTCGGCCCGGAGAGGTCGAACGCCGGGGTCAGGTCGCAGACGCACATCTCGGGCACCGAGGCGATCATCGACATCAGCCGCAGCCGGACCGGGTCGCCCAGGGCCTTGAACATCGGCGCGACCACCGCCGCCTGCTCGGCATCCATCGGGCGGACCGCGATCGGGGAGCAGCAGGCCACCACCGGCAGGTCTTGTTTCGACATGCCTCTAGGTTGACAGAATTCAAAACAGGGTGCAACGTGGGTCTTGCTTCGACAAACATCTAATTCGGAGGCACCCATGTCCCGTGTCCAGCTCGCCCTCCGCGTGTCCGACCTCGAAGGCTCCGTGGCCTTTTACGCAAAGCTCTTCGGCGTCGAGCCGGCGAAGCGTCGCCCCGGCTACGCCAACTTCGCGATCGAGAATCCGCCCCTGAAGCTCGTCCTCCTCGAAGGCGAGGGCGACCAGCCCACCGTCATGGACCACCTGGGCGTCGAGGTGGCGAGCACCGCCGAGGTCAACGCCGCGACCAGTCGCCTCCCCGACTCCAGCCTGATCACGCTTGAGGAGAACGACACCGAGTGCTGCTACGCCCTCCAGGACAAGGTCTGGGTACGCGGCCCCGGCAACGAGCCGTGGGAGGTCTACACCGTCAAGGCCGACTCGGCTCAGTTGGACAAAGCCACCGAGAGTGCGTGCGGCACCCCGGCCACCAGCGGAGCCGCCTCCACCTGTTGCTGATCGTCACGCCCGTGCGCGCCCGCCTCCGATCGGAAGGCGGGCGCGTGGCGCTGTGGGCGCACGGGGCAGGTGCACCGCTCCAGGGGCGACGCCATGGCCTGCTCGGCGACGGCGCCCCTCAGCGACTGCGGCCGGGCACCAATCCCAGCAGATCGATCTTGACCGCAAACGGCGTCGCGGTGTGTAGTTCGCGTCGATGGATTCCGGTCGGTGCATACGACCGAGTGGGGCTGTCGATCTCGTAGGTGTGGACCACCGGTGATCCGTCCTCGTCCTCGACCCGCCAGTAGTTCGCGATACCCGCTTCCGCGTACTTGCGCAGCTTGACGCTGCGGTCCCGATGCGCCGACTCGGGCGAGACCACCTCCACGACCAGGAGCGTCTCCTCGGGCGTGTAGAAGGTGCGGGACGGGTCGTAGGGCGCCGTCGTGGCAAGTAGATCGGGCTCGGGGCGATTCCATCTGTCGAGCCGGATCGTGATCTCCCGGTCGACCTCGACGCCGGTCGGTGCCTGCTCCGTCAGGGCGTTCACCAGCGCGGTGACCATCCGGGCGTGCCAGACCCGTTGGGGAGACATCATGAAGACGAGTGCTCCGTCGATGAGTTCGGTGTGACGCGGTGCTTCGGTGAGCTGGTCCAAGTCCTCGGAGTACCAGCCCTCCGGGCGAGGCGGGCGCATCCACTCGGGCACCGCAGTCATGACCTCATGCTAGCGCTCGGCAACGGCCCGGCCTGCGCGCTCATCCTGCCGGCGTGCCGGATGGGCAATGCCAGCGTTGCGGCACCGGCGAATGCCGCCGTGGCCTCACGATGACGCCACGGAATGGACGACGTTTGAGCAGCAACGATTCCTTGCACCGATGTCACCGCGTGCCAAAGTGATGCCATCTAGGCTTGCCGTGGTGCCATCCTGTGTGCCACAGTAGTGCCATGGACTTGACCTCGTATGTGAGCAACCTCGGGCGGGAGTTCGCCGCCCTCGCCGAAGCCGGCGGTGAAGAATCGCGTGCGCTGGTCGAGCGCCTGACCGGGCCGCTGGAGTCGGCGATCCGGATGACCCTGCTGGACGCGCTGTCGGCCGCCGCCGACGAGATCACCCGGGAACTGGCCCCGGGCTCGGTGGAGCTGCGCCTGCGCGGCCGGGACCCGGACTTCGTCGTCACGGTGCCGCCCGCCGAGCCGCTTCCCGCCGCGACCGGGGACAGCGCGGCGCCCGACATCGACCTGCCGATCGCCGAGGACGGTCCGGTCGCCCGGATCAACGTCCGCATGCCCGAGCAGCTCAAGGCCGCGGTCGAGGAGGCCGCGGCGGCGGAGGGACGATCGGTCAACGCCTGGCTGGTCCGGGCCGCCGCCGCCGGCCTGCCCCGGGCCGACCGGGAGTCGCGTCCCGAGCCGCGTCACGGCGGCAAGCGGTCCCAGCAGCGCCTGACCGGCTGGGTGCACTAGACCACACCGCACCTCTCACGTCCCCCTGACCTGCGGGGACGACCCAACGACCCGGAATGCGGGGACAACCATGCCTGTTTTCGACACGCCCGAATCGATCACCGTCACGATGGACCTCGGCGTCGCCGCCGTGTGGATCGCCGCCGGCGACCGCGCCGACACCGTGGTGGAGGTCCGCCCGAGCAACGCCGCCGACGAATCCGACGTCCAGGCCGCCGCGCAGGTACGCGTCGACTTCGCCAACGGCGCGCTCCAGGTCACCGGCCCGAGGCGCGCCTTCGACTTCTCGAAGAAGAGCCGGTCGGTGGACGTCTCGATCGAGCTGCCGAGCGACTCCCAGCTCTCCGCGCACCTGCTGATGGGCGGCGTCAGCGGCACCGGCCGGCTCGGTGAGACCCAGGTGAAGACCACCGGCGACGTCCGGCTGGAGCGGACCGGGCCGCTGCGCCTGCACACCGGTGTCGGCCACGTCGCCGTCGACGGGGTCACCGGCGACGCGGAGATCTCCACCGGCTCCGGCACGGTCCGGGTCGGCGCGGTCGAGGGCGCCGTGGCGGTCAAGAACTCGAACGGCAACACCACGATCGACGCGGCCAGCGGCGACGTGCGGGTGCGCAACGCGAACGGCGCCGTCGAGGTCACCCGCGCGGGCGCGGGCGTCGACGCGAAGACCTCCAACGGCGGCATCCGCGTCGGCGAGGTGGCGCGCGGCTCGGTCGTGCTCCGCACGGCCATGGGCGACCTGGACGTCGGGGTCGCGCCGGGCACCGCCGCGTGGCTGGAGGTCAACACCGGCTTCGGGCAGGTGCACAACCTGCTGGAGAACACCGCCCGGCCCGGCGACGCCGAGGAAACCGTCGAGGTGCGCGGCAGCACCTCCTACGGCGACATCACCATCCGCCGGTCCTGAGGGAGGCCAACCATGACCACGAACCAGATTGCCGTCACCGGGCTACGGAAGTCGTTCGGCGACCACGTCGTGCTCGACGGCATCGATCTGCGCGTACCCGAAGGAACGGTCTTCGCGCTGCTCGGCGCGAACGGCGCGGGCAAGACCACGACGGTGCGGATCCTGTCCACGCTGCTCGCCGCCGACGGCGGCGAGGCCCGGGTCGCCGGGCACGACCTCGCCCGCGAGCCGGACGCGGTGCGCGCCGCGATCGGCGTCACCGGGCAGTTCTCCGCGGTGGACAAGCTGCTCACCGGCGCGGAGAACCTGCGTCTGATGGCGGACCTGCACCACCTGCGCCGGGACGAGGGCCGGCGGCGCGTGGCCGGGCTGCTCGACCGGTTCGACCTGACCGACGCGGCCGGCAAGCCGGCGTCCACCTATTCCGGCGGGATGCTGCGTCGGCTCGACCTGGCGATGACGCTCGTCGGCAACCCGCGCGTGATCTTCCTGGACGAGCCGACCACCGGGCTGGACCCGCGCAGCCGCCGCGACATGTGGCAGATCGTCCGCGACCTGGTGGCCGACGGCGTCACCATCCTCCTGACCACGCAGTATCTGGAGGAGGCCGACGAACTGTCCGACCGGATCGCGGTCCTGGACCACGGCCGGGTGGTCGCCGAGGGCACGGCCGAGGAGTTGAAGCGCCGCATCCCCGGCGGGCACGTCCGGTTGCGGTTCGCCGACCCGCAGCGTCTCGACCAGGCGGTACGGGTGCTCGACCGGGTCACGCGCGAGCCCGACGCGCTCGCCCTGCGGGTGCCCGGCGACGGCAGCCTGCGCTCGCTGAAGGCTCTGATCGGCCGGCTCGACGACTGTGGCGTCGAGGTCGACGAGTTGTCCGTGCACACCCCCGACCTCGACGACGTCTTCCTCGCCCTCACCGACCGGAAGGTGACCACGCCATGAGCACCGCCGCCCTCAGATTCCACCCGCTGCGCGACTCGGCGACGATGCTGCGCCGCAACCTCCGGCGCATGCTGCGCTACCCGTCGATGACCGTGATGCTCGTCGGGATGCCCGTGGTCTTCCTGCTGCTCTTCGTCTACGTGCTCGGCGGCACGCTGGGGGCCGGGCTGGGCAGCGGCGGCGGGCGCGCCGAGTACGCCAACTACGTGGCGCCGGCGATCATCCTGATGACCGTGGCGGCCACGGTCCAGGGGACCGCGATCTCGATCGCCATGGACATGACCGAGGGCATCATCGCCCGGTTCCGCACCATGCACATCGCCCGGGTGTCGGTGCTGACCGGCCACGTCCTCGGCAGCATGATCCAGGCGGCGATCAGCCTGACCGTGGTGATCGGCGTGGCGTTGCTCGTCGGCTTCCGCCCCACCGCAGGTGCGGCCGGTTGGCTGGGCGCGGTCGGTCTCCTCGCGGCGGTGACGTTCGCGCTTGTCTGGTTGGCAGTCGCGCTCGGCCAGGTGAGCGAGAGCGTCGAGACGGCGAGCAACCTGCCGATGCCGCTGATCCTGCTGCCGTTCCTCGGCAGCGGGTTCGTGCCCACCGACTCGATGCCGGCCGGCCTGCGCTGGTTCGCCGAGTACCAGCCGTTCACCCCGATCATCGAGAGCCTGCGCGGGCTGCTCATGGACGAGCCGATCGGGCACGACGGCTGGATCGCGCTCGGCTGGTGCGCCGTCATCGCGCTCGGCGGCTACCTCTGGTCGAGGCGGCTGTTCAACCGCTAGACCCGGCGCGAAACCCCCGGTCCGCCGTCAGCGGATCCGGGGGCTCCGCCGTTCGATGAGCGTGACGTCCCGCCAGAGGCCGTGGTGACGGCCGATCCGCTCCCGGGTGCCGACCACCCGGAACCCGCAGGCCGCGTGCAGGGCCAGGCTCGCGGTGTTCTCCGGGAACACGCCGGACTGGATGGTCCAGACGCCGTCCGCCTCGGTGGAGGCGATCAGCGCGTCCAGCAGCATCCGGCCGACGCCGTGACCCCGCGCCTCGGGGTGCACGTAGACGGAGTGCTCGACCACCCCGGCGTAGACGCACCTGTCGGAGACCGCCGAGCAGGCCACCCAACCGAGCACCCGCCCGGACGGGTCGAGCGCCACCCACCGATGGCCGGGCAGCCGGCCGGCGGTGAACCGGTCCCAGCCCGGCGGCTCGGTCTCGAACGTGGCGTCGCCCTCGTCGATGCCGAGGCGGTAGATCTCCAGCACGGCGTCGGCGTGCGCGTCGTCCATCGCGGCAACGGTGACCGTCATCGACGGGACGCTACCGGAGGCGGTAGACGGAGATGTGCGCGCGGCTGTCCGCGTCGAACGGCGTCCGGTCCCAGTCGGCGTACCGCTCGGCGAGGTGGAGGCCGGCCCGTTCCGCCATCTCGTCGATCTGCTCCGGCCAGGCGTAGCGCATGGCGAACGGGTGCAGGTGCACGCCCTCGGCGTCGAACGTGATCGTCTGTCGCACGAACGTCTGCGCCGTCCGGTCGTACCTGTGCATCCGGATGGTCGCCGAGTCCTCGGTCACGTCGCGGACCTGGACCTGCTCGTCCCGGTCGAAGCCGGCGGGGTCCGGCACGAAGGTCTCGATGACGAACGCCCCGCCCGGGGCCAGCACCCGGGCGACGTTGCGGAAGCACGCCGCCTGACGCTCCGCGTCGACCAGGTTGAACAGCGTGTTGAAGACCAGGAAGACCAGACGGTACGGCCCGGGGACGGGCACGTCGGCCATGTCGCCGATGGTGACCGGCATGTGCTCGCCGCCCGGCTTGGCGCGCAGCCGCGCCACCATTTCCGGGGACGCCTCCACGCCCTCCACGGTCAGCCCGCGGGCGGCCAGGGGCAGGGCCACCCGGCCGGTGCCGACGGCCAGTTCGAGCACCGGACCGCCCTCGGCCAGCGGCGCGAGGAAGTCGACCGCCGGTGCGGGGTCAGGATTGCCAGGACTGTCGTAGGTTGCCGCCCAGAGTCGGCCGAAGTGACCGGGATCGTCGAAGACTGACATCACGCCAGCAGACCAGCGACCGTCCCCGGTGGACAACCGGATTACCGCGCCCGCAGCGCGTCGTCCACCCCGGTCTCCCGGCGGCCCAGGTGGACCGGATCCCGCCCGGACAGCACGTCCACCGTGGCCTTCACGCTGGCGCCGTACTCCCGGGTGGCGCTGATCCGCCACTGCCCGGCGTAGCGGCGGACGGTGTCGTCCCCGACGCCGTCGGCCTCGACGCCGACGTGCCGGCAGAGCGCCACCGCGCGGGGCAGGTGGAACGACTGGGTGACCACGGTGGCCCGCCGCACGCCGAAGACCCGCCGGGCCCGGACGCACGAGTCGTAGGTGTCGAAGCCGGCGTGGTCGAGCACCACCTTCTCGGCCGGCACGCCCCGCTCGACGAGCCAGCGGCGCATCGCGTCCGGCTCGTCGTAGTCCCAGTTCATGTGATCGCCGGAGACCAGGATCGCCTTGACCTTGCCGGCGGTGTAGAGCTGGCGGGCGATGTCCAGCCGGGCGGCCAGGAACGGCGACGGGGTGCCGTCGGGCTCCACCTTGGCGCCGAGCACCAGGGCCACCGGCGCTTCCGGCACGTCGGCGGCGGTGAACACGTGTCCGCGGGCGTCGGCGCGGATCCAGGCGACGCTCGCCGCGGTTGCCGCGGCCAGCAGCACCACGCCGGCCGCGGCGACCAGGACGAGCCGGCGGATCAGGCGTACGGCCCGCCGGTGGGTGGCGCGCCAGGCGCGCCAACGTGCGATCAGCCCCCGCATGGCGGCGATTGTGTCACGACCGGCCGGTCAGGAGATGTGGTGCAGGATGACGTTGTGTACGTGGTGGCTCTTGTCCGCGCCCCGGAACTCCACCTCGTAGGTGTGCGCGCCGACGTGCACGGCGATTGACCCGGTGGAGAAGAACGAACCACCCCAGGACTTGTTGCTCACCACGCTCACGCTGGTGATCTTCGAGTACGGGATGCTCGTGATGGCGTACCGCTTGCCGACGAAGGAGCGGTCCTGGATGATCACCCGCCGGTCGGTCAGGCCGATGAAGCCGGTGCCGGTGCCGACGGCGTCGTAGACGGCGATGATCTGCTCACCGGGCAGCAGCCCACTCTGGATCTGCTGGAACTGTTCCTTGCGGTCGTACGTCGGGCCAGACATGCCCTAGACGGTAGGGCAGGCGTGCCAGCGCTCAGTGCTCGGTGACCGCCCGGACCGCGTCCTCGATGCGCGCCGCCAGCAGCACCTCACCCTCGGTGAGTGGCTCGCCGTCGTCGTGCCCCAGCCGGATCTGGGTGTGGTCGGCCCGGCGGCTGATCTCGGGGCGCAGGCGCAGGGCGTCGGCCACCACGGCCACCCGCTCGGTGAGCGCGGCGTGCTGGGTGTCGTCGAGGACCAGCGTGCGGCGGATCTGCTCGCCCTCGCGCGTCCACCCGGACAGCAGGTCGAGTGCGTCGCTGAGGTAGTCGTGCTTCGCCCGGCTGCTGAACAGCACGCGCATCACCGCACCTCCCAGGCGTCGTTGTTGCCGGCTTGTGGCCAAATCGTCGCCATCCCGTGTCCCAGTCGACGCCCTCTAGTCTGTCGTCGCACAGATGGTGTGTCCACGCCCACACTTCCGTGTTCTGCTGGCCTGATGGCCGACTCAGCTACCCAAACCGCCGATTGATCTGGCACGCTGGTGGCCCGTGCGGACCGAACGGTGTAGCGAGGGCGGGCAGGCCGACCGGCGGGAGCCGAGAGTGGTCGTCGGAGCGGCGATCATCGTGGCGGGCCGGGTCCTCGCCTGCGAACGTTCTTCGCCGCCCGAGGTGGCGGGCCGGTGGGAGTTCCCCGGCGGCAAGGTCGAGCCGGGGGAGACCGAGACCGACGCGCTGGCCCGGGAGTGCGCCGAGGAGCTGGGCGTCCGGGTCGCGGTCGGCGCGCGGGTCGGTCGGGACGTGCGGATGGCGCACGGCCGGTCCGTCCTGCGGATCTACGCGGCCCGCCTGCTCCACGGCGACCAGCCGACCGCCCTGGAGCACGCCGAGCTGCGCTGGCTCTCCGCGGCCGAGCTGGACAGCGTCGCCTGGCTGCCGGCCGACGTGCCGATCGTGCCCGCGCTGCGCCCCCTGCTCGCCGAATCCTGACAACCGGACAGCAGGTCGGAAACGGGACGGGGGCCGGCGGCGTGTGCCGCTGGCCCCCGTCATCGTCGTGCCGCTGCTCAGTGCTTCGGCTCGTCCTGCTGCGGGTGGGCGAAGTTGAGGTGCTCCGCCGGCAGCGGGAACTCCACGTCGTCGCCGAACGGCGACGGCGCGGCGGCCCGGTCGAAGGTCAGCTCGGTCAGCGGCAGCCGGCCGCTGGCGTCGACCGCCGGGGCCGTCGGGTGCGGCACCTCGCGCTGCCAGTTGACGCCCTGCTGCGCCTGGCGCTCGGCATCGCTGTCGTGGGAGCCGCCGGCGTGCGAGTGCACCCCGCCGTGGGCCGCGCCGGCGGTCACCGCGCCGCTCGAATGCCCGCTGGTCGCGCTGGTCTGAGGCACCTGACCCCTCCGGAAGATCTTGTTACCGAGCCATACGAGGGGATCGTACCTGCGGTCGACGACCCGTTCCTTCATGGGGATGATCCCGTTGTCGGTGATCTTGATGTGCTCGGGGCAGACCTCGGTGCAGCACTTGGTGATGTTGCAGAAGCCGAGGCCCATCTCGGACTGCGCGTACTCCTTGCGGTCGGTGCGCGCGTCGAGCGGGTGCATGTCCAGCTCCGAGGCCCGGATGAAGAACCGGGGACCGGAGAACGCCTGCTTGTTCTCGTCGTGGTCACGGATCACGTGGCAGACGTTCTGGCAGAGGAAGCACTCGATGCACTTGCGGAACTCCTGCGAGCGCTCGACGTCGACCTGCTGCATCCGGTAGTCACCGGGCGCCACGTCCGCCGGGGGCGCGAACGCCGGCGTCTCCCGGGCCTTCTCGTAGTTGAACGAGACGTCGGTGACCAGGTCCCGGATCACCGGGAAGGTGCGCAGCGGGGTGACCGTGACGGTCTCCGCCTCCTCGAACGTCGACATCCGCGTCATGCAGCCCAGCCGCGGCTTGCCGTTGATCTCCATCGAGCAGGAGCCGCACTTGCCGGCCTTGCAGTTCCACCGGCACGCCAGGTCGGGCGCCTCGGTGGCCTGGAGCCGGTGGATCACGTCGAGGACGACCTCGCCCTCGTTCACCTCGACCGTGTAGTCCTTCAGGTCGCCGCCGGTCTCGTCGCCCCGCCAGATGCGGAACTGGCGCTTACTTCCCATCAGTTGTTCGCCTCCTCGGTGAGGGCGTCGAACTCGGCGAGTTCCTCGTCGGTCAGATACTTGGACAGCTCGGCCCGGTCGAAGAGCCCGATCAACTCCGGCCGCATCGTCGGCAGCGGTTTGTGGGTCAGCCGGACGGCGTCACCGTCGAGCGAGCAGACCAGGTTGACCCGCCGCCACGTCGGGTCCATCGCCGGGTAGTCCTCCCGGGTGTGGCCGCCGCGCGACTCCTGCCGCTCCAACGCCGCCTTCGCGGTGCACTCGGACACCACGAGCATGTTGCGCAGGTCGAGCGCCAGGTGCCAGCCCGGGTTGTAGCGCCGGCCGCCGACCGCGCTCACCTTCGCCACCCGTTCCCGCAGCTCGGCCAGCCGGCCCAGCGCGTCGGCCAGTTCGCCCTCCCGCCGGATGATGCCGACCAGGTCCCCCATCACCACCTGGAGATCCTGCTGGAGCTGGTAGGGGCTCTCGCCGGTGTCGCGCTGCAACGGCGCCAGCGCCGTCTCCACCGCGGCCTCCACCGCCGCCACCGACACCGCCGGGCGTGCGCTGAGCCCGTCGGCGTACGTCGCGGCGTGCCCGCCCGCCCGCTTGCCGAAGACCAGCAGGTCGGACAGGGAGTTGCCGCCGAGCCGGTTGGAGCCGTGCATGCCACCGGAGACCTCACCGGCGGCGAAGAGCCCGCGTACGGTGCCCGCCGCCGCGCCGGTGTCGGGGTCCACCTCGACACCGCCCATCACGTAGTGGCAGGTCGGCCCGACCTCCATCGGCTCCTTGGTGATGTCGACGTCGGCCAGCTCCTTGAACTGGTGGTACATCGACGGCAGCCGGCGGCGGATCTCCTCCGCCGACTTGCGGGAGGCGATGTCGAGGTAGACGCCGCCGGCCGGCGTACCCCGGCCCTCCTTGACCTCGGTGTTGATCGCCCGGGCGACCTCGTCGCGGGGCAGCAGCTCCGGCGGACGCCTGTTGTTGTCCGGGTCGGTGTACCAGCGGTCCGCCTCCTCCTCCGTCTCCGCGTACTGCTTGCGGAAGACGTCCGGGACGTAGTCGAACATGAACCGCTTGCCGTCGGAGTTCTTCAGCACGCCGCCGTCGCCGCGCACCGACTCGGTGACCAGGATGCCCTTCACCGAGGGCGGCCAGACCATGCCGGTCGGGTGGAACTGGAGGAACTCCATGTTGATCAGCGTGGCCCCGGAACGCAGCGCCAGCGCGTGACCGTCACCGGTGTATTCCCAGGAGTTCGAGGTGACCTTGTAGGACCGGCCGACGCCGCCGGTGGCCAGCACCACGGCCGGCGCCTCGAACAGGACGAACTCGCCGGACTCCCGGTAGTAGCCGAACGCCCCGGCGACGCGGTCGCCGTCGAGCAGCAGCTCGGTGATCGTGGTCTCGGAGAAGACCCGGATCCGGGCGTCGTAGCTGCCGAACTCGCGCTTGTCCTCCTGCTGGAGAGAAACGATCTTCTGCTGGAGCGTGCGGATCAGCTCCAGGCCGGTCCGGTCGCCCACGTGCGCCAGGCGCGGATATTCGTGGCCGCCGAAGTTGCGCTGCGAGATCTTGCCGTCCTTCGTCCGGTCGAACAGCGCGCCGTACGTCTCCAGCTCCCAGATCCGCTGCGGCGACTCCTTGGCGTGCAGTTCGGCCATCCGGAAGTTGTTGAGGAACTTGCCGCCCCGCATGGTGTCCCGGAAGTGCACCTGCCAGTTGTCCCGCGAGTTCACGTTGCCCATCGCCGCCGCGGCGCCGCCCTCGGCCATCACCGTGTGGGCCTTGCCGAACAGCGACTTCGAGATGATCGCGGTCTTCTTACCGGCCAGCCGGGCCTCGATCGCCGCGCGCAGGCCGGCGCCGCCGGCCCCGATCACGACGACGTCGTAGTGGTGTCGTTCGATTCGCGTCTCAGTCATGTCCAGGCTCTCAGTTGATGAACCGCAGGTCGTTGAACCAGCCGGCGGCCACCGCCATCACGTAGAAGTCGGTGAGCGCCAGGGTGCCCAGGGTGATCCAGGCGAGCTGCATGTGCCGGACGTTCAACCACGACACGCCGGTCCACGCCTTGTAGCGCACCGGGTGCTTGGAGAAGTGCTTGAGCCGGCCGCCGATGATGTGCCGGCAGGAGTGGCAGGAGATGGTGTACGCCCACAGCATCACCACGTTCACCAGCAGCACGATGTTGCCCAGGCCGAAGCCGAAGCCCTCCGGGGAGTGGAAGGCGTAGATCGCGTCCCAGGTGTTGATCAGCGAGATGATCGCGGCGGCGTAGAAGAAGTAGCGGTGCAGGTTCTGCCCGAGCAGCGGGAACCGGGTCTCACCGCTGTAGGAATCGTGCCCGTCCGGCACCGCGCAGGCCGGCGGCGACAGCCAGAACGACCGGTAGTAGGCCTTGCGGTAGTAGTAGCAGGTCAGCCGGAACAGCAGCAGGAACGGCAGGGTCAGCGCCGCGTCCGGGATGATCCACCAGCCGGGCAGGAAGCTGCCGAAGTGTGAGGAGCCCTCGACGCACCGCTCGGTCACACAAGGTGAGTAGAACGGCGTCAGATAGTGGTATTGGTCGACCCAGTACCACTTGTGCATGAAGACCCGGACGGTCGCGTAGATGACCCAGGCACTGAGCCCGACGACGGTGATCAGTGGCGCGAGCCACCAGCGGTCGGTCCGCAACGTCTTCGCCGCGATGGCGGCACGCGCCCGCGCGCCCCGCGGCTGCGACCTCGGCGCCCTGGCCGACGTAGTTGTCATTTCGAGTCATCTCCCTGACGTCACTGTCACGTCCTGCGCACACGCGGGACCACGCCCCGAAACCGGCGCGGTCAAGTGACACACGTTACGCCGATCTTCACGGCCCGGCCGCGCAACGCAGTGTCCCGTGTGTCCCGCTGGTTGGAAAGACCCGAATCATAATCAAGATGCGCGGCGCGCCGACCGGTCACCTGGCGGAGCCGACCGGTCAGCCGGACGCGCCGCCGGTGAAGTTCCACGAGGCCAACCGCAGCGCCGGCGCCTCCGACCAGAACCCTTCGACGCGGTCCGGCTGGCGGACCGCACACCGGCCGAGGCCGAGCACCCGACCCGGCCCCAGCGCGCGCGGATAGGACTCGGTGAACCGGAAGTCGCGCACCGCCCTGGTCGGCACGCCGTCCTCGATCAGCCACACACCGTTGCGGGTCAGCCCGGTGATCACCAACTGCTTCGGATCCAGCACCCGCGTGTACCAGAAGTCGCTCACCAGCAACCCGCGCCGCACGCCGGCGACCAGGGCCGCCGTGTCCGGGTCACCCACCGCACCGGTCACCCCGGCGCTCACCGGCCCGGCCACCACCCCGCCGGCCGGACTCCCCGCCGGCAGCAGGCGGACGTTGCGCGCGATCGGGCCGAACGTCGACCCGCCGGGCATGCCGTGCCCGGTGGACCCGGCGCCCGCCTCGGCCCCGCTGCGCCGGTCGTGCGCCACCGCCCCGGTGGTGCCCGCCTCCACCAGGGGCAACGCCCGCCGGGGCGTGCCCTCCAGGTCGAACGGCAGCATCGAGGCGTGCAACGGGTCGTCCACAAGCGTCACCGCCGGATCGAACTGGGCCGTGCCCGGCTCGGCGAAGGACTGCCCCTCGGTGTGCCGCTTGCCGTTGAAGCCGTACCAGGCGAGGTTGTGCAGCAGGTCCGCCACGGCCGCCGGCTCCAACACCACCTCGTACCGCCCCGCCGGCAACTCGACCGGGTCGGCCGCGGCCCGCGCCTTGGCCGCCGCGCGGGCGCCGAGCGCGGCGCCGTCCAGGTCGTCGAGGCGGTCGGCGCAGTGCCGGGCCACCCCGTCCGCGCCGCCGGTGCGGGCGATGCCGTCCATGGTCGCCTCGGCCGCCTGCCCCACCGCCGAGTGCCCGGCGGAGTTGACGAACGCCCCGGACAAGTACGCCGTGCGGCAGTAGCCGGCCGCCTCCAACCCCTCGACCGCGTCCACGAACGCGCGTACCCGGGTGGCCCGGTCGTCGGGGGACGCGAACGCGGTGGCCAGGTCGACGGCCGGGCCGGACGGCGTCGGGGTCGGCGCGGTGAGCCCCGGCCAGGCCGGGTCGAGCGGGGCGAGCCGGGCCGCCGCCCGGGTCCGCTCGACGAGCGCGGCCAGCCCGTCCGGGTCGACCCGACTGCCGCCGCCCGTGGCGGTCCGGCCGTCCACGTGCAGCCGCAGGTGCACGGCGGTGCCGTTCTCGGCCACGTTCTGGTGGATGAACGAGTTGGCGAACCGGGTCAGGGCCAGCTCGGAGCGGGTGACGAGCACCTCGACCTCGGCGGCCGGTCCGGCCGCGCGCCCGACCAGCTCCACCACCCGGGCCGCGAGATCGCTCACGCCGTGCCGACCGGGCGTGCGCTCACGGCCCTCGCTGCGCTCGGTGCGTTCGCTCACGCGCGCACCCCCACGCGGACGCCGCGGAACCGGGCCGGCGCGGCCGGGTGACCGGTGTGCCCGACCTGGCCGGGCTGCCCCTTGCCGCAGTTGGGCGTGCCCCAGGCGACGCTTTCCGAGGAGAGCATGTCCATCGAGCGCCAGAAGACCGGCCCGATGCCGGTGTAGGTCGGGTTGCGCAGCATCCGCCCCCGGCGGCCGTTGCGCACCTCCCAGCCGACCTCGCAGCCGAACTGGAAGTTGAGCCGCTTGTCGTCGATCGACCAGGACCTGTTGATGTCCATCAGCACCCCGTCGTCGGTGGCCGCGATGATCTCGTCGAGCGTGTGCGGGCCCGGTTCGAGGCCCACGTTCGTCATCCGCACCATCGGCAGCCGGGCCCAGCCGTCGGCGCGTACGCTGCCGCCGTGATCCAGGCCGGCGACGGCGGCCGAGTCGCGGCCGGCGAGCACGCCCACCCACCGGCCCTCGCGGACCGCGTCCCGGCGGACCGCCGGGGAACCCTCGTCGTCGAAGCCGAAGCTGCCGAGCGCGCCCGGGATGGTCGGGTCGATGGTCACGTTCATCAGCTCCGAGCCGTAGCGCAGCGAGCCGAGGCGGGTCAGGTCGAGCCAGGAGGTGCCGGCGAAGGCCGCCTCCCAGCCGAGGATGCGGTCCAGCTCGATGGCGTGCCCGACCGACTCGTGGATCTGCAACGCGAGCTGCTCGCCGCCGAGGATCAGGTCGGTCTCGCCGGCCGGGCACTCCGGCGCGGTGAGCAGCTCCCGGGACTCCTCCGCGATCCGGGCCGCGTGCGCGGCCAGGTCGAGCGAGGTGACCAGCTCCCAGCCGGTGGTGCCGTACTGCCCGCGGTAGCTCGGGTAGGACCGGCGTTGGGTCTCGCCGTCGCCGATCGAGGTGGCCGAGATGCCGCCGCCGCACTCCCGGATGTGCTGGTCGATCCGGTGGCCCTCGCTGGAGACGAACCACTTCGTCGTGTCCCAGATCTGGTAGAGCCCCTCGGCCAGGTCGGCGCCGTGCTCCCGCATCGTGGCGGTGGCGCCGACAAGCAGGTCGCCCTTTGTCGACAGCGGCACCCCGAGCGGGTCGACCGCGCACTCCGAGGCCCAGCTCGCCACCGCCGCGTCGACAGGCACCAGGTCGATCGGCGGGCCGGGAACCCGCGCGCTCGCGGCGGCGATCACCGCGGCGCGCCGGCCGGCGTCGCGGGCCGCGGCGTCGGACAGCTCGGGTACGGCGTGGAAGCCCCACCCGGAGCCGACCAGGGCGCGCACGCCCAGCCCGATGCTCTCGTGCTGGGTCAGCTCCTCGACGTCGCCGTTGCGGGCCGACATCGACTCGTAGCGGCGGTGCATCACCCGGGCGTCGGCGTAGCGGGCGCCCGCGTCGAGGGCGGCCTGCACGGCGGCGGTCGCCGCATCGAATCCCATGCGCCGACCCTAGGCGAGCGCACCGACATCCGTCAGGGGACGAGATCCTCCGGCCGGATCGTGGCCCGGACGGGTTCGGACAGTTCCAGCACGTCGCCGGGCTTGGTCACCGACACCTCCCGGTAGTGCCGCCCCTGCCGTCGGTAGAGGTGCAGCGTGCCGTTCTCCTGCTCGACGAGCAGGTACCACTCGATCTCGGCAGCGGCGTAGTAGTGCATCTTGAGCACCTTGTCGGTGGCCGCGTTGCCGGGTGAGATGACCTCGCAGACGAGCTGCACGTCCCGCGCCTCGATCATCGGCTCGTCGAAGTCGATCGGCTCGGTGACGACCAGATCGGGAATGGGGATCCGGCCCGGCCGGAGCCGGACGTTCACGGTCTCCAACAGTTCCAGGCCCACGCGGCGCGCCGCCGTCTCCAGCAGGTTGCCGAGGTCGCGTTGGATCCGCTGGTGTCGCGGGGTTGGTGCCGGCGTCACGTGAAGGCTCCCGTCGAAGAGTTCGACGCGTTGCTGCGTCTCCCCGAGAGAGAGGTATTCCTCTTCGGTCCACGGGCCGTCGTGGTCGAACACCGCCGCCGTCATGGCTGACCTCCACCTCGCGTCGCCGGCATCGTGGCCGCTGCACGCGTTTCATCGTCGCGCTTCGCGTCCGCCGCCGGAGCAACGCTGCCGAGTCGTGCGGTCAACCGAGCAGATCCTCCGGCCGGATAGTGACGCGTACGGGTTGGTGCAGGTTCAGTGTGTCGCCCCGCTTCGCAACGGAATGCTCGACGTAGTGCGTGTCCTGCCGCCGGTAGAGGCGCATGGTCAACGTGTCCTGTTCGACCAGCAGGTACCACTCGATCTGCGCTGCGGCGTAGTAGTGCATCTTGAGCACCTTGTCGGTCGCCGCGTGGCTAGGTGAGATGACCTCGCAGACCAGACGGACGTCGCTGGCCTCGATCACCGGTATGCGCAGGTCGATGTCGTCGGTGATGACCAGGTCGGGGATGGGGATGCGTCCAGGCCGCAGTCGTACGTTCACGGCTTCGAGCACCCGCAGGCCGGCCTTTCGCACCGGCGCGCGGAAGATCGCGCGAAGTTCACCGGAGATGTTCTGATGCAGCGGGGTGGGACCAGGGGTCACGTAGAGGCTCCAGTCGAAGAGTTCGACGCGTTGCTGCGTCTCCCCGAGAGAGAGGTATTCCTCTTCGGTCCACGGGCCGTCGTGGTCGAACACCGCCGCCGTCATGGCTGACCTCCATCTCGTGTCGGCCGGGATCGTCAACCGTTCGCTCGGGACATCGTCGCACCTGCGGTGCGGTGACCGTGTCGCTACGGTGAGCCATGCCTGGTGAATGTCCCAGGTGGCGGGCTGCGGGTCGGAGACCCAGTCGTTACGCTCTGACCGCTGACAGACCGCTCGATGTAGCTTATTTTCGCCTCCAGAGGGTTGCTGTAGGTTCTCTTCATTACCGAAGGGGAGGCGGTCATGAGCAGGTCGGAGACGGCGCTGTCCGGGGAGCCGGACCGCCCCGAGGTGCCGGAGCAACGCACCGCCGACGCGCCGTATCTCCAGGTCACGGACCTGCGGGTGCGGTTCGACACCGAGGACGGTGTGGTCCGGGCCGTGGACGGGGTGTCGTTCGCCGTCCAGCGGGGTCGCACGCTTGGCATCGTGGGCGAGTCCGGCTCCGGCAAGAGCGTGACGTCGTTGGCGATCCTCGGGCTGCACAACTCCACGCGCGCCACCATCACCGGGGAGATCTCCGTCGGCGGGCGTCAGCTTGTCGGCCTGCCCGAGGAGGAGGTACGGCGGCTGCGGGGCCGGGACATGGCGATGATCTTCCAGGATCCGCTGTCGGCGTTGCACCCCTACTTCACGGTGGGCAGGCAGATCGCCGAGGCGTACCGGGTGCACCACCCGAAGGCCGGCCGACGGGAGGCCCGGACGCGGGCGGTGGACATGCTGGGCCGGGTGGGCATCCCGCAGCCCGAGCGGCGGTACGAGCAGTATCCGCACGAGTTCTCCGGCGGCATGCGGCAGCGCGCGATGATCGCGATGGCCCTGGTCAACGACCCGGACCTGCTGATCGCCGACGAGCCGACCACGGCGTTGGACGTGACCGTGCAGGCGCAGATCCTGGACCTCCTCGCCGACCTCCAGGCGGAGTTCCGCTCGGCGATCATCCTGATCACCCACGACCTGGGCGTGGTGTCGCAGGTCGCCGACGACGTGCTTGTCATGTACGGGGGACGGGCGGTGGAGCGGGGCAGCGTGGCGCAGGTGCTGCGGGCGCCGCAGCATCCGTACACCTGGGGGTTGCTGTCGAGCGTGCCGTCGTTGCACGGCGACGCGGACGCGGACCTGGTGCCCATCCCGGGCAACCCGCCCAGCCTGATCAACCTGCCGCCGGGGTGCGCGTTCCACCCGCGGTGCCGGTACGCCGACGTCAACGGCGACCGGTCCCGCACCGCGGTCCCGCGGTTGCGCGACGCCGGCCAGCCGGGGCATCTGGTGGCCTGTCACCTGTCCGCGGCGGACCGGCAGCGGATCCACCGCGACGAGATCGCCCAGGGGGGAGTGGTCCGATGAGCATCGATGCGACAGCCGGCCGGTCGGCCCCGACCACGACGCCGGCCGAGACCGGGCCGCTGCTGTCGGTACGCGGGCTGACCAAACACTTCCCCGTCCGCGAGGGACTGCGGGGCAGGGGGGCGGTGCGGGCGGTCGACGGGCTCGACTTCGACGTGCGGCCGGGGGAGACCCTCGGCCTGGTGGGGGAGTCGGGGTGCGGCAAGACCACCACCGGGCGCATGCTGGTGCGGCTGCTGGAACCGACCGCCGGCAGCATCATGTTCGCCGGCCGGGACATCACCCACGCCGGCCGCCGTGAGCTGCGCTCGCTGCGGCAGGACCTGCAGGTCATCTTCCAGGACCCGTACGCGTCGTTGAACCCCCGCCACACCGTCGGGCGGATCGTGGCGATGCCGTTGCAGGTCAACCGGATCACCCCGCCCGGCGGGGTGCGGAAGCGGGTCCAGGAGCTGCTGGAACTCGTCGGGTTGAACCCGGAGCACTACAACAGGTACCCGCACGAGTTCTCCGGCGGGCAACGTCAACGCATCGGCATCGCCCGGGCGCTGGCCCTGGAACCGAAACTCATCGTCGCCGACGAACCCGTCAGCGCGCTCGACGTCTCCATCCAGGCGCAGGTCATCAACCTGCTGCGCGACCTGCAACGCGACCTCGACCTGGCGTTCGTGTTCATCGCCCACGACCTGGCCGTGATCCGCCACTTCAGCCACCGCGTGGCAGTCATGTACCTCGGCCGGATCGTCGAGATCGGCGACCGGGACGCCATCTACACCCGCCCGCAACACCCGTACACCCGGGCGTTGCTGTCGGCCATCCCCGACGTCACCACGCTCGGACCGGCCGGCCGCATCCGCCTCACCGGTGACGTGCCCACGCCGCTCAACCCGCCCTCCGGCTGCCGCTTCCGCACCCGCTGCTGGAAGGCCACCGACCGCTGCGCCACCGAAGAACCCGCGCTCGTCACCCGCGACGGCGGCAGCCAACTCACCGCCTGCCACTACTCGGAGAGCGGGCCGGTGCGAGCCGCCGAGCCGGCCGGCGGCGGCGTTGTCGAGCCGGGGACGGTCGGGGGCGGCGACACCCCGGAACTCAAGGAGGTGGCGGAATGAGCCTGTCCCCGGTCGAGGGCGTCGCGCTCGCCGAGATCGACTCACCGGGTGACGGCGACGAGCGCCGGGACCGGGAGTTCGTCGGCCGCTCGCCCGGCCAGCTCGCCCTGGCGCGGCTGCGGCGGGACCGCACCGCCCTGGTCAGCGGCGCGCTGCTGGTCTTCTTCGTGCTCGTCGCGCTCGCCGTCCCGCTGATCCAGGCGCTGTACGGGGTGGGGCCGAAGGAGCAGTTCCAGAGCCGGCTCGACGGCTACGGCATGCCGCTCGGTTACGCCGGTGGCGTCACCGGCGAGCACTGGTTCGGGCTGGAACCCGGCCTGGGCCGGGACATCTTCGTCCGGATGGTGCACGGCCTGCGCACGTCGCTGTTCATCGCGTTCGCCGCCGCCGTGCTGACCGCCGTGATCGGCGTGACACTGGGTACGCTCGCCGGCTACCTGGGCGGCTGGCTGGACACGGTGATCAACTGGATCACCGACCTGACCCTGGCCATGCCGTTCCTGATCATCGCGCTGGCGCTGATGCCGACCGTGGCGCTGCGCTTCTACGGCCCACGGGAGGCCGTCCCGGCGTACTTCCAGATCGGGGTGCTCATCGCGATCTTCGCGCTGTTCGGCTGGACCAGCACCGCCCGCCTGGTCCGGGGTCAGATCATCGCGCTGCGCGAGCGCGAGTTCGTGGAGGCGGCCCGGGCCAGCGGCGCCGGGCTGGGACACATGCTGTTCCGGCAGTTGCTGCCGAACGTCTGGGCGCCGATCCTGGTCGCCTTCTCGCTCGCGGTGCCGCAATACATCACGAGCGAGGCGGCACTGTCGTTCATCGGCGTCGGGCTGACCGACGAGACGCCGAGCTTCGGGCGGATGATCTACCGCAGCCTCGACTACCTCCAGACCGACCCGGCGTACGTCTTCTTCCCCGGCATCACGATCTTCGCGCTCGTGTTCGCCTTCAACCTCTTCGGCGACGCGCTGCGCGACGCGCTCGACCCGAAGTCGTCCCGGTAGGAGGCCGACCCATGACGCGTTTCCTCGTCCGCCGGCTGCTCTCGGCCGCGCTCACGCTCTTCGCGGTGAGCGTGCTCAGCTTCCTGATGTTCTTCGCCCTGCCCCGCGACCCGGTCAGCGGCATGTGCCCGAAGAACTGCAACCCGGAGCGGCTGGAACGGGTCCGCCAGGAGTTGGGCCTGCGCGATCCGCTGATCAGCCAGTACGCCGGTTACATGAAGGGCATCGTCACCGGCCGGGACCTGGGCAGCGCCCAGGGCGGTAGGTGCGACGCGCCCTGCCTCGGCTGGTCGTACGTCTCCAACGAGGCCGTCTCGGACACCATCGCCCGGGTGCTGCCGGTGACGCTGAGCATCGTCATCCCGGCCGCCGTCCTGTGGCTGTTGCTCGGCGTCGGCCTGGGCATGCTCTCGGCGCTGCGCCGCGGTAGCTGGCTGGACCGGGCGGCGATCGGCTTCTCCCTGACCGGCGCCTCCCTCCAGCTCTACTTCGTCGGCGCGGTGCTGCTCATCGTCTTCGTCTACAACCTGCGGCTGCTGCCGGTGCCCCGCTACACATCGCTCTTCGACGATCCGCTGAAGTGGGGCAGCGGGCTGGTGCTGGCCTGGATGGCGCTCGCCTTCCTCTTCTCCGCCATCTACGCCCGACTGTCCCGGGCCCAGATGCTGGAGACGCTGTCGGAGGACTTCGTCCGCACCGCGCGGGCCAAGGGCCTGGCCAAACGATCCGTCTACGGCCGGCACGCGCTGCGCGCCGCGATCACGCCGGTGGTGACCATCGCCGGGCTGGACGTCGGCGGCGCGCTCGGCGGGACCGTGATCACCGAGACGACCTTCGGCCTGAACGGGATGGGTCGGACCGCCGTCGACGCGGTCCGCGCCGGTGATCTGCCGACCATCATGGCGACCGTGCTGATCGCGGCCGTCTTCGTGGTGCTGGCGAACGTGGTGGTGGACCTGCTCTACGCCGTCATCGATCCCCGGGTGCGGCTGGGCTGAACGAACCCATCGAAACCAATTCCTGGAGGTAGAAGATGAGACGACCACGCGCAGTGGCCGCCGTCGGCGCCATCGCACTCGTGGTGGGGCTGGGCGCCTGCTCGAAGAACACGGGCGAGGGCACCGAGGTCGACGGCAACCGGCAGCAGACCGGCGTCATCGCGACCGACCCGAAGGACTCGCAGGGGCCGGCGGCGGAGGTGGACGGCGCGGCCAAGGGCGGCACGTTCACCATCATCCGGGAGACCTCCATCTCCCACCTGGACCCGCAGCGGACGTACTCGTTCGCCGGCCTGATGGCCAGCCCGCTCTTCGCGCGCTACCTGACCACCTGGAAGGACGACGGCAAGGGCGGCCTGGTCCTGGTGGGCGACCTGGCCGAGACCCCGGGCAAGAACGTCAACGACGACTGCAAGGTCTGGGAGTTCACCATCAAGGACGGGGTGAAGTTCGAGGACGGCAGCCCGATCACCGCCAAGGAGATCGCGTACGGCATCGCCCGCTCCTTCGACCCGGACCTCACCAGCGGTCCGACCTACATCCAGGAGTGGTTGGCCGACAGCCCGCAGTACGACACCAAGTGGGACTTCAAGAAGAACAAGACGTCGCTGCCGCCGGGTCTGACCACGCCGGACGACAAGACCCTGCGCTTCGAGTTCGCCAAGCCCCGCTGCGACCTGCCGTTCGCGGTCTCGCTGCCCACCACCGCGCCGCTGAAGCCGGAGAAGGACACCGGGGTCAACCTGGACCAGCGGCCGTTCTCGTCCGGCCCCTACAAGATCGCCAACAACCAGGTCGGCGTCCAGCTCACGCTGGACCGCAACCCGAACTGGGACCCGAAGACCGACCCGGTGCGGCACCAGTACCCGGACCAGTTCGTCTGGACCTTCGGCCCGACCGCGGACGCCGCCAACAACCGGGTGATCGCCGACAACGGCGCCGACCAGAGCGCGATCGCCTTCAACTCGGTGCCCGCCTCGCTCGTCGCCAAGGTCGCCGGTGACGCCGCGCTGAAGTCGCGGACGCTGCTGTCCCCGACCCCGAGCGCCAACCAGCTCGTGATCAACACCCAGCGGGTCAAGGACCTGAAGATCCGCCAGGCGCTCAACTACGCGATCGACCGCGAGGGCATGGTCAAGGCGCTCGGCGGACAGACCGTCGCCCAGCCGATCACCACCCTGATGCCGCCTTCCACCATCGGCTACAAGGCGTACGACGCCTACCCGGCGGGCGCCAACGGCAACACGGAGAAGGCGAAGGAACTGCTCGGCGGTCAGACGCCCGAGCTGGTCCTCGGCGTCGCCGACAACACCACCGAGCAGCAGCAGGCGGTGCAGCTCAAGGGCAACCTGGAGCGCGCCGGCTTCAAGATCACGGTCCGGAACATCCCGGACGACTCGAAGCTGGACGAGATCAAGAAGAAGGACAACCCGTGGGACCTCTACATCGGTAACTGGGCCGCCGACTGGCCGAGCGGCGCCTCGATCCTGCCGGTGCTCTACGACGGCCGCACCATCAAGGCCGAGGGCAACAGCAACCAGTCCTACTTCAACGACGACGCGATCAACGCCGAGATGGACCGGATCCTGGCCATGCCCCCGGCCGACCAGGGCCCGGAGTGGGGCAAGCTCGACGAGCGGATCATGAAGGAGTTCGCGCCCGTGGTCCCGCTCTACGTCGACGTGGCGTACAACGTGCACGGCTCCAAGGCCGGCGGCGTCTTCATCTCCTCCGTCTTCGGCTACCCGAACTTCATCAACGCCTACGTCAAGCAGTAGCGGCGGCGCGCCCGGCACGCGAGTGTTAATAGGGGGCCCCGCCTATACCGAATGCGTTAAGCGGGGCCCCCGCCTTACAGGTGGTGGAGGAGGAAATCCAGCTCCAGGGGGAGGAGGCGCTCCGCGACGCCGCCCGCCGCCAGGTGGCTGGCACCGGTCAGCGGCAGGACGGCATGCGGGCGGCCGGTGGACAGCAGCGCGGCCGAGAGCCGCAGCGTGTGCGCGGCCAGCACGTTGTCGTCGACCAGGCCGTGCACCAGCAGCATGGGCCGGGCCTCGGCCGGGTCGCCGAACGGCTCGGCGGCCAGCTCGACCAGCGAGTGGTGGGCGTAGACGTCCATGCCGTCCTCCGGCAGGCCCAGGTAACGCTCGGTGTAGGCGGTGTCGTACCAGGCCCAGTCGGTGACCGGCGCGCCGACGATCGCACACTTGAACAGCTCCGGATGGCGCAGCACCGCCAGGCCGGCGAGCCAGCCGCCGAACGACCATCCGCGCACCGCCACCCGGTCCAGGTCCAGGTCGGGGTGCTTGCCGGCGAGCGCGGTAAGCGCGTCCACCTGGTCGCTCAGGATCACGTCCGCGACCCGGCGGTGGATCGCCTTCTCGAACGAGGGCGCGATACCAGGCGTACCCCGGTTGTCGACGGTCACCACGGCGAAGCCCTGATCGGCCCACCACTGTCGTTCCAGCCAGGCGCCCCGCGCGGCGACGACCTCCTGGTGCCCCGGGCCGCCGTAGACGTCCACCAGCACCGGCAGCCGGGTGCCCTTCACGTGCTCGGCCGGGTAGAGCACGGCGCTCGGGAGCCGCCTGTCGGTCACCCGCACCAGCGTCGGTCGGGGAGCGTACGACGGGACGGCGGCGAGCGAACGCAACTCGCCCACCTCACGGTCGCCGTGCCAGATCCGCCAGCGGACCCCGGCGTGCTCGAGCGACGCGACCCCCACCGCGAGCGTGGACCCGCCGATCGCGGCGGTGTGCCAGCCGGGGTCGCTGCCCATCCGGCGGGCGTCCATCCCGCCGCCGATGGTGGTCCGCACCCGGTAGAGGTGGCTCTGGCTCGGCTCGCCCTCGCTCGCCTCGACGAGCAGGTCGGCGGCCGTGTTCGGGCCGCCCGGCAACCGTCCGACCACCCGCCGTACGTACAGCGAGGGCGGGGTGAGCAGCGTGCCGTCGGCGAACAGGCAGCGGGCGTCGTACCCGTCGTGGGCCAGCTCGCCCCCGACCAGCACCCGCCCGTCGGGCAGGTGCGCCGGCGTGCCGGGGATCGGCTCCACCCAGCGCGGGTCGGCCAGCTCGGCGTGCACCTGCGTCTCGCCGGTGCGCGGGTCCACCGCGAGCACCAGGCCGTGCTGCTGCGAGCGGCGCAGCACCGTGATCAGGGGCCCGCCGTCCGCCCACTCCACCGCGCTCAGATAGGGGTAGGTCTCCCGGTCCCAGTGCACGTCGACCCAGCCGTCGTCGAGGTCGAGCAGGTGCAGGCTGACCTCCGCGTTCGGGCCACCCGCCCGGGGGTACGCCACCGACGTCGGCGGGCTCGCCGGGTCGGCCGGGTCGTGCAGGTACCAGCGGGGCAGGCGGGACTCGTCGACCCGGGCGGCCAACACCGAGCGCCCGTCCGGGGCCCACCAGTAGCCCCGGTACCTGCGGAACTCCTCGGCCGCGATGTGCTCGGCCAGCCCCCAGGTCACCCCGCTGTCCTCGCCGGCGAGCAGGTTGTCCGTACCGTCCGGTTCGACCACCCGGAGCTGACCCCGGCGGACGCCCTCGGCGGTGTCGGTGACGTAGGCCAGCCGCTCGCCGGTCGGGTCGGGCCGGGGGTCGATCACCGGCCCGACGGTGGCCACCTCGACCACGTCGCCGTGCCCCAGGTCGGCCCGGAACAGCCGCCCGGCCAGCGCGAACACGGCCACCCGACCGGCCGCGTCGAGCGCGTACGAGCCGATGCCGCCGGCGCTGAGCCGCAGCCGCTCGCGCAGCGCCCGCTCGCCCGGCGCCACCCGCGCCGGTTCGGCGTCGGCGCCCAGCAGCACCGCCGGGTCCGCGACCAGACGCTCCTCGCCGGTGTCGACGTCGAGCAGCCAGAGCGCGTCGGCCGGATCCTCCGGTCCCGCGGAACGCAGGAAGAGCACCCGGGAGCCGTCCCCCGCGACGGTGACGGCGCGCGGCGCCCCGTGGCTGAACCGACGGGTACGGGCGGCCAGCTCGGGAAAGTCCACGCCTGCAGATCGTAGGCGGGCGTCGGGCGTGATGTGAGCGACCTGGGCGTACGCATCACCGTCGGGGCGGCAGGACCGCCGGTTAGAGTGACGGGCGTGACGACGCTGCCCGACCGACGCCTCCTGCTGGTCCATGCGCATCCCGACGACGAGTCGATCGGCACCGGCGCGACGATGGCGCACTACGCCGCCGCCGGCGCCCACGTCACGCTTGTGACCTGCACGCTCGGCGAGGAGGGCGAGATCCACGTGCCGGCGCTGGCGCGGCTGGCCGCGGCCGAGGCCGACCAGCTCGGCGGCTACCGGATCGGGGAGTTGGACGCGGCCTGCGCCGCGCTCGGCGTCACCGACCACCGGTTCCTCGGCGGTGCGGGCCGCTACCGCGACTCCGGGATGATGGGGTTGGTCACCAACGAGCACCCGCGGGCGTTCTGGCGGGCCGACCTGGACACCGCCGCCGGGCACCTGCTGGAGGTCATCCGCGAGGTCCGCCCCCAGGTCGTGGTCACGTACGACCCGAACGGCTTCTACGGCCACCCCGACCACATCCAGGCGCACCGGGTGGCGATGCGCGGGGTGGAGTTGGCCGCGGCCGAGGGGATCGCCCCGGCGAAGGTCTACTGGACGGCCATGCCGCGCAGCGTGCTCGACGCCGGCCTGGAGGCGTTCACCGAGTCGTCGGACAACCCGTTCGCCGGCATCTCCGACGTGTCGGAGTTGCCGTTCGGCACCCCGGACGCACAGATCGCGGCGCGGATCGACGCCACCGAGCGGCACGCCGCGAAGGAGGCGGCGATGCGCGCGCACGCCACCCAGATCCCGGCCAACTCCTGGCTGTACGCCATCGCCGGCAACTTCGGCGCCGAGTTCATGGGCGTCGAATACTTCACGCTCGCGGTCGGCGAGAAGGGTCCGGGCGCCGGCCCGTACGGCTGGGAGGACGACCTCTTCGCCGGGGTGGCCCCGGGCGGGCCGGACCGTTCCCCGGTCGCGGCGGCCGGTCTCCGGTGACGTCGCCCGCCGTACCCGTGTCGGTCCTTCCCGAGCCGCAGCCGCCCGCACCGCCGAGCCGGGCGGAGCGGACGCTCGACGGCGTGTTGCGGGTGGTCGGCGGCGTGGTGGCGGTGTGGGCCGGCGTGCTCGTCGCGCTGCTCGACCTGATCTTCGCGACCTGGGCCTGGGAGACGGTGCAGGGCCGCTCCGGTGGTGCGCAGGCGCTCGTCGGCATCGGGCTGGCGGTCGCCGGGATCGCCGCGGTGGCGGCGTCGACGGTGCTGCTGGGCTGGTTCGCGCACTCCTCGACCGGCAGCCGGTGGGCGGTGGCGCTGGCCGCGGTGCCGTGGTTCCTGGTGATCGTCGTGGGCGGGTTCCGGACCACCGAGGGTGACCTGGCTCTGGCCGGCGACAACGTGCTCGGCCTCGCGCTGATCGTGACCGGCGCGGTCACGTTCGCGGTGCTCGGTTTCCGGCACCTCGTGGCGCCGCCGCCCGCGCCGAGCTGACCGCCGCCGCCCGCGCCGGGCTGACCGCCGCTTCCCGCGCGGGCCGAGGTGCTGACGCCGCACAGGTGACGGTGGTAGACATTTCTGCCAGAGGCCCGCCGCGGCGGCGGGCGGTACGGCGGGAGGCGTGCGATGGGTCAGCGGTGGCGTGCGGTCGGCGTGCTGGCGGCCGGGTTGTTCGTGGTGAACGTGGTGGCCCGGCTGGTCATCACATTCGCCTTTCCGGACGACGACGCCGCCGCCGGCCGGGTCTCGCTCGTGATGTTCCTGGCGATCGGCCTGATCCTGGCCGGTGTCTCGTTCCGGTGGGGCGCCGACCGGCCGGTGGGGCACTGGGCCGGTGACCTGGCCGTCGCGGTGGTCACCGCGCTGGCGCTGACCGTGTTCGTCGGCCCGCTGCTCGTCGGCGAGAACCCGTTCGGCGGCGGCGCCGGCCTCTTCTTCGCCCAGATCTGGCTCTACCTGGCGGCCACCGCGGCCGGTGTGCTGATCGGTTTCCTGACCCTGACCGCGCTCGGCCGGGACTTCCGCTCCCGCCAGCTCAAGCGGTACGCCGAGCTGAAGCAGTCGCGGCCCCGCAAGGTCGTCCGCCGCTGACGTCAGGGCGCCACCCGGGTCAGGTAGGTGTGGTGGGTGGTGAAGCCGAGCCGGCGGTAGAGCCCGACGGCGGCGACGTTGCGCTGCTCCACCTGGAGGAACGCGCGGGTCGCGCCCTCGGCGGCGGCCCAGCCGGCCAGGGCGCGGACGACGGCGCCGGCGTACCCCTGCCGGCGGGCCTCCGGCAGCACCTCGAGCAGGCACACGCCGAGCCACCGGCCCTCGCCGGTGACCGTGCCGCGCCCCACCGCGAGCAGCCGGCCGTCGACCCGCAGCTCGGCGAAGCGGATCCGGTCCACGGCGGTGAGCACGTGCCGCGCGGCGTCCGGGAGGCCGCCCTTGCGGTCGGCGGCGACACCCAGCCAGTCGTCGGTGGGCGCGGCTTTCAGCGCCACGGGCGGCAGGTCGGCGGCGTCCGGCTGCGGCGCGGGGGCGGTCAGGGTGGCCAGTGGGACGGTCTGCACCAGCACCGGCGGGCGGGACGTCCAGCCGCGCGCGTCCAGCTCCGTGCCGACCGGGGCGGCCAGCGGCAGCGGCGTGTTCACCAGGGCCGGCTGGCCGTGGTCGGCGTACCAGCGTTGCACCGCGTCCAGCGCCGCGGGCAGCGGGCGGTCCGGGTCGCCGATCGGCAGCGCGCTGTTCGCCCGGCCGGTCCAGCCGGCGGCGGCGCGCAGCCGCCAGTCGCCGAGCCGTCCGCGTACCGGGGCCGGCCAGGCTTCGTCGGCGGCCGTCTCCAACGCGATCATCGCGGCGGCGGTCGGCCGGCGGGCCGGCGGCACCCGCCGGGCCCGGTGCACCTCGTCGACCGGGACGCGCAGCGGCCCGCCGTCGGTGGCCAACGTGATGTGGGTCTCGCTCAGCTCGACAAGCTCGCCGAGCGCGTCCGCGAACAGCGGTCGGCCCTCGCGAATCCCCACAATCCGGCGGACCACTATTCGGTATCCCACGTCCTGCTGTCGGAGCACGATCGACCCCCTCCCCGGCGAGATACTAGGCTCTTACCGTTGCGGATGATCGCGACGAGTCTTGCGGAGGAGAAGACCGGTGACCTACATCATCGCCGAGCCGTGCGTGGATGTGCTCGACAAGGCATGCATCGAGGAGTGCCCGGTCGACTGCATCTACGAGGGCAACCGGATGCTCTACATCCACCCCGACGAGTGCGTCGACTGTGGTGCCTGTGAGCCGGTCTGCCCGGTCGAAGCGATCTTCTACGAGGACGACGTGCCGGAGCAGTGGAAGGACTACACCGGCGCGAACTACGAGTTCTTCGAGGACCTGGGCTCGCCCGGGGGCGCCTCGAAGGTCGGCAAGGTGGAGAAGGACGCCACCTTCGTCGCCGCGCAGCCGCCGCGCGGCGAGGGCCACTGAGCCGGCCCACGCCGGTCTCGGCGCGGCTGCCCGAGTTCACCTGGGACACGCTGGACGCCGCGGCCACCACGGCCGCGGCGCACCCGGACGGTCTCATCAACCTCTCCATGGGTACGCCCGTCGACCCGGTGCCGCCGCTGATCCGGCGGGCGCTCGCCGACGCGTCGGACGCGCCGGGCTATCCGCTGACCGCCGGCACGCCCGCGCTGCGGGACGCCATCGCGGCCTGGGTGGCCCGTGCCTGCGGCGCGGGCGTCGACGGGCTGGGCGTGCTGCCCACGATCGGCTCCAAGGAGCTGGTGGCCTGGCTGCCCACGCTGCTCGGGCTCGGCCCCGGTGACGTGGTCGTGGTGCCGTCCGTCGCCTACCCGACGTACGAGGACGGGGCCCGGCTGGCCGGCGCGACCACGGTGCGCAGCGACTCGCTGACCGCGCTCGGTCCCGATCCCCGGGTCCGCCTGGTCTGGGTCAACTCGCCGGGTAACCCGACCGGTCGGGTGCTGCCCGCGGCCCACCTGCGCAAGGTGGTCGAGTGGGCCCGGGAGCGGGGCGCGGTGGTCGCCAGCGACGAGTGCTACCTGCCGCTGGGCTGGGACGCCGAACCCGTCTCGGTGCTCTCCCCGCAGGTGTGCGGCGGGTCGTACGCCGGCGTGCTGGCCGTGCACTCGCTCTCCAAGCGCTCCAACCTGGCCGGCTACCGGGCCGGCTTCGTGGCCGGCGACCCGGCGTTGACGGCGGAGCTTCTCAAGATCCGCAAGCACGCCGGCATGATCGTGCCGGCGCCGGTGCAGGCCGCCATGGTGGCCGCGCTCGGCGACCAGGCGCACGCCGACGCGCAGCGGGAGCGCTACCGGGCCCGCCGGGAGACGCTGCGGGCGGCGTTCACCGCCGCCGGTTTCACGGTCGAGCACTCCGAGGCCGGGCTCTATCTCTGGCTGACCCGCGACGAGGACTGCTGGGACACCGTCGACTGGCTGGCCCGGCGGGGGATCCTGGTCGCCGCCGGTGTCTTCTACGGCCCGGCCGGCGCCCGGCACGTGCGGGTGGCGCTCACCGAGTCCGACGCGCACATCAACGCGGTGCCCACCCGCCTCGCCGGCTCGTAAGGCGGGGGCCCCGCTTAACGCTTTCGGTAGAGGCGGGGCCCCTTCTTAACACCAGGTGTTAATAGGGGCCCCCGCCTTACACCCGGGCCTCGGCGGGACGGCGGGCGATATCCTCGGCGGGACTTTCCGCGGGGCCACCCGGGCTCCGCCGACGACGCGGACGCCGAGGTGGACCGATGGTGGGCGAGGCCGGCGGGTTGGCACGCGCCGCGGTGGTCGGGACCGGGCTGATCGGCGGCTCGGTGCTGCTCCGGCTCCGTGACGCCGGGCTCGACGTCGCCGGCTGGGACCCGGATCCGCAGACCCGCCGGCAGGTGCGCGAGCAGGGGGTCGCGGTCCCGGACACCGTCGAGGAGGCGGTGACCGGCCGGGACGTGGTGTTCGCCTGCGGCCCGCTGCCCACGCTGCCCGCCACCCTGGCCCGGGTGGCCGCCGCCACCGACGACGGGTGTGTGCTCACGGACGTGGGCAGCGTCAAGGCGGAGGTCACCGTCGCCGCCGCCGCGCAGGGGCTGGGGCACCGGTTCGTGCCCGGCCACCCGATGGCCGGCGCCGACCGGGCCGGGCCGGGCGCGGCCCGCCCGGAGCTGCTCGACGGCGCGGCCTGGGTGCTCTGCCCGGGGCCGACCGGGCTGGCCGCGTTCCGGCGGCTCGCCGCGTTGCTCGTCGACGTCTTCCACGCCCGGGTGGTGCCGATGTCGGCCCCGGAGCACGACGCCGCCGCCGCGCTCGCCTCGCACGTGCCACACGTGCTCGCCGGCGCGCTGGCGGGCACGGTACGGCGGTCGGCGTTGCGGGAGGCGGTGCTGACGCTCGCGGCCGGCAGTTTCTCCGACGGCACCCGGGTCGCCGGGGGGCCACCCGAGCGGACCGCGAACATGCTGCTGGGCAACCGGGACCGGGTGTTGGCGGAGCTGGCCGAGGTGACCGCCTTCCTCGACGAGCTGACCGGCGCGCTGCGGGCCGGGGACGCCGGGGCGCTGGCCGACCGGCTGGCCGAGGCCCGGGCGGCGCGTGCCGCGTTGCGCGACCGCGGCCACAGCGTGCACCGGCGGGAGTTCCCGGCCGACGCGGACCACGCGGGCGAGCTGGCCTACCTGCGGGAGATCGGCACGGCGGGAGGCCACCTCACCGGGTGTCGGGTGGCGGGCGGCGCGGTCGGATACACCGCGCGACTGCCGGCCACCGCGCCGTTAGGCTGAGCGGCATGGCGGACGCACCTGTGGTCGCGGTACGCGGCGAGGCGTACCAGGAGGTCGCTCCCGAGCTGGCCCGGTTCACGGTGACCGCGGTCGCGCGGGACCGGGACCGGGAGACCACGCTGACCCGGCTGGCGGAACGGGCCGCCGCGGTGCGGGCGCTGCTCGACGCGGCCGGGCCGGTCGTCCAGGGGCGGGAGACCGGGCAGGTGAACGTCTGGCCGGTGACGAAGCGCTCGGGCGACCGGATGGTGGCCTACCAGGGCCGGGTGAGCACCACGGTCACGGTCACCGACTTCACCGCGCTCGGCGAGCTGATGCTCCGCCTGGCCGACCACGAGCAGGTCGAGGTGGCGGGCCCGGTGTGGTCGCTGCGGCCGGACAGCCCGGCCTACCGGGCGGCGCGGCACGCCGCGATCGCCGACGCGCTGGCCCGCGCCCGGGAGTACGCGGAGGCGCTCGGTGCCCGCGTCACGGCGCTGCGGGAGCTGTCCGACACCGGCCTGACCGCCGCCCCGCCGATGCTTGCCAAGGCCGCGTACGCCGAGTCCGCGCCGGAGCTGGAGCTGGACCCGGCGCCGCAGCCGGTGCACGCGGCGGTGGAGGCGCGGTTCACCATCAGCGAGCCGGTGCTCGGCTGATGCCGCGGACAGAGGTGCTCGCGCTCGACGAGTTGGTCGCCCGGGCGCGGGCGCTCGCCGAGGACGGCCCGCGGCAGTTGCTCGGCATCGCCGGCGCGCCCGGCGTGGGCAAGTCCACGCTCGCGGAGCGGATCGTCGCCGAGGTCGGCCCGGCCGCCCGGCTGGTGCCGATGGACGGCTTCCACCTGGCCGGTTCGGCGCTGGCCCGGCTGGGCCGGGCGGGCCGCAAGGGCGCGCCGGACACGTTCGACGTCAACGGCTTCGTGGCCACCCTGCGCCGGTTGCGCCGGTTGGAGCCCACCTCGGTGTGGGCGCCGGAGTTCCGCCGTGACCTGGAGGAGCCGGTCGCGGGGGCGATCGAGGTGCCGCCGGAGGTGCGGCTGGTGGTCACCGAGGGCAACTATCTGCTGCTGCGGGACGAGCCGTGGGAGGAGGTGCGTTCGCTGCTGCACCGGGCCTGGTTCCTGGACCTGGACGCCGAGTTGCGGTTACGTCGGCTCACCGACCGGCACGTGGCGTACGGGAAGTCGCCGGAGCAGGCCCGGGCGTGGGCGCTCGGCAGCGACGAGCGCAACGCCCGGCTGGTCGCCGGCACGGCCGAGCACGCCGACCTGGTGGTCCGGTTGGCGGACCCGCCGGAGGGGTGAGGACGGTCAGCCGGCTCCCGGGCGGGGCGCCGGCACGCTCCGGCGCAGCAGTCGGGCCACCACGGCCCGCTCGCGGGTGAACTCCACCGCGTCCGGGTAGCCGCTGTGGCTGCGGATCGGCGGGTCGGCGACCTCGCCGCCGGACGGGTGCAGCGCTTCCGGGTCGGTCACCGACACGTCCCGCTGCCCGGCGCTGACCTGCCAGCCGAGCGGGTCGGTGTCGCGCCAGAAGTTAGTCCAGGCGACATGCCCGTCGGGCCAGGTGACCGCGCGGGCCAGGGTGCGCAGCCGCTCCGGCCCGAAGTACGACGGGAAGACCCGGCCGTAGAGCCGGGTGAGCTGGCAGCCGTAGGAGAAGAACCAGGTCCGGTGCCGCCACCGGCGGGGCAGTTGCAGCAGCATCGCGGCGCAGATGACGGTGCCCTGGCTGTGCCCGGAGAGGATCACGCCGTCCATCCGGTCCGGGTGGTGGGGCGGCAGCGCCAGCAGTCCGGCCACCCGGGTCTGGAGTTCCGGCACGGCGCGTTCGGCGTAGCTGGGCGGGGCGAGCGGGTGCGCGGCCCGCGGCCAGAACGTGCACACGTCCCAGATCACGCCGACCGAGCGGCGTACCGAGTCGGTGCGGTAGACCAGCCAGCCGAGCGCGCTCGTCACCACCGGCAGCCAGCCGAGTACGGCGTCGCCGAGTTCGGCGGCCCAGTGCACGGCGAGCTGCCAGCCCGGGGAGAGCGGGCCGGGCCGGTGGCCGGAGAGCGTGGCGGCGCAGCAGAGGGTGATCAGGACCGCGGACCCGGCCGCGTAGCCGCCGATCAGCCGGACCGCGTGTTCACCCACCAGCCGGTGCAGCGCCCGGTAGGTGCTGACGTCGCGGCAGCGGCGAAGGTCGTGCGCGGAGAGGCCGCCGGCGGAGGTCAGCCCGGCGTACTCGGCGCGGCGCAGGCCGTGCAGCAGGACCGCGGCCCGGACCAGCAGCGCGAGCAGGGTGAGCAGCCCGACCACGCAGGCCAGTCCGGCCCAGAAGACGGCGAGCGGCGGCGTCACGCGGCTCGTGCCGGCGGGCGCGGCCGGTCCGGCGAGCCGTTCGCTGACCCAGTAGAGCAGCCCGGCGCAGTACGCGACGGCCATCATCCAGCCGAAGCCGGCGATGACCGCCGGCGCGCAGCCGTGCCAGGCGAGACCGGTGTACGCGCCGAGCGGCTGGGCCGGCACGGCGGGCCGGAGCCGGGGCAGCAGCAGCCCGGCGACGGCGAGCGCGATGGCCGGACCGACGAGCATCCAGGTCCGTAGTCCGGCCGGTGCGGTGGGCAGGCCGGGCAGGCCGCGTTCGATCCAGGCGACGCCGAGTGGCAGCAGCACGGCGGCGGCCACCGGTCCGGTCAGCGCCCGCCGGCCGGAGCGGTTGGCCGCGCCGATGGCCACCAGCAGCAGCACCTGGTAGGTGACCAGCCAGGCGAGTCCGGTCTCGTAGCCGGGCAGCGGGCGCGCGGTGAGACAGCCGGCGAGGTCCGGTGTCGTCGCGCATCCGACCGGCGGCCGGTACGTGCTCAGCGGCCGGCCGGCCGGACCCTCCGGGAGCAGCAGCAGGACGAAGGTGCCGACCAGCCCGAGCCCGGTGAGCGCCGCCACCGCGACGCTCCACCGACCCAGTGGGGTGGCGCCCTGGCGGCGGCTGAGCCAGGGGCGGCCCACCGCGACCACGGCGATCGTCACCACGGTGACGAACAGCGCCACGGTGGGCCAGGCGACGGCGGCCCGCAGCCCGCGCGGCGGATCCATGATCAGCACCGCGGCGACGGGTACGGCGGCGGCGGTCACCGCTCCGGTGCACAGGTGCAGCACCGCGGCCCGGCGCAACTGGCCCTCGCCGTTCCAGAACGTCGGGTCCTGGAGCGGGTTCTCCAGCGGCTCGGCCGGGTCAGCCGGCTCGGCCGGGTCGTCGCCGCGGCGGGCCGGCCGGGGGCGCGGCTCGGCCGGCATCTCCGCCTCGTACTGATAGGTGCGCCAGGCGAGCAGCCCGATCACGCCCAGCACGAGCAGCGGCAGCAGCAGCCCGAGGGCGAGTGTCCGGGTGCCCTCGCGCCACCAGGAGTTGCCGAGGAACTCCCACGGGCCGGGGATCTGGCCGAGGCACTGCGGGCCCACGCACTGCCAGCCGACGAGGTCCACGCCGATCCCGGTCACGGCGACCACCAGGGTGCAGGTCAGGCTCAGGCAGAACAGCCGGATGAGCCAGGCGGTGATGCCGGACCGGCTGGCCCAGCGTTCCCGGTCCGGGTCCGCCGGGATGCCGGCCCGGGCGTGCAGCGCGACGTTCGCCAGCGCGAAGGGCAGCAGCAGCGTCCAGAGGGCGCGTTGCAGGTCGCGCCGGGTCCGCGCGCCGGAGGTCAACGTCCCCCAGCTGTACGCCTCGACGTTGATCGGGTCGTCCCGCTCGGCGCCGGTGGAGCGGTAGAACCCGGTGACCTGTCCTCCGGCGACCAGCTCGGGTTGGGGAGTGCCGGCCCCTGGCCCGGGGGCGAGGCCCAGTAGCTGATCCGGCGGGGTGTTGGACACCCCGTGCACCCGTAGTTCCAGCACGCGCTCCATCGCGGTCCCCCAGAGTAAGCGTTCCACTACCCAGAGTGCTCGCTATTTCCGGAATCCGCATCCCCCGGAAGGGGTTGTTTCGGCAGCTCAGGCAATTAGGCCAGGGTTTTTATCGGGCGGGCGGGGTTACCCACCGCCACCACGTTCGCCGGCAGGTCGCGGGTCACCACCGCGCCGGCGCCGACGACCGTGTTGTCGCCGACGCTCACCCCGGCGAGCACGATCACCCCGCCGCCGAGCCAGGCGTTGTCGCCGATGGTGATCGGCTCGGCGGCCTCCCACTTGGCCCGGCGGGCCTCCGGCTCCACCGGATGCGTGGCGGTGAGCAGTTGCACGTTCGGTCCGAGTTGGACGTCCGCGCCGATGGTGATCCGGGCGACGTCGAGGAAGACCGCGTTGAAGTTGACGAAGCTGCGCGGCCCGAGGTGGGTCTGGTAGCCGTAGTCGCAGTGGAACGGCGGTCGGATCCAGGCGCCCTCGCCGAGCGAGCCGAGCAGGTCGCGCAGGGCGGCGAGGCGGCCCTGCGGATCGTCGGCGGAGCTGCGGTTGAAGCGTTCGGTGAGTCGGGCGGCGCGGTCCAGGTCGGCGATGATCGCGGGATCGTCGGCGATGTACGGCTCGCCGGCCAGCATCCGGTCCTTCATGGTCATCGACGGATCATCCCGGCCGGGTGGAGGGTTGGAGCCGGTTCGGTCGGATTAGTGACTTCCGATTGCATACCCGGTATGCAATGCTGGTAACCCACATCGATGTGACATGCGTCGATGAAACGCCTCACGAAGGAGAGAAGGTTGCCCCGGAATCGCAGAAAGCTGGCCGCGCTCGGCCTCGCCCTGGGCCTGGCGCTCGGCCTGCCCGTGCCCGCACACGCCGCCGCCCCGGCGGCGACGACCGGCACACCGGCCCACACGGGCACGTCCGGCCGACCGGCCACCGTCACCCTCATCACCGGCGACCAGGTCACCGTCGCCCCCGCCGGCCGGATCGCGGTACGCTCCGGCGCCGATCGCACCGGGATGCAGTTCGTGGTCCGCCGCGAGCGGCAGGGCGTCAGCGTGGTGCCCCAGGACGCCCTGGCCCTGGTCCGGTCCGGCCGGCTCGACCCGCGACTGTTCGACGTCACCGGGCTGATCGCGGCCGGCTACGACGACGCGCACCGCGACACCGTGCCACTGCTTGTCGCGTACCGCCAAGGGGTGGCCCGGCGGGCCGCGAGCCCGCTCGCCGGCACCCGGGTGATCCGCGACCTGCCGGCGATCGGCGGCGCGGCGCTCGTCGCCACCAAGTCCGACACCGGCGCGCTCTGGCACGCGATCGGTGCGGACCGCTCCGGCGCCCGGCTCGACACGGCGGGGGGTGTCGACCGGATCTGGCTGGACGGCCGGCGGCAGCTGACGCTCGACCACAGCGTGCCCCAGATCGGCGCCCCGGCCGCCTGGTCCGCCGGATACACCGGCAAGGGCGTGACGGTCGCGGTGCTCGACACCGGCGTCGACCTCACCCACCCCGACCTGGCCGGCAGGGTCGCCGCGTCGCGCAACTTCAGCGAGGAGACCAACCCCGACGACATCGTCGGGCACGGCACCCACGTCGCCTCGATCATCGCCGGCAGCGGCGCCGCCTCCGGCGGGAAGTACCGGGGCGTGGCGCCGGACGCCACGCTGCTCTCCGGAAAGGTCTGCGAGGTCTACGGCTGCACCGACTCGGCGATCCTGGCCGGCATGCAGTGGGCCGCCGCCGAGCAGCACGCCACCGTGGTCAACCTGAGCCTGGGCGGCTACGACACGCCGGAGGTCGACCCGCTGGAGCAGGCGGTCAACACGCTCACCGCGCAGACCGGCACGCTCTTCGTGATCTCCGCCGGCAACGACGGCGCCGACGGCTCGGTCGGCTCGCCGGCCACCGCCGACGCCGCGCTGGCGGTCGGCGCGGTCGACCGGGACGACGAACTCGCCGTCTTCTCCAGCCGTGGGCCCCGGGTCGGCGACGGGGCCATCAAGCCGGACATCACCGCGCCGGGTGTGGAGATCGTGGCGGCGCGGGCCGCGCACGGCCAGATCGGCGACCCGGTGGGGGACGGGTACGTCTCCCTCTCCGGCACCTCGATGGCCGCCCCGCACGTGGCCGGCGCGGCGGCGCTGATCGCCCAGCAGCACCCCGGCTGGAACGCGGGCCGCTACAAGGCCACGCTGATGGCCTCGGCCCGGCCGCACCCCGAGCAGACCGCGTTCCAGCAGGGCGCCGGCCGGGTCGACGTGGCCCACGCGATCACCGAGCAGGTGACGAGCGAGCCCGCCTCGGTCTCGTTCGGCCTCGCGCTCTGGCCGCACGCCGACGACAAGCCGATCAGCAAGACCGTCACCTACCACAACGACGGCGCCGCCCCGCTCACCCTCGACCTGGGCACCGAGTTCGCCGGCCCGGGCGGGCGGTCCGCGCCGGCCGGCATGCTCACCCTCAGCGACTCCCGGCTCACCGTCCCGGCCGGCGGCACCGCCCAGGCCACCGTCGTGGTGGACACCCGGCTCGGCGTCGACGGCTACTGGACCGGTCGGCTCGTCGCCCGATCCGGCGACACCGTCGCGGTGACCCCGCTGGCGGTCAACCGGGAGGTGGAGAGCTACGAGCTGACCGTGACCCACCGGAACCGGGCCGGCGCGCCCACCGACAGCTACTACACCACCCTGATCGGGCTCGACGACGGCTCGGTCCGGGACGTGTTCGGCGCCGCCGAGACCACGATCCGGGTGCCCAAGGGCCGGTACGGGGTGCAGAGCCTGCTCTTCGTGGACGGCGACGAGGGCTGGTCGGAGGTCTCCACGCTGACCCAGCCGGAGCTGGCGGTGACCGGGAACCAGCGGCTCACCCTGGACGCCCGGCGGGCGAAGCCGGTCCGCACCACGGTGCCGCAGCGCGGCGCGGCCCCGCTGCTGATCGACATCAGCGCCGCCTGGAACGTCGGTGACTTCTACGCCACCTTCGGGCTCCTGACGGACCGGTTCGACGGCCTCTACTCGGCCCAGCTCGGCCGCAACGTCTCCGACAAGGTCTTCGTCGGCGCACTGGCCAGCCAGTGGACCGAACCGACCGCGCCGGAACGCAGCCCGTACTTCTACGGGTTGAGCGACGTGTTCCCCGGCCGGTTCCCCACCGGGTTCGTCAGGCACTACCGACAGGCCGATCTGGCGACCGTCACCAGCCGGTTCGACAACGGCTACGCCGGGCTGGCCAACGAGCGGACCATCTACCCGGAACTCGACTACAACATGGGCGGCTCGGCGATCATCCTGCCGGCCCAGGTGCCGGGGAAGCGGATCGAACACCTCAGCACCGACCGCACCCGCTGGAGCTTCGAGCACGACTTCGGCCAGCCGAACCCGGACAACGGATGGCTGGAGCCGCAGGCGTTGCTGTCGGCCGGGCCGACCCGCTACCAGGCCGGCCACGCCTACTCCGAGGTCTGGAACAACGCGCCGTACGGCCCGTCCTTCGCGCCGCAGCCGCGCTTCCCCGAGGAGGGCATCACCCGCACCGGGGACACGGTCCTGGTCTCGCTGCCGACACACAGTGACGCGGCCGGTCACCAGGGCTTCTCGCTCACCGACACGGCACGCACCGCGCTCTACCGCAACGGCAAGCTGGTCGGTGCGGAGGCCGGCGCCGGGTACGGCGAGTTCGAGGTGCCCCCTGGTGCGGCGAACTACCGGCTCGACACCACGGCGACGCGCAGCTTCACGGACCTGAGCACCGAGGTCTCGGCGAGCTGGACGTTCCGCTCCAAGCGGGTGCCGGGCGACGAGCCGGCGCGGCTGCCGGCGATGGCGGTCCGGTTCACCCCGCCGCTGTCGGCGGACGGCGCCGCGCCGGCCGGCCGGACGTTCACCGTCCCGGTGGCGGTGCAACGCCAGCCGGGCGCGCCGTCCGGCAAGGTCACGGCGCTCACCGTCGACGTCTCCTACGACGGTGGGAAGACGTGGCGGAAGGCGACCGTGACGAAGCGGGGCGGCGGCTGGACGGCCACCGTCAAGCACCCGGCCGGCCCCGGCTACGTGTCGCTGCGGGCCTCCGCCCGGGACGACGCCGGCAACACCGTGACCCAGCGGATCATCCAGGCGTACCGCCTGCGGTGAGCCCGCCCGTCCGGGCCCGCGACCTCGCGTCGCGGGCCCGGCGGGTGGTCAGTTCGCGTGCAGGGCGGCGTTCAGCTCGATGCCCCGGCCGGTCCGCGGCCTGGCCTCCAGCGCGCCGCTCACCGAGTTGCGCCAGAACAGCAACCCGTCCACGCCGGACAGCTCGCGGGCCTTGACCACCCGGCCGTCCGGCAGGCTGATCTTCGAGGCGGCGGTGATGTAGCAGCCGGCCTCCACCACGCAGTCGTCGCCGAGGGTGATCCCGACGCCGGCGTTCGCGCCGACCAGGCTTCGCTCGCCGATCCGCACCCTCTCGGTGCCGCCGCCGGAGAGCGTCCCCATGATCGAGGCGCCGCCGCCGATGTCGGAGCCGTCGCCGACCACCACGCCCTGCACGATCCGCCCCTCCACCATCGAGGCGCCGAGCGTGCCGGCGTTGTAGTTGACGAAGCCCTCGTGCATCACGGTGGTGCCGGCGGCCAGGTGCGCGCCGAGCCGGACCCGGTCCGCGTCGGCGATCCGCACGCCGGCCGGCACCACGTAGTCGGTCATCCGGGGGAACTTGTCCACCCCGTACACCGCCAGGTGGCGGCCCGCGGCCCGCTCGATGACGCGCAGCTCGTCCACCCGCTCCGGCGGGCACGGGCCGGCCGAGGTCCAGGCCACGTTCGCCAGCTTGCCGAAGATGCCGTCGAGGTTCAGCTCGTTGGGCCGCACCAGGCGGTGGGAGAGCAGGTGCAACCGCAGGTACGCGTCGGCGGCGTCCTTGATCGGGTCGTCGAGCGAGCCGATCACCGTGGTCACCTCGACGGTACGCAGGCCGGGCAGCGCCCGCTCGCCGATCGCGCCCGGCGGCAGGTCCAGCACGTCGGCCTGGTCCTCCCCGGGCACCAGGGGCAGCTCGCCGAGCCCCAGCTTGCCGGTCGGGTACCAGGCGTCGAGCACCTGGTCGTCGGCGGTGACGGTGGCCAGGCCGATGCCCCAGGCGGATGGTGCGGACGTCACGGTGTCACCTCTCGTTCCGGCGGCGGCGTCCGCCGCTGCTCGCGGCCGTGGGCGCGGAACGTGTGCCTCGCACCCACCGACGATGACGGTACCGTGCGATACATGCAGAACCCGTTGACCCCCGAGGTCCTGGCCGATCCGGTGGCGCTCACCCGCGCCCTGGTCGACATCGAGTCGGTCTCCCTGAACGAGAAGGCGATCACCGACTGCGTCGAGGAGGTGCTGCGCGGCGTACCGCACCTGCGCACCTATCGACACTCGAACACGGTGATGGCCCGCACCGAGCTGGGCCGGGCGCAGCGGGTGGTGCTCGCCGGCCACCTGGACACCGTTCCGCTCAACGACAACTTCCCGTCGACCATGCGCGGCGACCTGATGTACGGCTGCGGCACCTCGGACATGAAGTCGGGGGTGGCGTTCGCGCTGCACCTGGCGGTGACGCTGCCCGACCCGCGCTACGACGTCACCTACTTCTTCTACGAGGCCGAGGAGATCGAGTCGCGCTACAACGGCCTCACCCTGGTGGGGGAGAGCCACCCCGAGTGGTTGCGGGCCGACTTCGCGGTGCTGTTGGAGCCCACGTACGGGATCGTCGAGGCGGGCTGCCAGGGCACCATGCGGGCGGTCGTCACCACGCGCGGCGAGCGGGCCCACGCGGCGCGTTCCTGGCACGGGGTGAACGCCATCCACGGCGCGGGCGAGGTGCTGCGCCGCCTGGGCGCGTACGAGGCACGTCGGGTGACCATCGAGGGCTGCGACTACCGGGAGGGGCTCAACGCCACCGGGATCCACGGCGGGGTGGCCGGCAACGTCATCCCCGACCTCTGCGAGATCGAGATCAACTACCGGTACGCCCCGGACCGCGATCCGGTGACGGCCGAGGCGCACCTGCGCGAGGTCTTCGCCGGCTTCGACCTGCGGGTCACCGACGCGGCTGCCGGGGCGGCCCCGGGGCTGGACAACCCGGTGGCGCAGGAGTTCCTGGCCGCGGTCGGCGCCGCCCCGATCGGCAAGCTGGGCTGGACGGACGTGGCCCGGTTCGCGGCCCTGGGCATCCCGGCGCTCAACTTCGGCCCTGGCGACCCGAACCTGGCCCACCACAGGGACGAGCACGTCGAACTGACCAAGATCCGTGACGGCGCGGCCACCCTGCACCGCTGGCTCGCCTCGGCCTGACGTACCGACGATCCGGAGCCCACGCGCGGCGTCGCGGGGCCCCGGATCGTCAGACGCTCGAAGACAGCGACGTGTCCGCCTCGTCGGTCTCGGCGGCCGGCTCGGCGCGGTGGGCCTCCATCATCCGGGCCCGACGACGCTCGGCCACCACGTCGTGGATCCGCCGCTGCATCTGCCGGCGGATCCGGATCATCTCGCTGTTGCTGATCAAACGCTTGCTCCTCCCCCGAAGGCGCGTCGCCCCGGGCATACCGGGTATGTGAATAGTAAGACGTGCCCGCCACCGAAAAAGTTGCCTTGATCGCGAAGATTTTCTCCGGCAGGCCCGTCTACGCGCCGCCCCGCCGGTGCTCCACTACGGTGGCCCCATGACTGAGAGCAGCAGAAAGCCGGCTGAGCAGGGGCTGCCGCGGGGGGAGCGGCACCGCGGCGCGGTCACGCTGCGCAATCGAGCGATTCCTAACAGTACCGCAGATCAGCGGCTGCTCGACTCCCGGGGGCGCAGCGACTGGAAGACCAAGGACGCCTGGCGGGCCCTGCGAATCCTCTCCGAGTTCGTCGAGGGGTTCGACACGCTCGCCGACCTGCCGCCCGCGGTAAGCGTCTTCGGTTCGGCCCGCAGCAAACCCGACAGCCCGGAGTGCCGCCTGGCCGAGGAGTTGGGCGGTGCCCTGGCCCGAGCCGGCTACGCGGTGATCACCGGCGGCGGCCCGGGCGTGATGGAGGCCGCCAACCGGGGCGCCGGGGAGGCCGGCGGCCTCTCCGTCGGGCTCGGCATCGAGCTGCCGTTCGAGCAGGGCCTCAACGACTGGGTCGACCTCGCCATCGACTTCCGCTACTTCTTCGCCCGCAAGACCATGTTCGTCAAGTACGCCCAGGCGTTCGTGGTCCTGCCCGGCGGGTTCGGCACCATGGACGAGCTCTTCGAAGCGCTCACCCTGGTGCAGACCGGCAAGGTGACCCGGTTCCCGGTCGTGCTGATGGGCGCCGACTACTGGGGCGGCCTGCTCGACTGGCTACGCGACCGGATGGCCGCCGACGGCAAGATCGGGTCGGGCGACCTCGACCTGATCTGCGTCACCGACGACGTCAACGAGGCGGTCCGGCACATCGTCGAGGCCGAGGCGGTGCTCTCCGCCGAGCAGGAGGCGGTCCGCGAGGAGGCGGTCGCCCGCGTGGCCGCCGACCAGCGGGCCGCCGCCGAGGCCGCCCCCGAGGGCCCGACGGGTCGGCGCTGACATGGCAAACATCTGCGTGTTCTGCGCGTCCTCCCGTACCCTCGACGACCGCTGGCTGGCGCTTGCCACCGAGACCGGCACCGAGCTGGCCCGACGCGGGCACACCCTGGTCAGCGGCGGTGGCTGCGTCGGCATGATGGGCGCGGTGGCGGACGGCGCCCGGGCCGCCGGAACACGCACGATCGGAGTCATCCCGCAGCCCCTGGTCGTCCTGGAGGCGGCCGACCTGGCCGCCGACGAACTGCTCGTCACCGACGGAATGGCGAGCCGCAAGACGATGATGGTCGACAAGTCGGACGCGTTCGTCACGCTGCCCGGCGGGTTGGGCACGCTCGACGAGCTGTTCGAGGTCTGGACCACGGCCACCCTGGCCCTGCACACCAAGCCGATGGTGCTCGTCGACGCGGACGGGTTCTACCGGCCGCTGCTCGACTGGCTCGGCACCCTGGCCGACCGCCACTTCCTCAAGCCGGCCGCACTCGACCTGGTGATGGTCGCCGACAGCGTGCCCGCCGCCCTCGACCTCATCGACGCCCGCCTCACCTGACGCGCCCCCGCTCCCGTCTGGCCCCTGCTTCCGTCTGGCCCCTGCTTCCGTCTGGCCCCTGCTTCCGTCTGGCCCCTGCTTCCGTCTGGCCCCTGCTTCCGTCTGGCCCCTGCTTCCGTCCCGCCCCTGCTTCCGTTCCCGCCCTGGTCCCGCCCAGCCCCGGCCTGCCCCGCTCCGGCCCGGGTCCCGCCCTGGTTGACACCCCTCCCGCTCCACCCATCGGGTGCGGGCCGGGCGAGTGGAACGCCGTGGGTGTCTCCGGTCCCGTTTGACACCCATACCGTTCCACTCATCGGGTGCGGGCCGGGCGAGTGGAACGCCGTGGGTGTCTCCGCGTCGCACTGCGCGGGGCGCTTCCGGATGGCGGCTCGGGAGAGGGGCCCGCAGGGCGAGAGACCACGAGCCCTCCGCGCCGACCGGTGCTCGGGACGCGGCGTGCGCCGCCGCCGGCCGGGCGGGTCGTCCCGGTGGCGGCCGTTCCTGCTGACCGGGTGCGCTGCGGCGGGTGGGCGGCGTCGGTTTCCGGGTGTCGTACCGGCGTGGTGGGATGTCGGTGATGCAGGCGTACCGGTTGGTGCGCCGGCCCGGCGGCGCGGGGGCGGGGGTCACCCACGACGCCGGGGCGGGGCAGGGGGTGGGCCGGTCCGACGGACCGGTCGTGTCGGAGCCGCGATCCGGGGGGTCGACGGTCGATGCCGCGCACCCACCGACCGTGGCCGAGCCGAGCGTTGCCGGGCCGAGCGTTGCCGGGCCGAGCGTTGCCGGGCCATCCGTTGCCGGGCCATCCGTGGCCGGGTCGAGCGTGGCCGAAGGGCGTCGGGCGGATCTGGTGCAGGCCGAGGTCATCGCGCACACCGACGGGCCGATGCTCGTCGTGGGTGGGCCCGGCACCGGAAAGACCGCCACCCTGGTCGAGGCGGTCGCCGCCCGGGTGGCCGAGGGCGTCGACCCGGAACGGGTCCTGGTGCTGACCTTCGGGCGGCGGGGCGCCACCGAGTTGCGTCGGCGGATCGAGGCCCGGATCGCCGGAGACGGCCACCGTGTGCTCCGCGAGCCGCTGGTCCGCACGTTCCCGGCGTACGCCTTCGGGCTGCTCCGCCGGGCCGCGGCGGAACGGGGTGAGCCCTCACCGCGGCTGCTCACCGGCCCGGAGCAGGACCTCATCATCCGCGAGTTGCTCGACGTGGTCGGCGAGGAGCCGGACGACGATCCGGTCGGCTGGCCGGCGGACATGCGCCCCGCGCTGCGTACCCGGGCGTTCGCGCAGCAGCTCCGTGACCTGTTGATGCGGGCCGCCGAGCGGGGCGTCGGCCCGGTCGAGCTGGCCCGCCTCGGCGAGAAGCTGGGCCGCGCCGACTGGCCGGCCGCGGCCCGCTTCCTCCGCGAGTACGTCGCCGTCCTCGCGCTGCGTGACGTGAGCAACCGGGGTTCGGTCGCGTACGACCCGGCGGAGCTGGTGCGGGTCGCCACCGGCATGCTGCTCGACGATCCCGGGTTGCTCGCCGCCGAGCGCCGCCGCCTGACCCACGTCTACGTCGACGAGCTTGCCGACACGGACCCGGCCCAGGTGGACCTGCTCGCCGTGGTGGCCGGCGGTGGCAAGTCCCTGGTCGCCTTCGCCGACCCGGACTCCTCCACGTACGCCTTCCGGGGCGCCGACCCGGCTGCGGTCGGCGCGTTCCCGCACCGGTTCCGGACCGCCTCCGGCGCGCCGGCCGCCCAGGTCACGTTGGCGACCTCCTACCGGGCCGGGCCGGAGTTGCTGGCGGCGACCGCCCGGCTGGCCCGCCGGCTCCGGGGCCCGGCGGCCCACCGGCGGCTGCGCCCGCTCCCGGACGCGCCGGCCGGCGCGGTCGAGGTGCGCACCTTCCGCTCCGCCACCAGCGAGTCCGCGTGGCTGGCCCACGCCCTGCGGGAGGCCCACCTGCTCGACGGGGTGCCCTGGTCCCGGATGGCGGTGCTGGTGCGTTCCACCGGGCGGCAGCTCCCGTCGCTGCGACGTGCCCTGCACACCGCCGGCGTGCCCACCGTGGTGCACGGGGAGGACCTGCCGCTGCACCTCCAGCCGGCGGTGGCCCCGCTGCTGCTCCTGCTCCGCTGCGCGCTCGAACCCGACCGGCTGGACGAGGAGTCGGCGGTCGCGCTGCTGCACTCGCCGCTCGGCGGCGCCGACCCGCTGGCCGAGCGGCGGCTGCGCCAGGGGTTGCGGGCGCTCGCGCTGGCCGGCGGGGACCGTCGCCCCTCCGGTGAGTTGCTTGTGGAGGCGCTGCGCGATCCGACTGAGCTGGCCACCATCGAGCGGCGGTGGGCGGAGCCGGCGCAGGCCGTGGCGCACCTGCTGGCGACCGCCCGGCAGGCCGCCGGCACGCCCGACGCCACCGTCGAGGACGTCCTCTGGGCGGTGTGGCGGGAGAGTGGGCTGGCCGAGCGCTGGGCCGGGGCGATCACCCGGGGGCGGGCGGCCACCGGCGAGCACGAGACGGCCCAACGCTGGCGGGCCGAGGCCGCCGACCGGGATCTGGACGCCGTGCTGGTGCTCTTCGACGCGGCGGCCCGGTTCGTCGACCGGCTGCCGGGGGCACGCACCGAGGTCTTCCTCGACCACGTGCTCGGCCAGGAGTTGCCGGCCGACACGCTCGCCGCCGCCGCCGACCGGGGAGACGCGGTACGCCTGCTCACCGCGCACGCGGCGAAGGGCCTGGAGTGGGACCTGGTGGCCGTCGCCGGGGTGCAGGAGGGCGTCTGGCCGGACCTGCGACTGCGCGGCAGCCTGCTCGGCTCGGAGCGGCTGGTCGACGTGCTCGCCGGCCGGGCCGACGGCGCCGGGCTGCGGGCCAGCCTGGTCGGGCAGACGTCGGCGCTGCTGGACGAGGAGCGGCGGCTGTTCCACGTCGCGGTCAGCCGGGCGCGGCGCCGCCTGCTGGTCACCGCCGTCGCCTCCGCGGCGGTCGGCGGCGACGACCACGAGGAGCAGCCCAGCCGCTTCCTGCACGAGTTGGCCGCGACCGACCCGCCGGCCACCGGCAGCGGTGGCGCCGCCCCGCACGGCCCGGACCCGAGCGGCCCGGACCCGAGCGGCCCGGACCCGAGCGGCCCGGACCCGAGCGGCCCGGACCCGAGCGGCCCGGACCCGAGCGGCCCGAATCCGCGCGGCTCGAACCCGCGCGGTCCGGACCCGCATGGCTCAGGCCCGCACGGCGTGAACCAGACCGGCCCGAATCCGAGCGGCGCGGACCGGGACGGGCCGGTGCCGCACGGTGACGAGCATCCGCAGGACGGGCCGCCGGGTGCGCTCCCGGTGACGCTGCCGCCGCGCGGGCTCACCCTGTCCGCGCTGGTGGCGGAGCTGCGTACCGCGATCACCGACCCGGCGACGCCGATCATCCGGCGGCACGCGGCGGCGGGTGAGCTGGCCCGGCTGGCCGCCGCCGGCGTGCCCGGCGCGCACCCGGACGACTGGTGGGGGTTGCGCGGCCTCTCCGACGACCGGCCGCTCGTCGACGACGGCGAGCCGGTGCGGGTCACCCCCTCGGCGATGGAGAGCGCGTTGCGGTGCAGCCTGCGCTGGCTGCTGGAGCGGCACGGCGGCAGCGGGCCGGCAAGCGCCGCCCAGGGCGTCGGCAACCTGGTGCACGCCGCCGCGATGCTCGCCGAGGACGCGAGCGCGGACCGGGAGGCGCTGCTGGAGTACGTGGCCGCCCGGTTCGACGCGATCGAGCTGGCCGCCCGCTGGATGGTCGGCCCGGAGCGGCAGCGTGCCGAGGCGATGGTCGACAAGCTGCTGCGTTGGCTGGCCGGCAACCCGCGCCGGCTGCTCGCCATCGAGCACGAGTTCGCGGTCCGCCTCGACGACCCGTCTCGCCCGGTCGAACTGACCGGCCGGGTCGACCGGCTGGAGGTCGACGACGAGGGCCGGCTCGTGGTGATCGACCTGAAGACCGGCAAGTCCACGGCCGTCACCGAGCGGGAGGTGGCCGAGCATCCGCAGCTCGGCGCGTACCAGGCGGCGGTCGAGGCGGGCGGGTTCGCGGAGTTCGGCGCGGAGTCCGGCGGCGCCGCGCTGGTGCAGCTCGGCACCGGCGCGCGGGACGCCCGGGAGCAGGCCCAGGCCGCGGCCGGCGAGGGCCCGGAGGCCGGCTGGGCCACCGCGCTGGTCCGCCGGACCGCCGACACGATGGCCGCGTCCACGTTCGCCGCGGTCGCCAACTCCAAGTGCCGGGTCTGCCCGGTACGCACGAGCTGCCCGGTCTCCGGCCAGGGCCGGCAGGTCGTCGAGCCGCCACCGGAGAGCCGGCCGTGAGCGCGCGGAGTCGAACGAGGACCGGAGCATGACGACACAGCCGGCGCTGTTCGGCGCCACCGGCACGCCCACGCCCCGGGCCGCCGACGCGGGCCCCCGCTACACGCCCGTCGAGCTGGCCCGGCTGCTCCGGCTGCCGGCGCCAACCCGGGAGCAGGCGGCGATCATCGCGGCGCCGGTGGAGCCGCTGCTCGTGGTCGCCGGCGCCGGCTCCGGCAAGACCGAGACGATGGCCGCCCGGGTCGTCTGGCTGGTCGCCAACGCGTACGTGCGCCCCGAGCACATCCTCGGGCTCACCTTCACCCGCAAGGCCGCCGGCGAGTTGGCGCACCGGGTCCGGACGCGCCTCGACCAGCTCGTCCGCCGGCTGGGCCGGCCGCGCCGGGATCCGCGCGAGGACCCGTTCGCGGGCGAGCCGACGGTGTCCACCTACCACTCGTACGCGGGGCGGATCGTCACCGAGCACGGGTTGCGCGCCGGCTACGAGCCGACGACCCGGCTGCTCACCGAGGCGTCCCGCTGGCAGCTCGTCGACCTGCTGGTCCGCAACTACGACGGGGACATGTCCGAGGTGGACCGGATGCCGTCCACCATCACCGACGCGGTGCTCGCCCTTGCCGGCGAGCTGGACGAGCACCTGGTCGACCCGGACGAGTTGGCCGGCTGGACGGGCCGCTTCTTCGCTGAGGTCCAGTCGCGTCCCGGCCGGGTCTACGCCGACGTGCGCAAGGCGCTCCAGCTCCAGCGGACCCGGCTGAAGCTGCTGCCGCTGGTGCGGGCGTACGCCCGGCGTAAGGACGACTTCGAGGCGATGGACTTCGCCGACCAGCTCGCCCGCGCGGCCCGGGTGGCCCGCGACCACCCGGCCGTCGGCGTGATCGAGCGGGACCGGTTCCGGGTGGTGCTGCTCGACGAGTACCAGGACACCAGCCACGCCCAGGTGGTGCTGCTCAACGCGCTGTTCGGCGGCGGTCACCCGGTCACCGCCGTGGGTGACCCCTGCCAGTCCATCTACGGCTGGCGCGGGGCCAGCGCCGGCACGCTCGACCGGTTTCCCGGCGAGTTCGCCCGCGTCGACGGCACCCCCGCCGACGTGCTGGGCCTCACCACGAGCTGGCGCAACCGGCCGGAGATCCTCGACGTCGCCAACGCGCTCTCGGTGCCGCTGCGGGCGGCCGGCGCCCGGGTGCCCGAGCTGCACGCCGCGCTCAGCGTCCGCGATCCGATCCCGCACCGCACGCCGGGTGGGCGGGCCGCCGGCACCGTGCACTGCGCGCTGCTGCCGACGTACGCCGACGAGGCCGACTGGATCGCGGACAGCGTGCTGGCGTCCTGGCGGGGCGCGGCCGGGACGCCGGGCGCGCTGCCCGAGCACATCCCGGCCGACCGTCGCCCGACCACGGCGGTGCTGGTGCGGCTGCGCAGCCAGATCCCGGCGATCGAGGCGGCGCTGCGGGCCCGGGGGCTGCCGGTCGACGTGGTCGGGCTCGGCGGTCTGCTGGACACCCCGGAGGTACGGGACGTGGTGTGCACGCTGCGGGTGCTCGCCGACCCGACCGACGGGGCGGCGCTGCTGCGGCTGCTCACCGGCGCGCGCTGGCGGATCGGCCCACGTGACCTGGTCGCCCTGCACCGTCGGGCCCGGGCCATCGCCCGCAGCCGCCGGGAGCTGGTCGGGGACGACGGGCCGGAGATCGTCGTGGACGTGCTGGACGAGGCGACCCTGGTCGAGGCGTTGGCCGACCTGGGGCCGGCGCAGGCGTACTCGGCGGAGGGGTTCGCCCGGCTGCGGTCGTACGGGATGGAGTTGGCGCTGCTGCGCTACCGGCTGGACCAGTCCCTGCCGGAGTTGATCGCGGACATCGAGCGGACCATCGGGTTGGACGTGGAGGTGGCGGTCCGGGCCGGGCGGGACGGCGCCGGTGACGCCGGGCTGGCCCGCGCCCACCTGGACGCGCTCGGCGACGTCGCGGCGCGGTTCAGCGGCGAGACACCCGGCGCCACGCTCGCCGGTTTCCTCGCCTACCTGGCCGCCGCCGAGGACGAGGAACGTGGGCTGGCGCCGGGCGAGGTCGAGGTGGTGGCGGGCGCCGTGCAGGTGCTCACCGCGCACGCCGCCAAGGGCCTGGAGTGGGACGTGGTGGCGGTGGCCGGGTTGACCCGGGGCGTGTGGCCGGGGCCGGTCCGCAACTCGGACCACTGGCTGGGTGGGCTCGGGGTGCTGCCGTTCCCGCTGCGCGGCGACGCCGACGGGCTGCCCGAGCTGGCCCTGCCGGAGGCGGCGGACCAGCGTGGGGTGGCCCGGGCACTGGCCGAGTTCACCGACGCCTGGCGGGCGCACGACGAGCGGGAGGAACGCCGGCTGGCGTACGTGGCGGTGACCCGGCCCCGGCGGTTGCTGCTCTGCTCCGGCTACTGGTGGGGGGAGGGGACGAAGCGGTTCCGCGGGCCGTCGGTGTTCCTGCGTGAGGTGCACGACGCCGGCCTGACCGGCGCGGACGGGCACGTGATCGACGCCTGGGCGCCGGAGCCGGCCGGGGACGCGGTGAACCCGACCACCGAGACGGTGCTGCGCGCCGAGTGGCCAGCCGACCCGCTGGGCGGTCGCCGGCCGGCGCTCACCGAGGCGGCGGCGCTGGTCCGCCGTCATCTCGCCGACCCGGACGCGGCGCGCCGCGAAGCGGCCCTGCTGGCCGCCGCCGGTCCGGCCGATGTGGCGCAGGGGGATCCGGAGGTGGCCCGGTGGCGGCGGGAGGCCGATCTGCTCCTTGCCGAGCGGGCGGAGCTGGCCCGGCGGGCCGAGGCGGTCGAGGTGGAACTGCCGGGCCAGCTCTCGGTGACCCAACTGGTGGCGTTGCGTCGTGACCCGGAGGCGCTGGCCCGTACGCTGCGCCGGCCGATGCCGAGCGAACCCAGCCCGTACGCCCGGCGGGGCACCGCGTTCCACGCCTGGCTGGAGCAGCGTTTCGGCGCGGACCGGCTGCTGGATGTGGACGAGTTGCCCGGCGCGGCCGACGACGGCGCCGCCCCGGACGAGGCGCTTGCCGCGTTGCAGGAGCGGTTCCTGGCCAGCGAGTGGGCGGACCGGGTGCCGGTGGAGGTGGAGGTGCCGTTCGCCACGGTGATCGCCGGTGTGGTGGTCCGGGGTCGGATGGACGCGGTCTTCGCCCGCCCCGGCGGGCGTTACGACGTGGTCGACTGGAAGACCGGTCGGCGACCCACCGGCCGCGAGGCGGACGCGGCGGCGGTGCAGTTGGCGGTCTATCGGCTGGCCTGGGCGGAGTTGGCCGGCGTGCCGGTGGAGCGGGTCGGCGCGGCGTTCCACTACGTGCGGGACGGGGCGACGGTGCGTCCGGCCGACCTGCTCGACGTGACGGGGTTGACCGCGCTGGTGAGTGCCGTGCCGGAAATTTCGGCGTGACCTCCCCCGGCGGCGAGATCCGTGGTAGGTTATCCGGGTTGCAGTTTTGGTTTCCAGAGACTCTGTGTGCGCCTGGCGGATTGTGGCCCCAGGCGCTCTTTGTTGTGTCCGGAGTTCTCCGGGCGGGGCGACCAGCAGCGACAGGCATGGCACGCGGCCAACGCGTGGTGTGCTCCCTCCGGCCCGCAAGACGTGCGGGCCGACCGTTCCGTCAAGGAGACGAAACACATGGCAATTGGCACCGTGAAGTGGTTCAACGCTGACAAGGGCTTCGGCTTCATCACCCCGGACGACGGCGGCGCTGACGTCTTCGCCCACTTCTCGGCGATCCAGACCTCCGGCTACCGGAGCCTGGACGAGAACCAGCGGGTCGAGTTCGAGGTGACCCAGGGCCAGAAGGGCCCGCAGGCGGAGAACATCCGCCCGCTCTGATCTTTCGGATCAACCGGCACCACCACCGCGCCCCGCCGGGCGTGGTGCACGGGCCGACCCGCCGCGCCGCCCTCCCGTAACCGGGACGTGGCGCGCCGAGGCGGGTCGGCCCGTACCCTTTTCGGTTCGTGCTTGTGATCACCGGCCATGCCGGTGACGCGCCGCTTGTCGGCGCCCTTCCTCGACACGTGCCGCCTCGAGGAAGGCTTTCCGCATGACCACGACCCTGCCCACCTTCGCCGACACCGGCCTGGCCCCGGCGCTCGTCTCCGAGCTGGTCGCCCAGGGCATCACCGCGCCGTTCCCGATCCAGTCGGCCACCCTGCCCGACTCGCTCGCCGGCCGGGACGTGCTCGGCCGCGGGCGGACCGGCTCGGGCAAGACGCTCGCGTTCGGGTTGCCGCTGCTGCACCGTACGGCCGGTCGCCGGGCCCGTCCCGGTCGCCCGCTCGCCCTGGTGCTGGTGCCCACCCGGGAACTGGCCGCGCAGGTGACCGCCGCGCTCGTCCCGTACGCCGGGGCGCTCGGGCTGCGCTGCGCCACGGTGGTCGGCGGCCTGTCGCTGAGCCGCCAGGCGGACGCGCTGCGGGCCGGCGCCGAGGTGCTGGTGGCCACGCCGGGGCGGCTGCACGACCTGATCGACCGGGGTTCCGCCCGGCTGGACCAGGTGGCCATCACCGTGCTGGACGAGGCGGACCAGATGGCCGACATGGGCTTCCTGCCGCAGGTGACGAAGCTGCTGGAGCAGGTCGCGCCGGGCGGGCAGCGGATGCTCTTCTCGGCCACCCTGGACCGGGGCGTGGACCGGCTGGTCCGCCGGTTCCTGGCCGACCCGGTCACGCACTCCGTCGATCCGGGCACCGCCACGGTCACCGCGATGACCCATCACGTGCTGCACCTGGAGCCGGAGGACAAGCCGGCCGCGCTCGCGAACATCGCCGCCCGTGAGGGCCGCACCATCGTCTTCATCGCCACCAAGCACCGCGCCGACCGGGTGGCCCGCCAGTTGCTCGCCAAGGGCGTACGCGCCGCCGCGCTGCACGGTGGCAAGTCGCAGCCGCAGCGCACCCGGATCCTGGAGCAGTTCCGCACCGGCCAGGTCACCGCGCTGGTGGCCACCGACGTGGCGGCCCGGGGCATCCACGTGGACGGGCTCGACCTGGTGGTGAACGCGGACCCGCCCACGGAGGCGAAGGACTACCTGCACCGGGGCGGCCGGACCGCGCGGGCCGGGGAGTCGGGCACCGTGGTCACCCTGGTCCTGCCGGAGCAGCGCCGCGACGTGGCCCGGCTGATGACCACCGCGGGGATCAATCCGAAGACCACCCGGGTACGCCCCGGTGACGCGGAGCTGGGTCGGCTGACCGGGGCGCGGGAGCCTTCCGGGACGCCGGTGACCATCGCGCCGCCGGTCGCCGCGCATCCTGCCCCCGGGACCCGCCCGCGTCGCCGCCCGCGCCCGCGCCGGCGCTGACCGGCCGTCCCGGGTCACCTCGCTGAGTCGGGGATCAGCGGACTTTCAGTCGGCTGTCCGACACTCCGGCGGCGCTCCGGCGACCATGCTGGTCGCCGGGGGCCGGTCGGGGGGACCGGCCGGACGCGGGAGGGGTGACCATGGCGGGCGATGCCGGCCCGGGTGGGACCCGGGAAGTGCTGCTGGTGCTCGCGGTCGCGGGCGCCGGCCTGGCGCTCGCCGTGGTGGCCGCGTTCGGGCCCTGGCATCCGGCCGCGGCCGGTCCGCAGGACCGGGGTGCGGCCCGCAGCTTCAACCCCGGACAATAAGTCGTCCGCACGCACCGAGGGGGCGCGAGCGGCCGGGCGGGGCCCCGGCACCGGGCCCCGCCCGGCGTCCGGCTGACCTGCCGGTTCAGGGTGCCGCCGCGCGTGGAGGGACGCGACGTCAGTTGCCGGCCTGGTCCAGCACGCCCCAACGGCGGCGGATCGCCTTGTCGGCCGCGCCGAACGCGGTGTCCACGAGCAGGCCGACCACCAGGATGACGATCATGATGGCCATCAGCCGGGGCGCCTCGCTCAGCTCGCGGGCGTAGGTGAGCTGCGCGCCGATCGAGGTGCGGGTGGCGATGACCACAAGCAGCTCGCCGGCCATCAGGCTGCGCCAAGCGAACGCCCAGCCCTGCTTGAGCCCGGCCACGATGGCGGGCAGCGCGGCCGGCGCGATCACGTACCGGTAGAGGTTGAGCCCGCGGGCGCCGAGGTTGCGGCCGGCCCGGACCAGCAGCGGCGGCACGTAGTCCACACCGTGGATGACGCCGTTGGCGACCGACGGCGCGGCGCCCAGCACCACCACGAAGAAGATCGCCTGCTCGCTGAGCTGGAACAGCAGGATGGCCAGCGGGAACCAGGCGATCGACGGCATGGTCTGCAACGCGGTGATCATCGAGCCGAGCGCGGCCCGGAGCACCTTGACCCGGGCCACCCCGAGGCCGAGCAGCAGGCCCACCGCGACCGCGGCGGAGAACCCGACCACGGCACGGCGGGCGGTGGTGGCCAGCCCTTCCCAGAGCGCGGAGCTGGCCAGGTAGTGGCCGAGGTCGGCGAAGACCACCGCCGGGCCGGGCAGCGCCCACGGCTCCTTCCAGCCGCTCCAGACGACCGCCTGCCAGAGCGCGACCGCCAACGCCAGCGCGGCGAACTTGGGCCAGGTGGCCGACCAGAGGCGGCGTACCCGGGACGGGCCCTTCTCCCGGCCGGCGATCTCCAGCGCGTCGAGGCCGGAGATCTCCGCGTCGGTACGCGCCGACCCGGCGAGGGTGTCACTGGCCATGCCGGCCCACCTCCTTGCGCAGCCGGTCGGTGACCTCGGCGGCGATGGCCGACACCTCCGGCGAGTCGATCCGCCGGGGTCGTGGCACGTCGACCCGGGTGGCGTAGATGATCCGGCCGGGCCGGCTGGAGAGCAGCACGATCCGGTCGGCGAGCCGGGCCGCCTCGCGCACGTTGTGCGTGACGAACAGGACGGTGAGCTTGCGCTCGCTCCAGATCCGCTCCAGCTCGTCGTGCAGGATGTCCCGCGTCATCGCGTCGAGCGCGCCGAACGGCTCGTCCATCAGCAGCACCGGGGTGTCCAGGGCGAGCGTGCGGGCCAGCGCGACCCGCTGCCGCATGCCGCCGGAGAGCTGGTGCGGGCGCTTGCGGCCGAACTCGGACAGGTGGACCGTGCGCAGCAGCTCGGCCACCCGCGCCCGGCGCTGGTCGCGGGGGAGCCCGCGCAGCTTGAGCGGCACCTCGACGTTGCCCTCGACGGTCGACCACGGGAACAGCGCCGGCTCCTGGAACATCAGGCCCGGGTTGACGCCCTCGCCCAGCTCGATCGCGCCGCCGCTGACCCGGTCCAGGCCGGCGACCAGGTTGAGCAGCGTGCTCTTGCCGCAGCCGGACGCGCCGACCAGGCAGACGAACTCGCCCGGGGCGACATCGAGCGACACTCCGTCGAGGGCCAGGACCGCCTGCTCGCCCTGGCCGTACACCTTTGTCACGCCGCGGAGCGCGACCGAGCCGGTCGCGCTGCGCGGGGTCGTCGTGGTCGACGTCACGGCTGGGTGACCTCGGGCTTGCCCTCGGCCTTCAGCACCTCGTTGAGGAACGTCAGGTCGTAGAGGCCGGTCAGGTCGACCGGCTGGGTCAGCCCGACCGCGACGGCGTGGTCCAGGCCGGTCTTCAGCGAGGACGAGATCGGGTCGTTGGTGAACTCCAACGTCGGCCAGGCCTGCTGGATCAGCTTGAGGTCGAGCGGCTTACCGGTGATCTTGCCGATGTGCTCGGAGATGGCCTGCTGCGCCTCGTCCGGCTTGGTGTTGACGAACTCGTTCGCCGCGACCTGCCCCTCGACCAGCTTCTTCACCACGTCCGGGTGCGCCTTGAGGAACTTGGTGCTGACCAGCAGGTTGGTGATGACGAACTTCTTGTCCGGCCAGAGGTCGCGCTCGTCGACGAGCACCTTGCCACCGGCGTTCACCAGCCGGGAGACGAACGGCTCCGGCACCCAGGCGCCGTCGATGGCGCCGCTGCCGAACGTCTCGACCGTCTGCGCGTTCTCCTGCGGGACGACCTTGACGTCGCCGCCGCCTTCCTTGGTGGTCGCCAGGCCCTTCTCCTTGAGCCAGTAGCGCAGCGCGACGTCCTGGGTGTTGCCGAGCTGCGGAGTGGCGATCTTCTTGCCGCGGAGCTGCTCCACCGCGGTGATGGCGGGCTTGACCACGAGCGCGACGCCGCCGGACGCGGCGCCGGAGACCACCCGGACCGCCTCGCCCTTCGACTTGGAGAAGGCGTTCACGGTCGGGTTCGGACCGATGTACGTGGCGTCCAGCGCGCCGGAGAAGACCGCCTCGATGGCGGCCGGGCCGGCGTTGAACGTCTTCGTCTCCAGCGTGACGTCGCCGCCCAGCTTCTCCTTGAAGATCCCCTTCTCCACGCCGACCACGGCCGGCGCGTGGGTGATGTTCGGGAAGTAGCCCAGGCGCAGCGTCACCGGGCCGGAGTCACCGGCGCCGTCGTTGTCGTCGCCGCAGGCGGCGGTGGTGCCGAGCGTGGCCGCACCGACCGCGGCGAGGGTGGTCAGGGTGACCAGGCGGCGCAGGGGAAGCCGTCTCATCTATCGTCCAATCCGCAGTATTCCTATTTAGTTGATAGGAAGAGTGGGGCAGAAGGTGGTCGTCGTCAAGACCTGTCCCGGATCTGTCCGCCGTTCGGCCGGGGCACACCGCCGGTGCGGCGGGTACGGAGGCGCTAGTGTCGATCGCGTGCCGACGCGGAGAGTGAAGATCCCAGCCACGAAATACCCGGTCGAGCGGTTCGACCTCGACAACGGCCTCCGGGTGGTGCTCACCCCGGACCGCAGCGCCCCGGTGATCGGGGTGGCGGTGGTCTACGACGTCGGCATCCGCTCCGAGCCGCAGGGCCGCACCGGCTTCGCCCACCTCTTCGAGCACCTGATGTTCCAGGGCTCGGAGAACCTGGAGAAGCTCGCCCACTTCCGGCACGTCCAGGGCGCCGGCGGCACCTTCAACGGCTCCACCCACCTCGACTACACCGACTACTTCGAGACGCTGCCGAGCAACGCCCTGGAACGGGCGCTCTTCCTCGAAGCCGACCGGATGCGCGGCCCCCGACTGACCGAGGAGAACCTCCGCAACCAGGTCGACGTGGTCAAGGAGGAGATCCGGGTCAACGTGCTCAACCGGCCGTACGGCGGGTTCCCCTGGCTGACGCTGCCGCCGGTGATGTTCGACACCTTCCCCAACGCGCACGACGGCTACGGCTCCTTCGACGACCTGGAGTCGGCGACGGTGGCCGACGCCGCCGACTTCTTCCGCCGCTACTACGCCAGCGGCAACGCGGTGCTCGCGATCAGCGGCGACATCGACGTGGCCGAGACGACCACGCTCGTCGAACGGCACTTCGGCGACGTGCCGGCCCGCCCCGCCCCGGAGCGGCCCGACTTCACCGAACCCGACCTGACCACCGAGCGGCGCAGCACGTACACCGACGCGCTGGCCCCGCTCCCGGCCGTGGCGAGCGCCTGGCGGGTGCCCGACCCGGTCACCGACTTCACCGGCTACCTGCCCTACGTGGTGCTGGCCGAGGTGCTCACCGACGGCGACGCCTCCCGGCTGGTCGAGCGGCTGGTGCAGCGCGACCGCACGGTCACCAGCCTGGGCGGCTACCTCGGCTTCATGGGCGACCCGTTCGACGTACGCGACCCCACCGCGCTGCTGCTCCAGGCCCACCTGCCGCCCGGCGGCGACGTGGACAAGGTGCTGCGCACCGTCGACGAGGAGCTGGACCGACTAGCCACCGGCGGGCTGACCGAGGGCGAGCTGGCGCGTACCCAGGCCCGGATGGCCACCCACCTGCTGCGGGACACCGACGCGGTGCTGGGCCGGGCACTGCGGATGGCCGTGCTGGAACAGCAGCGCGGCGAGCCGGAACTACTGAACGACCTGCCCCGGCTGGTCGGCGCCGTGACCGAGGAACAGGTCCGCGCCGCCGCCGCCACCCTGCGGCCCGAGCGCCGCGCATCCGTCGAGGTCGTGGCCGGAGGTGCCAAGTGAGCGCGAGGAGTGAGCCGGGTTTGCGAGCCCCGCAGTCGCGAACGGAGGTGGCTCAGTGACCGCCACCACCGTCCGACCGCTGCCGGCGCTCGGCCCGAACAAGCGGCTGACCGTGCCGAAGCAGGCCGAGCGCACGCTCGGCAACGGCCTCACCGTGATCGCGGTACGCCGCCCCGCCGTACCCCTTGTCGAACTGCGGCTCTGGATGCCGTTCGGCCGGACCCACCTGGCCCGGGGCGCGATGCTGGCGCAGACCATGCTGGCCGGCACCGAGGCGCACACCGCCACCGAGATCGCCGCCGAGCTGCAGAAGGTCGGCGGCGGGCTCTCCGCCGGCCTCGACCCGGACCGGCTGATGCTCTCCGGCGCGGGCCTGGTCACCGGGCTGGACCGGATGCTGGAACTGCTCGCCGAGGTGCTCACCGGCGCCAGCTACCCGGGCGACTGGGTGGCGACCGAGCGGGACCGCCTGGTCGACCGGATCCAGGTCGCCCAGAGCCAGCCCTCCCACCTGGCCCGGACCGCGCTGCTCAAACGGGTCTACGGCCGCCACCCGTACGCGGTGCAGACCCCCGAGCCCGACCAGGTACGGGCGGTCCGACCGGCCGCGTTACGCCGGCTGCACGCCGAGCGGGTGCACCCGGCCGGCGCGGTGCTGGTGCTCGTCGGCGACGTCCGGCCGGAGCAGGCGCTCGACACGGCCGAGGCGGCGCTCGGCGGCTGGCGGGGCGACGGTCACACCGCCGAGCTGCCGCCCGCGCCACCGCTGGAGCCGGGGCCGCTGCTGCTCGTCGACCGGCCCGGCGCGGTGCAGTCCTCGCTGCGTCTCGCGCTGCCCGCGGTGCCCCGCACCCACCCCGACCACGCCGCGTTGCAACTGGCGAACCTGATCTTCGGCGGCTACTTCTCCTCGCGCTGGGTGGAGAACATCCGCGAGGACAAGGGCTACACGTACGGGCCGCACTCGCTCGTCGAGCACTCGGTGGCCGGTTCGGTGCTTGTGGCCGGCGCCGAGGTGGCCACCGAGGTGACCGCGCCGGCGCTGCTGGAGACCACCTACGAGCTGGGCCGGCTGGCCACCGTTCCGGTGAAGCCGGAGGAGCTGGAACAGGCCCGCCGCTACGCGCTCGGCACGCTCCAGCTCGGCATGTCCACCCAGGCCGGTCTCGCGTCGCTGACCAGCGCGTACGCCGGTAACGGGCTGCGGCTGGACTTCCTCACCGAGCACGCCGCCCGGCTGGCCGCGGCAACCGTGGACGACGTCGCCGAGGTGGCCGCCCGCTACCTGGCCCCGGCGCGGGCGGTCACCGTGGTGCTCGGCGACGCGGCGCGGGTGGCCGACTCGCTGGCGGCGCTCACCCCGGTGCGTACGGAAGGTGGCTCCGCGTGAGCGTGAGGAGTGAGCCGGGTTTGCGAGCCCCGCAGTCGCGAACGGAAGGTGGCTCCGCGTGAGCGCGAGGAGTGAGCCGGGTTTGCGAGCCCCGCAGTCGCGAACGGAAGGTGGCTCCGCGTGAGCGCGAGGAGTGAGCCGGGTTTGCGAGCCCCGCAGTCGCGAACGGAAGGTGGCTCCGCGTGAGCGTGACCGGGGAGCCGGCTCCGCCGCTGGCCCGGTCCACGCTGGACCGGGCCGCCCATCGGCGTACCGACCCGGGGTGGCTGGCCGAGGCGTGGGAGCAGGCCCGGGTGCTGGTGTTGGACTCCGCGGACCAGGGCCGTGCCCTGGTCCGCGGCGAGGCCGCCCCGCCGGAGCTGGTCCTGGTCGGCGCCGGCGAACTGCCCGAGGTGCCCCGCTCGGTGCCGATGTTCCTCGGCGTCGAACCGGACGGGGTGCCGGTCTTTGCGGTGGACGGGCCGCTGCCGGTGCTGCCGGACACCCGCCGGGCCCACCTGCGGGAGGTCGGCCACCTGATGACCGATCGGGACGCGGGCCTGTTCACCACCGCGTTGGCGCTGCTCAACTGGCACCTGCGGCACGGCTACTCGCCGTCCAGCGGCCAGCCGACCCAGGTCGACGAGGCCGGCTGGTCCCGGACCGACCCGGCCGGCCACCGCACCTGGCCGCGTACCGACCCGGCCATGATCGTGCTGGTGCACGACGGGGTGGAC